>JBFLZY010000007.1:0-68116 GCA_040755975.1 Bacillota bacterium | reverse complement strand
TCCGGCACAACCATTACTTCCGTGTCTTTGCGGAACGGCGCCGGGAAGATGCGCCAGGTGCCTTTAGACAGTGATTTAATCCGCTCCGCCCGGCAGCTGGGAATCAGCCTGGGGGATTAAACGTAAATAGGGTAGCCTGTGTAAAACCACAGGCTATTTTAGCGTAAGGAACTATTTAAAGGGGATTACATACCTCCTCATTATCATGTATAATTAAGGAAAAGATTTCCCGCGGGGGGTTTTAGCTTGCTAATTGTCGAGATCCCTGGGCGCGAGGTCCTTCTCCTGGAGCATATTGTGCTTGATTTTAACGGTACGCTGGCTTTAGACGGAGTTCTGTTGCCGGGAGTTAAAGAAAGGCTGAATCTCCTGGCGGAAAAGCTGCAGGTGCACATTCTCACGGCCGATACTTTTGGGACCGGGAAAGAGGCCTGCCGGGAGATTAAAGGCCGGGTGCATGTTTTAGAGCAGGGCAGGGCAGGGGCCGAATTAAAAAAGGAATTTATTGAAGCTTTAGGAAAGGAGAAAACGGTAGCGGTAGGCAACGGCACAAACGATACCCTCATGCTTAGAGATGCTGCGCTGGGGATTATGGTGCTGGGGCCGGAAGGAGCGTCGGGAAAAGCCCTCCTGGCCGCCGACGTAATTGTTACGGACATTAACCACGGGCTCGACATGCTTTTAAGCCCGAAACGCCTGGTGGCCACTTTAAGAGCCTAAAACAAAAGGGGGCAAGTTCTCATGATCTATAATTATACCGAAGACGCCGTGCGAAGAATGCTTTCCGAGGTATTAAAAGATTATCTTAAAACCCATCCCCAAACGTGCACCTGCGATTCGTGCAGGGACGACATCATGGCTCTGGCTTTAAATCAGCTGCCGCCGCATTACGTGGCTTCCGAACAAGGGACTATTTTTACAAGCGTAAGCTTTGAGCAGATTGGCGGGAAAGCCCAGGTGGTTGCGGCCATCACCCAGGCTATTAAACAGGTAGCAAAAAACCCGCGTCATGGCTAATTCTATATTATTTGCCATATTTTGACAAGGGCTAATCTGCCTCGCCGTCGTATATGTATAAGAAAAGCGAGGTAGATTAAAATGGGAAAGTGCTCCAGAAGAAAAAAAATACTGCGCATTTTTGCAGCCCTTTTGATAGCGGGCGTTTTCCTGGTTTTGTTTTTTGCCGGCCAAAAAGGAGAACCCGCCCAAAATCCTTTATCCCAAAAACAGCAGGAGGAAATCCTGGCGATTATTGAGGGCGGGGTAGAGGACAGCACCTGGTGGGGGGCAAAAAGTAAAGATGAGTTGAGAGAAATTTTGGCCCGTTATTACACCAAACCATTATTAGATAAAATATGCGCTGATTCATGGGCGTTTATTAGTGAACCTACCGACTGGTACTGGCAGGCGCACGTTAAAAAGATCGAACTGCACAGGCAAGCAAAGGACATTGTTTGCGCGGAAGTCGAACTTGCCTTAAGCGATGCCATCACCGGGCAAATCGAAACGGGCAAAGCTGAATTTACCTTGAAAAAAACAAAGGAAGGGTGGCGGATATTTACTGCCCTTTACCGATGGCCCGGATAAGCACAGAGGATGAAGGCAAAAGATGAAAATAGCCATTTTTACCGATAGCTACCGCCCTTATACAAGCGGTGTTGTTCATTCTATAGAAACGGCGAAGGAAGAGTTGGAAGCTTTAGGCCACAAGATTTGCATTTTTGCTCCAGCTTACCCAAACCAGCCCAAACCGGAAAATAATGTTTTTCGTTTTCCTTCTTTGCCGGCCCCCACAAACAGGGATTTTACTCTCGCCATTCCTTTTAACAGACGGGTTAAAAGGATTTTGAGGACCTGGCAACCGGATCTTATTCACGTTCATTCGCCCTTTATTCTGGGCAGTCTGGGCGCAAGGTACGCACGTTTTTTTAAGTTGCCCCTGGTTTTTACTTTTCATACGTTATACGAAGAATACGTCCATTACTTTCCCTTTGCGAAAAATATCACCAAAAAAGTGACCAGGATGATCGCCCGGAATTTTTGCAACCGGTGCGATCTCGTGATTGTCCCTACGACCATCATTCAGGATTATTTAAAAAACATTGGGGTTCGCGTACCGGTAACGAATATTCCTACCGGAATAAAGGTAGAGGAGTTCTCGTTTCGGGACCGAAGCTGGTTAAAAACTTATTACCAGATCCCGACAGAAGAAAAAATTCTTCTCTTTGTTGGCCGTTTGGGGCAGGAAAAAAATATCGGGTTTCTACTTGAGGCATATTTAAAGGTGAACAGGGAGTTTCCTGGGTCAAGGCTGGTCCTTGTCGGCGGCGGTCCGGAGGAAAAAGCCTTGAAGAAACGCGTTGTTGCGGCGGGGCTCCAGGATAAAGTTATTTTTACCGGCAAGATACCCAAAGAAGAGGTGGCCAAATACTACGCGGGGGCTGATCTGTTTGTTTTTGCTTCGGTTACGGAAACCCAGGGGCTGGTTATTGCGGAGGCCAAGGCGGCAGGATTGCCCGTGGTGGCGGTAAGGGCTTTCGGAGTAACCGAAATGGTGCAGGATGGCGATGATGGGTTCCTGACGGAATTAAATCAAAAAGATTTCGTGGCAAAAATTTTGTTTTTATTGAAAAACGATGCTTTAAGGCAAAAATTTGCCGGGAAGGCCCGGTTAAATGCAGAGAGGCTTTCTGCGCGCAATTGTGCTTTGAAGTTATTAGAAAGTTACCAGGGGTTGCTTAAGAACAATCTTCCCGGAGACAGTTCTTGAGGAGAGCTCCCTTTTTAAAATAGTTTACATAATATCTATTATAAGAACTATTCCATAAAAATAAACTCTCCTTACGGGCTTTCTAAATCTTCCTCTAAAAGAATTTCTTCCATTGATATCTCATTGTAATCGGCCAATTCCAGGCACTTTCCACAATTATCGCATATTTTCCCCGGGTCAACATCACAAACAAAACATTCACAGCAGTTATCGCAGATTTTATCATCCTCCAGAATGCACATTTTGGAAATTTGTTTGAGCTTCTCTTTGTCGATTTTGACCATATTTTTCAATACCTTCTTTGCAAAATGCCTTAAGTATTATTTTATTGGATCGTTTTGCAAATTTCATTACTTCCTCCCTTAAATAGCTAAATTGACAGGCGAAAGGAAAAAATGGGCGGTTTAAGCGCGCCAGACAGGCGCGAAGCACGTTCCCGGGGAGGAGTTAAAAAAGAGGGTTGACGGTTTTGCTCCGGCAACCCTTAAGATGTATATATAAAGAAGGAGGTAGTGGGCTAATTCAGTTTTGTCAAGAAATGCCTTATAAATCCGGCGGTGGTCCTTTGCGCTAGAGGCAAAAGAAACCCAACTGTATGATGGAGAAATGCCTGATCTTTTATCCCGTCCGGTTGGTAAAATTGCTTAGCAATCCGGGCGTTGCTGTAAACCCATTGTTCCGGTTCTTTTGCGAGATCATAGATCCCGTCTGACTTTACCTGGTAAACACAACGATTTTTGCGTGCCCACCCTTCAAAATCCTGGTGTCCGGCAAAGGGTACAGCACTGGCGTGATATGGGACGCACAGATCCTGAATTAAATGTAGTAATGCACCCAGATAAAAGAACGTATTCGTTCGCTCGCCCTTCTGCCAGCAGGCAAGCGCCTTTGCAAAGTAACTTTTGCTTTCCTGGGCAGCATCCGGCCAGGGGCCAAGCCCTTTCTGAGTATCGGGATCCAGGTAATGCGCTAAACACTTCCACCCCCGGTCGGCCCAACAGGTCCCGCGGTTAACTGTTTCAAGGTTTTTTTTCAAAATCTCCGCTTCCTTAAAAAGTCCGTCGTTGGCAAGAATCAAAATCGCCTGTTCATTGCAAAACTGGTGAGTAATTCCTTTGCTATCCACCAGACTGTAAATTGGGTCACCCAGAACCAGTACTTTTTTGGCCGCTTCCCAGGCACGATAACCGATCACAAAAATTTAATCTCCTTGTTTTTTATATACAACTATCCTGCTCTTTGCCGCCTTTTTTTATGCGGAACGATCCCCGCCTTTAACAACCTGGTGAGCACTTTTTCCTGGGCGTTGAATAACTCTATCCTGTATCCGCACCTTTGTAACTCATTGCTGATCTTAAACAACTGTTCAGCGCCGTATTCGTCAATGAGCTCTAGTTCGCCTAAATCAATAACGATCGTCTTATTCTCTCTGGCAACATCTTCCACAGACTTTAATACCTTTTCAAAATGATGATTCATTACGATCCCCTTAACAAACAGAATGTTCCCCTGTTTTTTTACTTTCACCACCCTTGCTCACCTTCTTTCTCATTTCCCTTTTCTTTTATTTATTCCTTAAGCAAAAATTATCATACTTATGTTAACTAATGATTATGTTAACTTTAATTGTTTATTAAGTTATCGTTAAATTATTTTAGCTCGCCGTCAAGCGCCGGTATATATACCGGCCAAACCAGCGGGCGGAAATGTTAAAAAGCAAAACAATAAGTACTAAAACAGCCGATGCGCCGTCAGCCACCCGGCGGACATCCGGGATCAAGCTTTCTGAATTTATTTTCCAGATATGCACCGCCAGCGTTTCCGCCGGCCGGAAAGGATTTAAAGGTGAGGTCGGGCTGGTGATATCCCAATTGTGAAAATTTAAATTCGGGCTGCTCATGCCGGCTGTATACAAAAGCGCGGCCGCTTCGCCGAAAACTCTGCCGGAAGCGATAATTCCCCCGGTAATCAAGCCGGGAAGTGCCGAAGGCAAAACTACCCGCCAGATTGTTTGCCAGTGGGTGGCGCCCAGCGCCAGGCTGGCCTCCCGCAACTCGTTGGATACGTTCCGGATCGCTTCCTCCGCAATGCGGACCATCAAAGGAAGGTTAATCACCGAAAGGGCCAAGGCGCCGGCCATCAGAGAGTAACCCCAGCCTGTTTTGTTCACGAAAAGCAAAAGGCCAAACAGGCCGACAACAATTGAAGGCAAGGAGGTCAATGTTTCAATGCAGAGGCGAATTGTTTCGGTGACTTTGTTGCGTCCCGCGTATTCGGCCAGGTAAATACCGGCCAGCAGACCGATGGGGGAAACAATCAGCATGGTTAAAAAGAGCAGGTAAAATGAATTAAAAATCTGGGGTCCAATTCCTCCCCCCGCCCTGATTGTTTCCGGTGGGGAAGTTAAAAAATGCCAGTCAATGGATTTAAAACCGTGCAGTAAAATATAAACCAGCATGAGAATTAAAATGAGCAAGACGGTTCCCGCGCCGAGCCAGAACATTGTCGTGGCCAGCCGGTCAGCCAGACGGGCGTTCACTGGATAGCCCCCCTTCGGCTTACCGCGCGAATAATCAGGATGAAGAAAAAGGACATCAGCAGCAAAATCAAAGCCATTGACCAGAGAGCGTTGTTCCATAACGAACCCATGATGGTGTAACCCATGTCCATGGTAATGGCGCTGGTTAAAGTAATCACCGGGTCCAGGATGGAAGAAGGTATTTTGCGTACGTTGCCAATTACCATTTGCACCGCCAGTGCTTCGCCGAAGGCCCGGGCCAGGCCCAGGACAATACCGGTAATGATCCCCGACCGGGCGGCCGGGATCAAAACCATCCGGATAGTCTGCCAGCGGGTGGAGCCGAGAGCAAAAGCCGCGTGCTTCCATTGGACGGGCAGCGCGCGCAGGCTATCGGTGGATACGCTGATGACGGTGGGCAAAATCATTACCGAAAGTACCAGAAAACCGGCCATGATGCTGAAACCCTGGCCCCCGAACTCATTTCGAATAAACGGAACAAGCACACTTAAACCGATGTAGCCATACACGACAGAGGGGATCCCGGCCAGCAATTCAATCGCCGGCTGGATCAGCCTCTGTCCCCAGCCGGGAGCTATTTCCGCCATAAAAACGGCCACAATAACACTTAAAGGAGCACTCAAACAGACGGCTAAAAGAGAAACAATGATTGAACCCAAAATAAAAGGAAACGACCCTACTACAGGACCACCCTGTTCGGGAGGACGGTCCGGCCACCATTGGGTGCCAAACAAAAACTCTTTAATACTGACACCGTTGCCAAAAAATGTAGACAACCCTTTTGTGCTGATAAAATAAATGATCGCAACGGTTAAAACAATTACCAACCCGGCACACAGAAAAGAAAACAACCTGCCCAACCTTTCGCTGTATTTGGACATCTGCAATCCACCCTCCTTCTTAAAAAACAAAGGTGGCCTGGTGATTTTCTAATTACCAGGCACTTCAGCCGTAATTTATCTCCCTTGAAAATAGCTTTCTGCCATTAAGTTAAGTGCCTGGCACTTAACTTACGTGCTTACCTTACCGGTAGCAACAATTAACGGTGCCTACAAGGCGCTCAGCGCTCAGGGTCAAACTCCTCAACGGGCTTTCCAGGCCCCAGTGGAAAACCGACCCTTTCGCGGCAGTTTGGCTTGACGGTAGTATAGCAAAGATCGCACCTATTTTCATTCATTATGGAGTGAACGTAAGTTCGTCATGGGGAACTCCTCTGGAAATCGGTATTTTTCTACATTACCTGCTTCTACCCTTCCCTATTTATCTTTTTCCTACTGACCGCCTCTGTGCCTCTTTGCTTTTTATACCTTAATTTATTTACTTTTGCGTTACTTTACCCTTGGCGTCCCTTTCTACCTTCATTTTCGTAATCGGGATGTAACCTAGCTTGGGTACCAGGGTATCTTGTACTTCTGCAGATACCATGTACTTTAAAAATTCCTTCTTCAGTCCCGTAGGCTCACCCAAGGTGTACATATGCTCGTAAGCCCAGACGGGATATTTGCCGCTGCAGATATTTTCCTCGGTCGGTTCTACACCATCTATTTTAATCGCTTTTACGCTGTTGTCCGCGTACGACAGAGCCAGGTAGGAAATAGCGCCGGGGGTTTCGGCAACGGTTTTCCTGACCTGGCCGGAAGAATCGATTTCCATCGCCCCGGCGGTTTCCTCGGCACCGTCTAAGACAAAAGCTTTAAATGTCGCCCGGGTACCGGACCCTTTCGCGCGGTTGACCAGGACTATTTTCAGATCCGGCCCGCCTACTTCCTTCCAGTTAGTTATTTTCCCGGTAAAAATATCGATTAGCTGTTTTTTCGTTAAGTTGTCTAACGTTACATTCGGGTTTACAACCGCCGCCATGCCTACCACGCAAACTTTCGTATCAACCAGCTTCGCAGCGTCAATACCGCTTTTTTCTTCAGCAAAAATATCCGAATTGCCAATATCCGCCGCTCCGGAAGCCACCTGGGAAAGTCCCGTGCCGCTTCCTCCGCCCTGCACGCCAATCTGAACCTGCGGGTTCTTGCTCATGAATTGCTTAGCGGCCTCTTCAACCAGCGGAAGAAGAGCCGTAGAACCGACGGCGGTAATCTTTCCGGAAAGTCCGGTTGTTTTTTGTTCGGCAGGTTTTTGCGCCTCCTGCTTGGGTTGGGGCTGTCCCTGACCCCCGCAGCCTGCCAGCATGGTTGCAAGAAGGGCAAAAATACAACCTGCTACTAGCAACCATTTGACCTTTTTAAACAAGTCTTCATCCCCCTTTTTATTTTTTAGAATTTTATTTCAAGCAGCTCTTGGTAAGCTGCGTTGTTTACCTAGATTTTAAATAAGGCGTGTTAAAAAAAGGTTATTTGCCTGTTATTATATTGTTAAATGCATGTTAAGTTTTAGTTAACTGTAGATCATAAAAAACGGGCTTCTTTGGAGAAGCCCGGAATAATGTTATTATATATTTGTATGCACATGAGGTTTATGACCGCAAAGATAAAGTAGCCCATAGGCGGTATTGAAGCATCCGGGTCATTTTAGCCAGCCTTCCGCTTCTTGAGAAACTCCAGCCCCACTTCCGGGAAAAGGGCAACGGTAATCACGTCTTCTTCCTGCTCCAGGTAAGGCTCCGCCAGCTTTCGGGCTTCTCCTAAACCCGGGGGAAGCATGTCCGCAGGCCGGCAGGTGATCGGTTCTTCATCGCCGATAATCATTTTTCTGGCTTCCTCGTTTATTGGGGCTGGCGGCTTTCCGTAGTAACCGCGCACGTAATTGGTGATTTCGTTGCTGTTGATTGCCCAGCGCCCGAACAGGACGTTAAAGACGGCCTGGATGCCGACGATCTGGCTGGTGGGCGTAACCAACGGCGGATAGCCGAGGTCAGCCCGCGTCCGCGGCAGTTCTTCCAAAACTTCCGGCAGCCTATCCAGGGCGCCCTGTTCTTTCAGTTGCGACATGAAGTTGGACATCATGCCGCCAGGGATCTGGTAAATCAGCACGTTGACATCAACGCTTTTCGGGGAAAGGTCAAATTCAGCATAATGTTCCTTGCGAATCTCCGTGAAGTAGTCAGCTATTTCGGAAAGCAGCTTGAGATCCAAACCGGGGTCGTATGGCGTGTCCTTTAAGGCTCCCACCATGGCCTCTACGGCCGGCTGAGAAGTCTGCAGGGCCATGGAAGAAATGGCGCAGTCGATGATATCTACGCCCGCGTCAACGGCCCGCAGGTAGCACATCGAGGCCATCCCGCTGGTATAGTGACAGTGTAACTGAACGGGTATTTTCAGGTTCTCCTTCCACGCTTTGATAATTTCGTACGCCGGCTTCGGCGCCAGGATGCCGGCCATATCTTTTAAGCAGATGGAATCCGCCCCCATCTCTTCCAGTGTTTTGGCCAGGTTTACGTAATACTCAACGTTATGCACCGGGCTGATGGTATAGCAGGCCACGGCCTGGACGTGGGCGCCTTCCCTTTTCGCTACTTCCATGGCCTTTTGCATGTTCCGCACGTCGTTTAAAGCGTCAAAAATCCGGAAAATGTCCAGCCCGTTAGCAACCGTCTTCTTGACAAACTCGGTGAGGACGTCATCCGGGTAGTTCTTGTAGCCGACGATGTTCTGCCCCCTTAAAAGCATCTGGAGAGGAGTTTTGCAGTGTTTTCTGATGGTGCGCAGCCTTTCCCACGGATCCTCGTTTAAAAAGCGGATGCAGGAATCAAAAGTTGCTCCTCCCCAAACTTCCAGCGAATGATAGCCAACCCTATCTATTTTTTCTAAAATGGGGAGCATATGCTCTAATTTCATACGGGTGGCCAGCAGCGATTGGTGGCTGTCTCTTAAAGTGGTGTCGGTTATTTTAACGGGTCGTTTGGTATCAGGCATATCTATCCCCTCCCTAAAAACTTGTTTATTCAGGCTTCTTAAGCCAGCAGCGCCATTACTTTCCGGACGGATTGAATTGATTTGTCCAGGGCGGCGCGCTCCTCCGGAGTCAGGTCGATTTCAATAATTTTTTCTACTCCGCTGCCGCCTATGATGGCGGGAACGCCCAGGTAGATGTCTTTTTCCCCGTATTCTCCCTGCAGGTAGGCGGCTACGGGCAAAATTCGCTTCTTGTCTTTTAAAATCGTTTCGATCATTTGCACCACCGAAGCGCCCGGAGCATAGTAAGCGCTGCCGGTCTTTAAATAGTTTACGATTTCGGCCCCGCCTTTGCGCGTCCGTTCGACAAGGGCGTCGATGCGCTCACGGGAAAGCAGTTTCTCGATGGGAATTCCCCCCGCGTAGGTGTAGCGCACCAGCGGCACCATGTCGTCGCCGTGCCCGCCCAGAACGAAAGTGGTTACATCTTCAAAAGAAATGCCCAGCTCCAGCGCAACAAAGGTTCTAAACCGGGCGGAATCCAAAATGCCGGACATGCCGAAAACCCGGTTGGGCGGAAAACCGCTGGCTTTGTAAGCAACGTAGGTCATCACGTCCAGGGGGTTCGTGACCACGATAATAAAGGCGTCAGGGGAATTTTTGACCACCTGCTCGGTAACCGATTTGACAATTTTAGTGTTTGTGGCCAGCAGATCGTCCCTGCTCATCCCCGGTTTGCGCGCAATGCCGGCGGTGATGACGACGACATCGGAGCCGGCGGTGTTGGCGTAATCGTTCGTACCGGTAATAATCGCGTCGAACCCTTCGATGGGCGCCGCCTCCATGAGATCGAGCGCCTTGCCCTGCGGGATGCCTTCTACCACGTCAATCAGCACGATGTCACCCAGTTCCTTGGCGGCCGCCCAGTGGGCGCAGGTAGCCCCGACGTTTCCTGCTCCAACAATGGTAATCTTCTTTCTTTTCATGATTTCCCCAAAATATATCCGGGGATTCCCTCCTTCCTGACTTAGATTTTTTAAACGGATAATTTCGCCTTTTCCTCTCCCCTCCCTCTTTTTTGCCGGGCTCAACTATACTGGAAAGTTGCCGTGCTTCTTGGCCGGCCTGGTTTCCCTTTTCCCGGCCAGCGCTTTTAAGGCTTCAATTATCTTTTTCCTGGTGTCCGCGGGATCAATGACGTCGTCCACGTAGCCCCGGGCACAGGAAATGTAAGGGTTGGCAAACTTGGCCCGGTATTCCGCAATCAGCTTTTGCCGGGTTTCCTCGGGGTTTTCCGCTTTGGCAATTTCGTTCCGGTAGATTATGTTAACCGCCCCTTCGGGCCCCATCACGGCGACTTCCGCGGTGGGCCAGGCGTAGGAAACGTCCGCCCGCAGGGAACTGCCGCACATGGCTATATAGGCGCCTCCGTAAGCCTTCCGGAGAATAATGGTCACCTTGGGAACAGTCGCCTCGGAGTAGGCGTAGAGGATTTTGGCGCCGTGGCGGATAATCCCCCCGTATTCTTGTTCCGTTCCCGGGAGATAACCGGGCACGTCGGTAAAAGTGACCAGGGGAATATTAAAACAATCACAGGAGCGGACGAAACGGGCAATTTTATCGGAAGCGTTGATATCCAGACAACCGGCTAAATAATTGGGCTGGTTGGCGATAATCCCGACGGCCTGCCCGGCGAAACGGGCAAAACCGACCACCGCGTTAACGGCATAAAGGGGCTGGACTTCGAAGAAATCCCCGCCGTCGACTACCAGCCGGATGACGTCCTTCACGTCGTAGGACAAAAACGATTCCGGGGGCACAATCTTGCGCAGTTCACGCGGGTCGCCGGGAGCCTCCCGGGGGGCGGCTAAAGGAGGCTTCTCGAGATAATTGGAGGGCAGGTACGAGAGGAGCTTTTTAATCATGGCCAGGCACTCCTCTTCGTCCCTGGCGATAAAATGGGCCACCCCGCTGCGCTGGTTGTGCGTGTACGCCCCGCCCAATTCCTCCATGCTCACCTCTTCGCCGGTGACGGCTTTGATCACCTGCGGACCGGTGATAAACATCTGGCTGATTCCATCGACCATAAAAATGAAGTCCGTCAAGGCCGGAGAATAGACCGCCCCGCCCGCGCACGGACCCATGATGACCGAGATCTGCGGGATGACCCCGGAAGCCAGGGTGTTCCGGAAGAAAATGTTTCCGTAGCCGTCCAGGGCGTCCACGCCTTCCTGGATGCGGGCGCCGCCTGAGTCGTTCAGGCCGATTACCGGCGCGCCGTTCTTCATGGCCAGATCTAACACTTTACAGATCTTTTCGGCGTGGATTTTTCCCAAAGAGCCGCCGGCCACGGTAAAGTCCTGGGCAAAAACGTAAACCGGGCGGCCGTCAATGGTGCCGTAGCCGGTGACCACTCCTTCGCCGGGGTACTGGAGGCTTTCGAGATCCGGGCTACCGGCAAAAGTGCTGACTTCGACGAAAGAGCCCGGGTCAAAGAGTAACGCAATGCGTTCCCTGGCCGTTTTTTTCCCGGCCTCGTGCTGTTTCTCGATCCTTTTCGGGCCGCCCCCGGCCAGTATTTTATCCCGGTATTGGGCGAGTTGCGCCAGCTTATCCTCCACGGACAAAACAACCTCCTCAACACAACGTTTTTGCTTGCCGTTCGTTTGCCGTCGCTCCAATGTTCCACGGCAAACCTATAATTTTCAGTCCCTGCGCTTTTGTATCTTTTGCCTTTAAAATTTACTTCCGTTCGCAAAGTTCAAGCAAGGTTCCGTAGGTGGCTTTGGGATGCAGAAAAGCAATTTTAGCTCCCCCTGCTCCGTAGCGCGGCTTTTCATCAATCAAACGGACGCCCTTGCCCTTCAGTTCCGCAAGCTTTTCTTCCAGGTTGTCTACTCTAAAGGCAATGTGCTGAATACCCTCGCCGTTTTTTTCAATGAATCTGGCAATCGGACCGTCCGGGGAAGTGGACTCCAGCAACTCTACCTCGCTGTCCCCCGTCGGCAAAAAGGCCACCCGCACCTTTTGCTCTTCCACCACTTCCGTGCCGGTTGCTTTCAAGCCGAGCATCTCTTCGTAAAATTTGATTGCCGCCGCCAGGTCTTTTACGGCAATACCGATGTGATCGATCTTTTTAACCATGAAATTTCACCTGCTTTCACTTGGTATTCTGCATGAACGAACCTATTTCCTTTGCGCCACCTTTTCTTTGATAAAATCTATCACCGTCGCGGTAAGCGTCCCCGGGCCGAAAATTTCGGCAATGCCGGCCTCTTTTAAAACCGGGATGTCTTCGTCGGGGATGATGCCTCCCCCCAGAACCAAAATATCGGTCGCCCCCTCCCGGCGCAGCCCTTCCACCACCGCCGGGAAAAGGTGCAAATGGGCGCCCGAAAGGCTGCTTAAAGCGACCACCCGCACGTCTTCCTGCAGGGCGGCCTGCACGATCTGTTCGGGGGTCTGCCGCAGCCCGGTATAAATTACTTCCATCCCCGCATCGCGCAGGGCCTGAGCGATTACCTTGGCTCCCCGGTCGTGGCCGTCGAGGCCGGGTTTGGCCACCAGCACCCGGATCGGGCGTTCGCTTTGTCCACTCATCACTTGCCACCTCCCGCTTTAAAAAACGATGTTTTGTTTGTATTCGCCAAAAACTTCCCGCAGCACGTCGCAAATTTCCCCCAGGGTGACGTATTCCCTGACGGCCGCGATGAAAAGGGGCATTAAATTTTCATCTGCAGCAGCGGCCCGCCGCAGCTCCGCCAGAATTTTTTCCACCCGGGTGTTGTCCCTTTCGCTCTTGAGCCTGTTCAGTTTGACGATTTGCCGCTCGGCCACGGCGGGGTCGACCTTCAACAGGCCTGCGGGGCGCTGCTCGGGCATCTGGAATTTGTTAACCCCGATGACCACTTTCTTTCCGCTTTCGATTTCCTTCTGGTAAGTGTAGGCGCTGTTCTGGATCTCTTTTTGCATGTACTCGATTGCTTCGGGGGCTCCGCCCAGCTCGTCAATTTTTTCTATGTAGGCCGTTGCCCTTTGTTCAATTTCGCCGGTCAGTTTTTCGATAAAATAAGAGCCGCCCAAGGGATCGACGGTATCGGCCGCCCCTATCTCGTACCCGATGACCTGCTGGGTGCGCAGGGCGAGCAAAACGGATTGCTCACTGGGCAAGGCCAGCGCTTCGTCCCAGGAATTGGTGTGCAATGATTGTGTACCGCCTAAAACCGCGCTTAAAGCCTGGAAGGCCACCCGCATGATATTCACCTGGGGCTGCTGGGCCGTCAACGTGCACCCGGCCGTCTGGGTGTGGAAACGGAGCATCTGCGAACGGGGATTTTTGGCACCGAACCGCTCCTTCATGATTTTTGCCCACAGGCGGCGCGCGGCACGGAACTTGGCGATTTCTTCAAAAAAGTTCAGGTGGGCGTTAAAGAAAAAAGACAGCCGGGGGGCGAATTCGTCCACGTCGAGCCCGGCGTTGATGGCCGCCTGGACGTAGGCGATCCCGTCGGCCAGCGTAAAAGCCACCTCCTGCACGGCGGTGGAGCCGGCTTCCCGGATGTGGTAGCCGCTGATGCTGATCGTGTTCCAGTTGGGCACGTTTTTGGAGCAGTAAGCAAAAATATCCGTGATTAACCGCATGGAGGGGCCGGGCGGAAAGATATAAGTGCCCCTGGCCACGTATTCTTTAAGAATATCGTTCTGGATGGTGCCGTTTAACTTTTCCTGCGGCACCCCTTGTTTTTCGGCCAGGACAATGTACATCGCCAGCAATATAGCTGCCGGGGCGTTGATGGTCATGGAGGTGCTCACTTTATCGAGAGGAATGCCCGCAAATAAAGTTTCCATATCCAGCAAAGAATCAATGGCCACCCCAACTTTGCCCACTTCTCCTTTAGCCAGCGGATGGTCGGAATTGTAACCAATTTGCGTGGGTAGATCAAACGCTACGCTCAAGCCCGTTTGCCCCTGCTCCAGCAGATAGCGGAAACGCTCATTGGTTTCCTCCGCGCTGCCGAAGCCGGCGTACTGGCGCATGGTCCACAACCGGCCGCGGTACATATTGTTTTGAACGCCCCGGATAAAGGGGTAATCCCCCGGAAAGCCCAGGTCGCGCTTGTAATCAAAATCGCTCAAATCTGCGGGCGTATAAAGAGTTTTAATCTCGATACCCGCATCGGTAACAAACCGATCCTGCCTTTCCGGACGCTTTTTCGTATGGGCGGCCAGTTTTTCTTCGTACTCTTTAGTTTGCTTTTGGAGTTCAGCCAGCTTTCCTTGATCAAACATCCCGGATACCTCCTCTCTTCATGAAAAGATAATTCTTTTTCTTGATTATCCGTGATGAGAAGGGAAAAGGCAATCAGAGAGTGCCGGGTCACCCGCTCACCCGGCTTGCGCTTAAGAGGCGCACTACGGCTCGCTTCTGACCCGGCACTCATCCTTATTGGTGCCATGCTCCACTCGCAAATAAGAAAATTATCTTCCCTCCTGGCGTTCGCATAAACTTTTTTACGGAAGAGCTTTTTTAATTAAGCCCGGCACTTCAAAAGGCAGCGCGGCTACTGCGGCGCCGGCCTCGGTCAGGGCCTGCACCTTGGCTTCGAAGGTGCCTTTGCCCCTTTCAATTATGGCGCCCGCGTGGCCCATGCGTTTGCCGGGGGGCGCGCTCTTACCGGCAATATAGGCGACCACCGGCTTTTTCATTTCGCGGATGAAGCGCGCGGCGTCTTCTTCGGCGTTTCCGCCAATCTCGCCGACCAGCACTACCGCTCTGGTTTCCGGATCCTTTTCGAATTTTTCCAGCACATCGACAAAAGAGAGCCCGACCACCCTGTCCCCGCCCAGGCCTACCACCGTGGACTGGCCAAGGCCGTTTGCCGTCAGGTTGGCCACTATTTCGTAGGTTAAAGTGCCGCTGCGGGCGACCACGCCCACGTGTCCGGGAACAAAAAATTGATTTGGGGGGATGCCGATTTTGCACCTGCCTGCCGAAACAATTCCGAAAGTGTTCGGTCCGATCACGACGGTGCCGCGCTGGCGGGCCAGGGCGATGATTTCCAGTTCATCGTGCACGGGTATGTGTTCGGTAATGATCACCAGCACCTTGATGCCGGCGTCAATGGCCTCAAAGGCGGCGTCTTTGGCAAAAGCAGCGGGGATAAAAAGCACCGAAGCGTCCACGCGGTGCTCTTCTAAGGCCGCGTTCACGCTGTCGTAAACGGGCACGCCTGCCGCCTCTTGACCGCCCTTGCCCGGAGACACGCCGGCAACGATTTTGGTCCCGTAGGCGAGCATCTGCCTGGTGTGAAAAAGACCCTGGTTCCCGGTGATGCCCTGCACCAGAACGTGGGTATTTTCATCAATAATTATGGCCATGGTAAACAACTCCCTGTCATAGTCTTTTGGCGGTTGTTGCAACTGATATTATCCCTTCTCTTTTGTGCCCCTGTGTCCTTCTGGCCAACTCCACGGCCTTGGCTGCTGCCTCTTCCATTCTCCGGTGCACCTCAAAACCGTTTTCTTTTAATATGCGCACCCCTTCTTCCTCATTTGTGCCTACCAGCCGGATGACCACGGGTACGGAAATTCCCTTTTCCTTTTTCACCTTCGCCAGGGCGTTGGCCACATCGTCGCACCGGGTAATGCCGCCAAATATGTTGATCAAAATAACTTTCGGGTTGGTTGCCAAAAGGATCTCCAGCGCCTTGGCGGTCGCTTCCATGCCGGTGCCTCCCCCGGCGTCTAAAAAATTGGCCGGGGCGCCTCCGTAATGTTGAATTATATCTAAAGTTCCCATGGTGATCCCTGCTCCGTTGGCCATCACCGCAATATCGCCTTCCAGTTGCACATAAGAAAGTCCGATTTCGTGGGCCATTTTCTCGACCGGCGTGCGCTCTTCCGCGCGCGGTAGATCCTTTTGCCGGTAAAGCGCCTCGTCGTCGATGGTTACTTTCGCGTCGGCGGCGATGAGCTGCCCAATGCTTACCACCAGCGGGTTGATTTCGACCAGTTCGGCGTCCTTCTCTCTAAAGATTCTATATAAAAGTGGTAAAAGACGCTGCATTTCTTTAGCCAGGGGGCCGCTCATGCCCAGCCGCCGGGTAATTTCCCGGGCGAGGTAGGGCTGGACACCCAGATAAGGATCAATGGCGATCTTCACGATTAAATCTTCAGGAACCTCTTCGATGTCCATTCCGCCCTGAGCGGAGGCAATCAAAACGGGTTTTTTCGCGGAGCCGTCAATGGTAATGGCGGCGTACAATTCTTGATCTATCTGCAACTGTTCCTCGACCAGCACCATTTCCACCTTGTGCCCCTGGACGACCATTCCCAGAACGGAAGCAGTCAAATCGGCCGCTTCCTCCGCGCGGGAGGCAAACCTGATCCCCCCGCCTTTGCCGCGCTTGCCGGCTAAAATCTGGGCTTTAATGACTACCGGGGCGCCGATTTCAGCGGCCGCCTGCGCCGCCTCTGCGGGCGTGGTCACCATCTTTCCCCGGGGCACTTTAATCCCGTACTGCGCAAATAGTTCCTTGCCCATATATTCAAACAGCTTCATTTGAACCTTCACCACCCTTGCTTTGATTCCTGGTTTCTTTTTTGCATGCCTTTGTCCCCGTTTTAACTGATTTTGCCGCGGTAATCGGGCAATAAAATGGGCGCCACTTTTTGACCGAGGCCTTCTTTGTTCAGTTCTTCGTGGAAACGCTTGACGTGGTCTAAAGTTAATCTGCCCAGTTTAACGCTTTTTGCCCTCTCGGCCGCATTTTTCCCGGCGCGCCGCCCAAACACGATAATATCCAGAAGGGAATTGCCCATCAGGCGGTTACGGCCGTGCACCCCACCGGAGGCTTCGCCGGCCACGTAAAGGTTGGGGATGCCCGTCTCGGCGCGGTCGTTAATTAAAATACCGCCGTTTTGATAGTGCAGGGTCGGATAAACCAGAATGGGCTGCTCCGCCATGTTAATGTCAAAGCGCCTGTACTGGCGGAACATGGCCGGCAACTCCTTTTCGATCGTCCCCTTGCCGTGAATTATTTCGATCATCGGGGAGTCCAGCCATACGCCGCACATGCCGCTGGGCGTGGTAATGCCCTTCTGGCGTTCCCGACATTCCCGGATAATGGCCGAGGAAACCGCATCCCTGGTTTCCAGCGGATAAATAAACTGTTCGCCTTCGATGTTGACCAGTTGGGCGCCCAGGCCGCGCACCTTTTCGGTCACCAGCTGACCGACGATCTGTTCCGGAAAAGCCACGCCCGTGGGGTGAAACTGGGTGGCGTCCAGGAAAATCAGTTTCGCCCCCGCCCGGTAGGCCATGACCAGCCCGTCCGCGGTAGCTCCGTAATGGTTCGTGGTGGGCGAACCGGCAATGTGCAGGCGGCCGGAACCCCCGGTGGCGATAATCACCGTCTTGGCCCGCACCACCAGGTGTTGCTCCGTTTCCAAATTATACAGCACTGCTCCGGCACACTGGCCGTGCTCGTCCAGAATTAATTCCACTGCGGGGGAAAATTCGATGACTCTGATCCCCCTGTTCCTTGCTTCGTCCCGGAGCGTGCGCATGATCTCCGCCCCGGAATAATCGTGGGCGAAGTGCATCCGCTTGCGGGAGGTCCCCCCGCCGTGGATGGTATTCATCGTCCCGTCGGGGAACTTGCTGAACATGCAGCCCAGGCTCTCCAGCCACTGGATGCAGATCGGGGCGTCTTTGACCAGGGCGGCGACCAGTTCCGGAATGTTATGAAAGCCTCCGCCCCCCATTACGTCCAGGTAATGAATGGCCGGCGAGTCGTTTTCCTTGTCGGCCGCCTGGATTCCCCCTTCGGCCATCATGGTGTTGGCGTCGCCGTGGCGCAATTTCGTGGCCAGCAGCACGTCGGCCCCTGCTTCCTGAGCCAGCAGGGCCGCCGAGGTGCCGGCCCCGCCCCCGCCGATGACCAGCACGTCTACATCGAAAGCGATCTTTTCCAGGGAAAAGGTATCCGGATCCAGCGTGCTCCGGCTCTCCAGGAGATCGACGTGCTCGTGGGGCATTTTATCCCCTTTATTCGGCCCGACTTTCACCGGCCGCATGGTGCCGGGCATGTAGTCCGGATGAAAGGAACGCAAAAGCTGGTCTTTTTCTTCCGGTTTTAAACGGGGAAAGGTTTCCTTTAAACGCCTATCCCTGGTTTTTTCTACTATTTTAATGGCTTCCCGCATATCTTGCGTATACATTTTTCCACCTCCCTTAATCTATTAAGGCTCAATATCGCGGGCATCGTATAATTTTTGCAGCTCGGCCTTGTTCACTTGCATCAGCCGGTTAATCTCTGCATCGAATTTCCCCGCCTTAATTTCTTCCACGCGTTTGGCCAGATGCCCGGCGCGCGGCGCAATGTGCCGCCCGTAAAGCCGGCGCCCCAGAATGGCCACGTTGTACTGGACGATTTCCGCCGGACACCGGGAAGCGCACAGTCCGCACATAATGCAATCGAAGGACATGTTGGCCAGCTTCTCAATATCCCCGCGCTGGGCGGCGGCAATATAATGCATGACCTCCAGTTCCTGCGGACAAATCCTGGTGCAGGCGTTGCAGCCGAGGCAACGCGTGGTTTCCGGATAGTGCTGCAGCAGGGTTCCCAGTGTGGGGGTAAGTTCTTCCAGGTCATAGGTCGCCTTATTGGCGGGGTAAAAGGGGATCTGCGTGAGGTACATGCCGTCTTCAACTACTGTCTGGCAGGCCAGCCCTACCTTCAACCGGAAATCGCCGGGCTTCCGGTAAACCGTGCCGCAGGCTCCGCAAAAACCGCCCCGGCAGCCGCAGCCGCGGATAAAACGGTAGCCGGCGTATTCCGTGGCTTTCATGATCGTCAGGCCGTAGGGAACTTGATAATGTTTGCCCATAATGTATATGTTGACCATTTCCTTTTCTTCCGCCATAATCTTCCCTCCTTCAGGGCAATTTGGATCCTGAATAAATATTTATGAACAGCCACCCGACAACAAGGGGCGCGGGTCCACGTAGTGCTGATCGAGGCCAAGGTTGTCGGCAGGCAACTCTAAAGCCGCCCCCAGCAGTTGGGTGAAATACAACACCGGGATTTTCGAAAAACCATTCGTTTTCGGAGCGAATTTTTCCTGCACCCAATCCAGATTAAACTGGCAAAGCGGACAGCTGGTGACAATTGCCTGCGCACCCCTGGCCGCGGCGGCGGAAAGGATATCCCTGACTCTTTCCACAACCAGATCAGAAGCGTTCAGCAACTGGTAGGAACCGCAGCATTTCGTTTTCCAGGAAAAATCTACCGGCTCACCACCCAGCGCACCAACCATTTCCTCCATGATGGTGGGATCATCCGGGTCGCCGAAGGCCAGTTCCGCTGCCGGTCTGACCAGCATGCAGCCGTAGTAGCAGGCGGCTTTTAAGCCTCTGAGTTTTCCGCCAGCTTTGCTTTGCAAACTTGCCAACCCAACCTCGTCCCTGATTAATTCTAAAGGATGAATAATTCTGGTTTCCCCTGCGTAATTAGCTTCTAAATAATTATTTAACTTCTCTTTTGCTTCCTGATTGTTCTTGACGGCGTAATTGACCCGTTTCAAGACATGGTAGCAAAAGGAGCATACTGTTACCAGCCGGCCGTCCCCCGCTTTGGCGGCGTTGGCCAGGATGCGGGCCGCCGCCACCATGCCGATGTAGTTGTCCTGCGCCAGCGGAAAAACCGTGCCGCAGCAGGTCCACTGGGGCAGTTCGGCAAGCTCGATGCCCAGCGCGGCCAGCGCGGCCCGGGTTGAATTATCCAGACCCCTGGCCCTGGCGTACAACGTGCACCCCGGAAAATACGGTATCCGCATCTTTTTCCCCCCTTCAGGAGCTTAGTTTGCGAAATCCGCTGGTCAAGGCCATCTGCGGAATTTCTTTGATTAAATCCAGAGGGATTTTTTCCAACACCAAAATTTCGTTTCCTTTGCGCAGATTAATTGTGCGCAGGGCCTCCATTAAGCGGGCGATGTCAATGCCCCGGGGGCAGCGGGCGGTGCAGGTCAGACAGGCGGTGCAGACCCAGATGGAGCGGCACTGCAAAACGCCGGGGTCCCCCAGCTGAATCTTGCGGATGACCTGCCTGGGGAGAAAATCCATCTTCCCTATGCCGGTGCAGCTTGCGCTGCAAGTGCCGCACTGCATGCAGAGATGCGGGTTTTGCCCGCTGATCTCGCGAATCCTTCCGGATATTTCTTTGCTTATTTGAAAAGAAAAATCGGTGGCCATCGCATCTGACTCCTTTGCAAAGATTAGAAAACCTTAAGCTCCCCTGAAAATAGCGTCTTCCATCATTTCCCATCGGGCTGGAATTATCCGGCTCGCTCCGCTGCTCCGGGTCGACCAGACATCGGCTTGCCGCGGAGCGAACCAGGCAACGCTGCAAAATGCGCGCGAAACGTTAGTTTTTTAGCTTTACCGGGGTCCAACGCTATTACCGTTAGCACTTTTGCTTAGTGGTATCTGCGCTTTTCGCGCTGCCGGTTCGCATGCCGCAGCTGCCCGGCACTCACTGGTAGTCTGTGTTTTGGTTGAGTCTGCTGTTCCAAGTGGCCCTGGTTAGCATCGAAGCAACTTGATTGCCGGTGAGTGCCGGGTGTCTGGTTACTGGCCCTTTAGCCCGGCACTCAGCTTTTCCGTGATGTTATTCTATGCTTTCCATGCCGGTTTTAGATTGGACTCCAATCAACAAGCTAATTTAAGCTGAGTGCCGGATCGCTCACCCGGACAAATTCCAGCCCTCTAGTTTCACGGAAAGCAAAAAACTAAATCGCGTACTTCTTCCTGCCTTCTATATAGAGGTCGCCGCCCCATACGTCGTTAACCACGATCGCCGGGAAATCTTCCACTACCAGCTCATAAACGGCTTCGGCGCCGAGTTCGGGATAAGCCACCACCCGCGCCTGCTTAATTCTCCTGGCAATTAACGCCCCCGCTCCGCCGACCGCGGCCAGGTAAACCGCCTTATATTTTTTCATGGCCTCTTTCACTTCCTCCGAACGCATGCCTTTGCCGATCAGCCCTTTTAAGCCGGCGGCGAGCAGCCGGGGGGTATAAGCATCCATCCGCCCGCTGGTCGTGGGCCCGGCGGAACCAATGACCTGGCCCGGCCTGGCGGGGGTAGGGCCCACGTAATAAATGATCTGGCCTTTTAAATTCACCGGCAGCTCTTTGCCCTGGTCAAGCAACTCGACCATTCTCTTATGCGCGGCATCACGGCCGGTATAGATTTTTCCGCTAATCAAAATTTGCTGACCGATCTTTAACCGCTCAACATCCTCATCGCTTAACGGGGGAGATATCTTGATAACCTCCGCGGACATTCCTTCACCTTCTTTAAAGGATGATGGACTTATGCCTGGCGGCGTGGCAGTTAATGTTCACCGCCACAGGCAAACTGGCCATGTGTACTGCATACACTTCAATGTGTACGGCCAGGGCGGTAACCCGGCCGCCCAGCCCCTGGGGCCCGATCCCCAGCTTATTTATTTCGGTGAACAACTCTTCTTCTAATTGGGCTATGTCCGGCAAGGTGCTTTTTTGACCTACGGGCCGCAGCAGCGCTTCTTTCGCCAGAAGGGCCGCCTTTTCAAAAGTTCCCCCGATGCCCACCCCGACGATCACGGGAGGGCAGGGGTTAGAGCCGGCCATCGACACCTGCTCGATAACGAATTTTTTCACGCCCGCCACTCCTTCGGCGGGTTTGAGCATTTTCAAGCCGCTCATATTTTCGCTGCCGCCACCCTTAGGTGCGACGGTAATTTTCAGCCGATCACCGGGCACTACGCGGCAGTGGATTACCGCCGGAGTGTTATCACCCGTATTCTTTCGCTCAAAGGGGTGACCCAAAATCGATTTGCGCAAATACCCTTCCTGGTAGCCTTTTCTTATCCCTTCATTAATCGCCGCGTAAAGATCGCCACCAGTTATATGCACGTATTGCCCGAGTTCCAAAAAGACGACGGTAAAGCCGGTATCCTGACACATGGGCACGGAGTTTTCGCGGGCAATCCGGGCGTTTTCGATGAGCTGGCGGAGGATGTCCTTGCCTGCGGGAGAAGTTTCTTCTTTTAAACCTCTTTCCAGGGCAGCCAGAACATCCGGGCCCAGCTGGAAATTTGCCTCCTGGCACAACCTGGCAACTGCTTCGGTAACAATGGCGCAATCAATTGTCCTGATCGTAAGATTCCTCCCTTCTGAAGAGTTACTCCTGGCGAATTACCCCCGCATCACCTTTGATATTTTACTTAATTCAGCATTTCTAAGCCAAATCCTGCAGAAGGGAAATAAAAAATTTACCCGGACCATAGCTTCCCTGGTATTTACCCCCCATGATTACCAAATTTGTCATATTCAACAAGAGAATTAAATATGCATTAAAAAGAAACTTGTCCCGAAAGGAGCCTTTCTTTGGAAACCTTTTACCAAAAGGTAATCCTGATCTTTTTTACCGCTCTGGGGATTATGCTCGGAGCCACCCTGGTTGGCTCCCTGGCTGCCGTTCTGGTGCGGGTGCCTCCGGCAGCGATTATCCTCAAACTGGCCCGGGATATGAAAATTTGGGCCATTGCGGCGGCTATCGGGGGTACTTTTTCCACTTTTGAGGTTTTTGAATCGGGCCTCTTTCAGGGCGAGGTGCGGGCGGTAATCAAACAATTATTATACATTTTCAGCGCGCTGGCTGGTACGCAAGTCGGCTATCAACTGCTCCTGGCGCTTTGCGGGGGAAAGGAATGAACGCACACCTCAAGCAACTGGCGGCAACTTTTTTGATCGGCCTGTTGGTAGGCGGGGCGGGAGTAAATTCCCTGGTCGGAAAACAAGTGGATCATCTTTCCCTGGTCAACGGAACATTGCGCGAGGAATTGGCGGTAAAGGAAAAGGAACTGGAGCAGGTCAAGGAAAACCTCAAAAGCCGGCAAAAGCAGGTGATCAGCGCCCTGGACGTGCATGTATCGCTGGCCGCCGGCAAACAGGCCAGCGGCTACGACCAGAAAAAAGTCCAGTTGTTCGTGGAAAACAAGGTGCGGGAGTGGCTGCAACCGGTTTTGGGCCAGGAGATCAGCGCCCTTAACCACCTCCTGATTCCCCGGGTAATTGATCTGCGTCAGGTGGAACTGGACGGCGTAAAATACACGCTGAAAGTAAAGCTGGTTGTGGTCGGCCAGCGCACCATAATTTATCTGGAAGCTGCCCCTGCGCCCGAAAATCCACTTCAATGAGGCCCTTTTCTAGGCTGCGGGCCTGTATTTTAAACCGCGCCTGGTTTTCACCCGCAGGTTTTTCCCGTCTGCAGACAAAATGACGGCACCGTGTTGATCGGTACGGTAAACAACTGCGCCCTGCTTTTTCAAACGTTCCAGCGTTTCATTCGCGGGCAGGTTAAAACGGTTATGTCTACCAACGGAAATCAGAGCCAGCGCAGGCTGGACGTTTTCCAGGAAAGCGGGCGAAGAAAAACGGCTGCCGTGGTGCGGCACTTTGAGAACATCGGCCCGGAAGTCGCAGCCGGAGCGGATAAGCCATTCCTGAGCCTCTACTTCGATATCTCCGGTCAAAAGAAAAGTTTGCCCGCCGTAACGCACCCACAAAACAACGGAAGCGTTATTTTCATCGGAACGGTTGCCTTTTAAAGGCGGAAAAGGCGGAGCCAGGACACGTATTTCCAGGTCGGGGTCGCATTTTATTTCGTCCCCGGCACAGACCGTACGCACGGGGATTTGCTTGTTGATTAAATAGGCCATAAGTTGCCGGTAGGGCGGGGGAAGCTCTGCGCCCCGGTCGAGCGGTTCTGAGAAAAAGCGCTGATTCCTGCCCGTGATTGGTTCGCTGAACCCGAAGGGCGAGAGAAGGACCAGTTCGACGGGAAATGCCTTTGCCACCGCCTTTGCGCCGCCGGCGTGATCTTCGTGGGGATGGGTGATGACGAACACATCCAGGCGCCTTACGCCCAGCCTGCGCAGGTAAGGAACCACCACCCGGTCGCCGGCGCCCTCGCCGGACTCAAATTCACCGCTCCACCCGCCGGCATCGACCAGAATGTTTTTGCCCGCCGGCGTCTGGATTAAAATGCTGTCTCCCTGACCCACGTCGATGAGATGAAGAACCAGTTCTTTTTTATCCGGGTAACCGATGGTCCAGGCCGCCGCGAGGAAAATAACTCCCGCAGCAGCCACCGCTATTATCCGGCGCCTCGGGAAGACAAATTTTTTTACTGCCGCCCAATTCTTTTCTTCGAACAGGACTACCGCCAGACCGAGCAAAGGGTACCAGGCCAGAACAGCCAGAGGCGACGGCGTGGGAACGTAAAGCACCGCACCGGGCAAAGTGCGCAAAAGGGTAATCAGGGCGATGAAAATATCCAGCGCAAAAGAAGTGCTGGCATTAATAAACCCGGCCAGGGGAACCCAAGCGGCCCCGGCCAGGCCTGCTGCAAAACCCAGAGCCATGATCAGGCCGGTTAGCGGGGCGGCGACGATATTGGCCAGCAGCGACACCGGTGAAACGAGGTTATAATACCAGGCCACCAGGGGAAGGGTGGCCAGCTGGGCGCCCAGCGAAACCCAGACAACCGCCCTTAACCAGTCGGGCCGGGAAAGAAAGCGCCCCAGCAATTTATTCAGAACCGGTCCGAAATAAAGGATCCCCCAGGTGGCGGCAAACGAAAGCTGAAATCCGATATCGTAAAGAGCGAGGGGGTTCAAAAGCAGACTCAACAGAGCAGCTACGGATAAGGTGGTCGGCCAGTCCTGATCGCGCCCCAGGTGGTGGGCCCAGAGAAATAAAAGGCCCATGAAGGTGGCCCGTGTAACCGCCGGTCCCAGCCCGCAAATCACTGCGTAAAGCACCAGGACGATGCTGGCTAAAGGCGCCAGCCACCGTTGCGGCGCCCGCAAGATCTTGAAAAGAAACAGAATACCCGCCAGCACGAGGCCCACGTGCATACCCGAAACACTTAAAATGTGCACTATTCCGGTTTCGCTGAAGACCTGCCACAGCTCCCGGGGAATTTCTCCCTGGGTCCCAAAAACAACGCCGTTGACCAGGGCCGCCTTGGCGGGCGGGAGGGTCTGCCTGCTGACGGTCAGCAATTTTTCCTTAAAAAGCAATAGCCGGCGGATTAAGGGGTTGCCTTCCACCCCCAACCTGGTTATACCCTGGCTGTTTTCAACATCTAAAACCGCCCCGATGCCGCGCCTTTCCAGGTACGCCCGGTAGTTAAACGCGCCTGGGTTGCCCGGTTCATCCGGCCTTGCCAGGAGACCGTGGACCCTTACAAAGTCGCCGTAGCTGTACACCGGACACGGGGCAGGCACCTTTACCAGCACCCGCGCCCTAAGCGGGTATTTTTCTTTGCCCGCAGACATGTACCGCACATCCAGGTGGTAAGAAACCACTTCCGGGCGAACGTCTGCTTCGCGGGCCACAACACCTTCCGCCGTTACCCGGTGGCCGCAATATTTAAATAACGCGGGGTCAATTTGCAAAGAGGCCAGGCGCGCCAGGGTAAAACCGGCAGCCAGCAACAGCAGGCCGATAACCCAGCGGTTATTTCGCCAGTTCCTTGCATACCCGACCAGGGCAACGAAAAGAAGGAACCCGCAGGCAAGGATTGCCGCTCGCGGAGTTGCGGGCAGCGGTGAAGCCAGCAAAATACCGGCAATAAAAAAACAGGTGAGGACAACCAGCGGCCTGGGGTTCATTGGCCACCTCCAGGCTCTAAATGGTAATTTTATCCTTTAACTGCTCATAACGCTTTTCCCCTATTCCGGAGACATTCTTGATGTCTTCTATCGACATAAAATACCCGTGCTCTTCGCGGTACTGGATAATTCTTTCCGCAAGCGCCGGACCTATCCCGGGAAGGGATTCAAGTTCCGCCTTGCCGGCCGTATTGATGTTAATCAACCCGCCCGCGGACAATCCCGGGGAATTGCCTTTGCCCCCCTGCCCGCCGGTCCGAAAACTCGCGCCGGCGGCAGACGAACCCGGCGCTTTGCCGCCCGGATCGCTTCCGTCCCCGGTCTTTTCGCCGGCCAACACACCCTGCCGGAACGGAACCGGTACCTTCTGCCCATCGTTCAGCGGGGCAGCCAGGTTTAAAGCATGCAGGTCCGCCTCCGGCAAGACCCCGGCCAGGTTTACGGCATCGTTGATCCGGGAGCCCCGGGGCAGGCGGTATATACCCGGTTTTTCCACGGCCCCGCTGACGTGAACGATAATTTCCTGAACAGTTTTATTCGCCGCTTCCGCCGGTTCAAATCTTTCCACCACGGGCTTTTCCGCATTTTGGGCGTTCCAGCGCGCGTATTTGTACCCGGCGCCAAAAAGAACCACGGCGACAACCGCCAGCACAATCAACTGCTGACGCCGTCCCATCTGGAACAAACCAGGATCACCTTGCCTTCTAAAATCAGTTCCGGAGGGTGCAGGAAAATCGCTGAAAAATAATCAAACCTGCGCCCGCGGGCTTCGCTACCCGTAAACTGAATCATGCTTCAGCATGATCTTTTTTTCCGGTCGTAACTGAGCCGGTTTCAGCTTCTGCGGCTTTACATTCTACCAAAATGAAGAAAATCCTTTTTCTATAATCTTTCTTCCTGTGTATTGATAAATAATTTCCCATCCGTACCTAAAACAGCCAGGAATACATCCCTGGGCTGTAAATTGAGTTCAGCCAGGCGTTCGTGGAGCCATTTTTGGTCCAGGCCCAAAAACCGTAAATTTTCCCTGACAATCATCCCGTCCATAATCAGAACGGTGGGCAAACCTTCGTAACCGGTTGTCAGACCAAGATCTCCGGGGGTAACCGGCCTTTTTTGTGATTTTGGAATTATGCTTAGCTTCCCTGATGTTTCAAGGATGCCGAACTCCACGTCGCAAACGTTTACGATCCCCTTTTCCCGCAATTGCGCGAGGAGATCGTTTAAGTTATACCGGGCTTTGCGCAGTTCCTTCTTCAAAATATGCCCGTTTCTGATGACCACCTGGGGCTGTCCGTCCAGAACTTTCCGCAAAAACGGACTGTGCAGGGCCAGGTAGCTCAAGAAAACTTCCAGAACAGCCAGGGTGACCATGGGGAGGATGGCCTTCCACAAAGGGATGCCCGCAGCTTCCATGGGAATGGCCGCCAGTTCGGCGATGATAATGGCCACGACAAAATCAAAAGGGGAAAGCTGCCCGATTTCCCTTTTGCCCATCAGACGGACAATTACCAGGACGATAAAATAAATCAATACCGTGCGGTAAACAAGCTCAAACATTTATCCCGATCCCGCGATTTTGCAAAATGGTTAGTCTTTGCGCCGGGTACTTGTTATATTTATATAATTTGCCGGATTCGGGAGAAAAATATTTAGGGACCCACCCCCAAACGGCGCAACATTACTTGATTGGCCGCCTCCTCCAGGCGATCGTCCAGGGGATCTAAAAGAAAAGGCAACCCCCGCCTTTTGAGGGCCGTCGCGATCAGGTAATCGGTTAAGGGCGGGTTCTTGGGCAGGAGCGGGCCATGGAGGTAAGAGCAAAAAACGTTTTTATACCGCGCCCCTTCCAGGCCGTCCTCGCCGTTGTTGCCGTAACCGGCCAGCACCCGGCCAAGAGGAGCCGCTTTCCCCAGATAGGTTCTCCCCGCGTGATTTTCAAAACCGGTAACTTTAAAGACCTTTCCGTTCAGCGTCAACTCGACGGCGATATTACCAATCAGGCGGCGCGGGCCGGCTTCGGTATAAAAGTCCAGCAAGCCCAGGCCGGGGATGATTTGCCCTTCCCGCGTCCGGTAGTAGTGGCCAAGCAACTGGTAGCCGCCGCAGATGGCCAAAACCACCAGACCGTCTTCGATGGCCTCCCGCAAAGCAGCGATCCGTTTGCTTAAATCCTTCGTCATTAAATTTTGCTCGCGATCGGAGCCACCGCCTAAAAAAAGAAAATCCATCCTGGCAAGATTTACCTGTTCCCCCTGGTGGACGCGGTGGATGGTTACGGGAATCCCCCGCCAGCGGCAGCGGGCCGCAAAGGCCAGCACGTTTCCCCTGTCCCCATAAAGATTTAACAGATCAGGATACAGATGACATATGTGCAGCATGGGTCTGCTCCTTTTTACACCGCCTGGATAAGCACCTTTCCACCGGCCAGAGGGCTGTGTAGGTAGCCAAAAGATACGCCTGGGGCCCGGGAGCGCACAATATGCGGTCGACGGCCGCTTCCAGATGGGGTTCCACAATAATTTTTTCCGTCGGCACGCCGGCGTACTTCAAGCGCACCCCCATTTCCTCGGCCCGGGTGCCCGAACAAATAAAAAAATTGATCTGCCGGTGGTGATTCTGAAACACTTCAAAATCTACATCCCAGAGCCAGGAAATGTCGCGTCCGTCGGCAGCGTTATCGTTAATGGCAATCAGAACGTCCACCCGGCCCCGCGGCCGAAGGAAAACCTTCAGACTTTCGTTAAAACCGGCGGGATTTTTGACTAAATTGAGCAAGATCGATTTCCCGAGGTAATTGTAGCGCTCCATGCGGCCCGTGGCCGGAGTGTAGCTCTGTAATAAGCCGGTAATTTCCCGCGCCTCGATCCCGATCAAAAGCCCCGCGGCAAGCGCAGCCAGAGCGTTATACAGGTTATACAGACCGGAGACGGGTAAAACCATGGGCGCCTGATCGGCCGGGGAAAGAACCAGGCAGGAATTAATGCTCTGGGTTTGGATCTGGACGGCCTCGACGCCCGGTTTCGGGCGGGCGAAACCGCATTGAAAACAACCGTATTTACCCAGTTGACCATACTGGTAATATTCGTAATGCAAAGGGTGGCCGCATAAAGGGCAATAGCGGGCTTCTTTTACCCCTCGGGCCTCCTTTCCCTGCCGGCCGGCATTTTCGCCCAGGCCGTAAAAAATTGCCCTTTCCCCCCCGCTTGCTGTTTGCAATTGGGCAACCAGCGGGTCGTCGGCGTTGAGCACCAGCTTTACGCCCGGCAATTTTTCCAGGGCGCCCCGGATGTAGCGAATGGTATTATCCAGTTCTCCGTAGCGGTCCAGCTGGTCCCTGAAAAAATTGGTCACGACCACCACATCCGGCCGGACCTGCGCACAGACGACGGGAAAAGAAGCCTCGTCTATTTCCAGGCAGGCGTAATCGCAATTGATCCTGCCGGCTATGGTAGCGTTCATAACAAAAGCAGTGGTAACGCCGGTAATTAAATTTGCCCCTTCCCGGTTCGCCACCACGGTGTACCCCGCCCCGGCGGCGATCCGGGCAAGCATATTATTGGTAGTGGTTTTGCCGTTTGTTCCCGTTACCACAATAATGCCCCGCCGGACCTGACCGGCCAGGGCGGCGAGCACACCCGGATAGACTTTTAAAGCCAGCATTCCCGGCAGGGAAGAACCTTTTCCCCCGGCCAGGAGCCGGCTCAGCCAGAAGGTTGCCTTCGCCAGGAGAACAGCCCAAAAAATTAATATTTTAGCGCCTGTTTTTTTAAGCCAACGCACGGTAATAAAACACCTTTTCCTGCTCGCGCGCAATAATTAACCCGCGCTCTTCCAGAACATCCAGGTGGGCCTGGATTTCCGACAGGCCAAGAAAAATATCAAAACCGTTCAGACCCGGATAAACCAGGCGGCTAAGCTTAAAAACGGTCAGTTCGCCATGTTTTCGGAGCATCGCCAGGAGGTGCTGCAACCGGTTTTCGTGATGCGCGTAATAACTGGCGATCAATTTCCGGTGATCGGTAAAAACTTCCCCGTGACCCGGCCACACGCTTTTTATTTCCAGAGCATTTACCTTGTTTAGACCCTCCAGGTAAATACTTAAGGTATGCATGCGCTTGCCGGGGCAGTCTGGCTCGAATTCCACCAGCGGGTTGGGGGTAATGTGGGGCAAGAGAAAATCGCCCGAAAAAAAGTTGTCTTCCCCGGGATCGTAAAGGCAGAGGTGCCCCGGCGCATGGCCCGGCAGGTGGTAAACCTGTAAAAAACCGTCCGCGAAAAGCAGTTCTTCCCCGCCGTTGAGCTCAACCGCGCAACCCTCCGGGATGCTGGGCATTGGTAATTTATTCCGCGCCTTGATCATTTGCTCAACGATCGCCTGGGGAGAACCCGTTTCGTATAAAAAAGCGAGCCTTTCGGCAAAGAAATTCTGCGGCCTGATCAGCCTGTTCAGCTCAATGGGGTGAACGAACACCTGCGCACCGGACACTTCGTGCAACCACCCGGCAAGGCCGCTGTGATCGGCATGGGAATGAGTTAAAACCACCCTTTTCAGTTCGGTAAGCGACAAGCCCCGCTCCGCCAGCGCATCTTTTAACATTGCCCGCGCTTCGCTGGTGTCCGGCCCGGCATCCACCAAAGTGTACGGCTGGGATAAAATCAGGTACACGTTGACTGGCCCGACCGGATAAGGGGTCGGCAAAGAGATATGGTGAACAGGCAGCAAGCTGGTCTTCCTCCCTCGAAAATAGATCCCGGCTTGCCGTCCGTTTGCCGTCGCTCCGATGCTTGGGGCCGACGAGACAGCTGCTTGGTTCGGAGCGAACCAGGCACGCGCTGCAAAATGCGCATGAAACGTTAGTTTTTTAGCTATGCCGGTCTAACCAGCGATTATTGTTAGCATTTTTGCTTAGTGGTATCTGCGCGTTTCGCACTGCCGGTTCGCTTACCTCACCTGCGCCGTGTCTCGTTACCGGCCCTTCGCATATGTCGCTCCTGGCAAAACGGACGGTAAGCCGGTGGTTTTTCAGTTCCTTATGGTGGAAACGTACGTTCCCATGAGCAACTCCTTGGTAACCAGACACTTTGACTGGTTGTTTGGCTAAACTATCGATCAGAGTATAACACTCCTGCCCGAAAAAAACAACATTTGAGATTTAATATTTAGTTATTTTTTAACCAGCTATTTAAATACAGAGACGCCGTTTTGCTTAATGGTTTTGATTATTTCGACTGCTTCGGCAATCGTTTTTGGCAACCGGGGCAAGTTTAATTCCGGAAGGCGGCGGAAAATTTCCACCACCACCGGGAAGCGTAAGTGGGCCGCCCCGACCAGATCCTCATCAGCAAGCAGAGAGGGGTCCCCTTCCGCCAGGGTACGGCCATTTTTGATTACAATCACCCTATCGGCCCACTCGGCAACCAGATCTACATCGTGAGTGGCCACGACGATGGTAATCTCCCGCTGGTGCAAATAGTTTAAAATACCCAGAAGATTTTCCTTGCCCTGTGGGTCCAGATAACCCATCGGCTCGTCGAGCACAATAATTTCCGGCTCCATAGCCAGCACGCCGGCGATGGCCACCCTTTTCTTCTGTCCGTAACTTAAATGATAAGGAGCTTTATTTTTATACTCTTCCATTTGCACGGCCTGCAGTGCTTTTTCTACCCTGGCCGCAACTTCCGCGGGCGGCAAATTCATGTTCAAAGGGCCAAAGGACACGTCCTCCCAAACGGACGAAGAGAATACCTGGTCGTCGGGGTCCTGGAAAACCAGGCCCACTTTACTTTTCACCCACTTTTCCGTTTTGGCCGTTACTTCTCTTCCCAGGATGCGCACTTTCCCGCGTTCGGGCAGGTAAATTCCGTTGAAATGGAGCAACAAAGTGGATTTGCCGGCGCCGTTAGGCCCTAAAATGGCCACCCGCGAACCCTTTTGGATCGATAAAGAAAGGCCCCTGAGGGCCTCCGTTCCGTCCCGGTAACGAAAATGCAGATCTTCTACTTCAATAATGTTTGCCATAATATACCTCCCGGTTCTAACAAACGCAACGCCAGGGCAAAGCTAATGATCCAGGCACCCCAGCCTAAATCGCGGGTGGGCGGCAACCTCCTCTCGTTTCGCCCGGGCGGGTTGCCAAGCCCTCTGGAGAGCATGGCAAAATAGATCCGCTCCCCTCGTTCCGCCGAGCGTAGAAAAAGCACTCCTAACAATTGCCCCACGGTAAGGAAGGTCCTTTTATGCAGCAGGCTTTTTCCTGCCCGGAAGGCCCGCGCCCGGCGGGCCAGGCTCATGCGCTGGATTTCGTCGGTGAGCACAAATATGTAGCGGACGGTAAATTCGATTAACTGCACGAAAATCAAGGGAACGTGCAACTCCCGAAAAGCCCTCAGCAAACCGCGCAGACCGGTTGTGGCGGTGAGCAAATTTAAGGCCAAAACGGCGGCCAGCGCGCGCAAAACCAGGACCATGGCCTGACCCAATCCTTCTTTGCTAAGGACTACAACTAACGTCCCCACCTTAAACCCGGCCAGGATTTCTCCCCGGACGGCGAAAGGAAGAACGGCGGCCAGCGCGCCCGCAAAAGGTAAAATCCATAACACCCGCCGCCCGAAGTAAAGGGGGCTCAACCCGGCCATTGCGCCCAGAACGATCGGAAACAAAGCTGCCAGGAGCAGCGCCGGCCACGCAGATAGCGTTGAAACGAGGGCGACAAAACCTAAGATGCTCACCGTTTTAACCCGGGGGTCCAGACGGTGTAATGCTGAACCCGGAAAACCCGCGGGTGCGAAAAAGCGATCCAAAGAACCCACCCTCCCTTAACTGGCCAAAACAAAAAAGCCATAGGACCTGCCCCATAATCGTAATGAAGGTAAACAGGCCTCCATGACCTTAGCTCAAATCCTTCCCGTGGAATCTCCGTGATTCCTTGATCGCCGCCCGGGTTTAGGCATAATTTAATTAAAGTCAGTAAAATTATATAAGTATTTTAGCTAAAAAGCAAGATCTCGCCGAAAAATATTTTCCCCCGTACCGCTGGCAAAACAATTTTACGCTATGCGCCTTTTTCTCCGGACTGCCTTAAATTTAAAGTTTAAACCTGGCGGCAACCTCCTCCAGTTCGGCGGCCAGTCTTTGCAGGCTTTCCGCGGAGGCGGATACCTCTTCCATGGCCGCCGTTTGTTCTTCGGCGGTCCCGGCCACGTTTTCCACGCCGCTGGCTATTTGCTGGGCGGTTGCCGCTACTTCCTGGATCTGGGTGCTTAACTCCCGGACCGTTTGAATGATGTCCGTAAAAAGTTCCCCCACCTCTTTGACGATAAAACTGCCGGCATGAACCTGCTGGGTGCTTTCCTCCATGCTGGAAACGGCTCCGGAAGCTTTTTCCTGGATTCGTTGAACCAACTGGTAGATATCTTTCGCGGCGTCGCCCGATTGTTCGGCCAATTTTCTTACCTCTTCGGCCACCACGGCAAAGCCGCGGCCCTGCTCGCCCGCCCTGGCAGCTTCGATGGCGGCATTAAGGGCCAAAAGATTCGTCTGCTCGGCTATATTGGTAATCATCTCGACAATTTGGGTAATTTCCTGGGAAGTTTCGCCAAGTTCGGTAATGGCCCTGGCTACCTGGTTGGCCGCTGCTTCGATGCTGCCCATCTGGGCAATTAATCTCTCCACTTTTACGTTCCCCTCCCCGGCCAGGCCGGCTGCTTTTTCGGCAGCCTGCGCCACCTGCCCGGCGTTGCTTGCCCCGTCTTCAACGGCGGCGGCAATTTCCGATATCGCCGAAGCTGTGGCGGTAGCTCCCTGGGTAGTTTGCTGGGCGCTTTCGGACAGCTGGCTGGCGGCGTGAAAAACCGAACGCGCCCCCTCGGCCACCTTCTGGACGATTTCCCGCAGGCTCCCCTTCATCTGGTTAAAAGAAAGTGCCAGCGAGCCAACTTCGTCCCGGGAAGCGCTCTTTATATCGGCCACCGCCAGATCGCCCCCCGCAATCCGGGAGACGCCCTTTTCCACCATCTGTAGTGGCTTCGCCACCAGGTTTCCCATATAAAAGGCGATGATTATGCCTAAAATGAATGCTACACAAACGGCTATATAATTCAACATTTCGATATTTTTAACCAGGTTGCGGTTATTTTCGACGGCGGTTTGGAGAGCATTCTCCTGTGCATTTACAAAATCCTGGCCCGCCTTAATGGCCGCCTCAATCACCCCATGTTTTTCGGAAAGGTAGGAGGAGATTTCCTTTTGAAATGTATCAATTTGCCCGAGCAGTTCCATTCTTCTTTTCATGTCACCCTCAGGCACAGTTTTCAACTCGGTCTCGAAACCGATGGCCTGGTTTTTCAGGGTCGTTAAAAAGCCGGCCACCGTGCGGTAATCTTCAAACTTGTGCTGGATCTCTTTGATCAGTTCCTTCTCTTGGTCGGAATCGCCAAGATCCTTTAATTTTTGCAGTTGCAGCACCGCCTCTGCGCTCCGGTTGCTGTAATCTTTAAATTCGCTTTCGTTGCCCGTCAGCAGGTAACTCTGAAAAATAATGGGTAACCTTTCAAAAAGCAACAGGAACTTTTGGGCTTCTGCGGCCTTAAAAACCTCCCGCTGGATAATTCGCTCGTAATTGGTCTTGGCCTGGCGCATCTGGTAAACCTGTACGCCAGTGGCAACAGCAAAGACAACGAGCACGATCAAGTATCCTGCAAGTATTTTCCCGCGGATTTTCATCAGACCACTCCTCATTATTCAGGGGTTAATTCTCCAGCCAGGGATATTTCCTTACAAAATTTTTTATCGACAAAAAAACAAAAAAATTTACCGCCTGCCAGCCTAAAAGGCGATAAATTTTTTAGCTATTGAATTCTTGGATCAGACACTTTATTTAGTTTTCTGCCCGGCCTGCCCGGAAACCGGCGCTTTTCTCCGCCTGGCCAGAATCACGCCAAAGGAATAAGCAAATCCAAAAACCAGCAGGGTTCCGGTTAAGCCGGCCAGGGAGGTAGCCAAAGGTTCGCTGGCGATGCCGGGGAAAACATAGTCCGGCATCCACGTTTTAATCAATTCCACCCCTTCCGCCAGGTGTAAAAACCCTTTGTCTTCGGCCACCTTTTCCAAACCATCGGGGTTGGGAGAAGCAAACGGCGATAAAAGCGCCGCAATTGCCAAGGCAATCAAAAGACCCACCACTAGGCGTTTTTTATTCACCAAAACTCACCCCCTGCGGCAGGGACCAGTGCTGTCTGACAAAAGCCACTACCACCGTTGTAATCAATCCTTCGCCAATGCCGATTAAAGCGTGCCAGCCGGCCATGGCGGGCAGGGCCACCTGCCAGGGCACGCTTCCGGACAAAACAATCTCGACAGCGCAGGCCAGCGCCGCCGCCATTACGGAAGACCAGGAAGCGAAAAAAATGGCCGTCGACCGGATGGCTTTGTTTCCCTCCGCTCCTTTAAACAACCTGGCCATAACGTAAGCCACCCAGGGAGCGATCACCGCCATATTCAACACATTGGCGCCCAAAGCCGTCAATCCCCCGTCAGAAAAGAAAAGACACTGGATGACCAGGACTGTCGTCATCACCAAAAAGGCGTTCCACGGTCCCAACAAAATCGCCGCGAGGGCGCCGCCCAAAAGGTGGCCGGAAGTTCCGCCGGCGACCGGAAAATTAATCATCTGCGCGGCAAAGATAAACGCCGCCGCCACCCCCAGGGTTGGCACCTGCCTGTCCTGGAGGGTTTCTCTGGTTTTTGCCACCGCCCCGGCCAGTGCCCCGGCGCTTAATACACTCGCCCCGGCCCAAACTCCCGGGGTAAGAAACCCATCGGGAATATGCATTGAAAAAACACCTCCTAAATTTTTTTGGCAAGAAAATAAAAAAACCATGAAGCGCCCCGCTCTTGCCGGAGCAAGACCTCCATGGTCAATTCCGCCAGCAACCCTTCCACAGCAACCTTTTCCGGGTACTTTAGAAAAATACTTTTTACGGGTACCTCCAAGATACCGCCCTTACTATAAATATCTTATAACATAAATTTGGGAGATGATCAAGTTAAAAATTACTTTCCGGCTGAGATTTTTTTACGCACCCGCCAGGTTACCCTTCCCCGGGCGTTTTCGGCCGGTCCTCCTTTTGCGCCATTTTTAACAGCGGCATAATCAGATCCATGGGCAGCGGAAAGATAATGGTGCTTGCTTTATCCGTGGTAATTTCCCGGATCGTCTGCAGGTAGCGCAGCTGCAGCGCAGCGGGGACCTGGGTAATGATCCTGGCTGCTTCCGCCAGTCTCTCAGCAGCCTGGTACTCGCCATCGGCGTGGATGATCTTCGCCCGCCGTTCCCGCTCGGCTTCCGCCTGAGCAGCCATGGCCCGCTGCATGGAGGACGGCAATTCCAGATCCCGAATTTCCACCAGGCTTACTTTAATTCCCCAGGGCTCTGTGCCTTCGTCAATGGCTTTTTGCAGGCGCTGGTTGATTTCTTCCCGCTTGGCCAGGATCTCATCCAGCTGGGACTGGCCCACAATACTGCGCAAGGTAGTTTGCGAAAGCTGGGACGTGGCCCGGATGTAATCCAGCACGTTCACAACCGCCTGGACGGGGTTGATTACCTGGAAATAAACGATGGCGTTTACCTTGATGGTCACGTTGTCATTGGTGATCGTTTCCTGGGCCGGAACGTCCATTGTAATGACCCGCAAGTCAACTTTTTGCATACGTTCAATGATCGGAATGAGCAAAATCAACCCCGGCCCGCGGGCTCCGACAACGCGGCCCAGGCGAAAGATCACGCCGCGCTCGTACTCCTGAACAATGCGGATCGAGGAAGAAATTAAGATTATAATAATCAACACAAGAATTGATAAGGTAAAAAATCCCAAGTTAGATAGCCTCCTTTTTAAATCAATTGCTTTTTAACGGCCAGGCTCCCGTCGCCACGAACTTGCGCCTTATTTCACCCTGCTCCTTTTACCCCGGTGACTTGGTAATTATTGTTATTTAAGGTCTTCAAACAAAAAGTGCTCGTGCCCCAACGACCTGGCGCCTCCCTTCCCTGATGCCCTCTTTTTCCTAAATTACCCCTCTTTTTTCTTTTTAACCCGCAATTTTAAACCTTCAACTCCCGTGATCACCACTTCCTCCCCTTCCCCCACCTGCCCTTCTTCCGAAATGGCGCTCCATAAACTTCCGGCGCAAAAAACGGTTCCTTTCGGATTTAAAGGGGTGCGCGCCACCGCCGGCTGACCGATTAATCCTTCCTGCCCGGTAATTACTCTTCGCGTCTGGCCGCGGACAATTACAAAAACCAGCAAGGCAAGCAACGCTGCAAACAGAACAGCCAAAAGAGCGATTAACCAGGGACTGATCTGCATGCCCGGCCCGCTGCCCGTAAAAAGGAGAAGGGAACCCAGCACAAAGGCAACCAGGCCGCCCGTTCCCAGCAGGCCGTGGCTGACCACAAAGGTTTCGGCAATAAACAGGCCGAAAGCCAGGATAAGGAGCAAAATGCCTCCCCAGTAAGCGTCCAGGTTGCCCAAACCGTAAAGTCCGAGCAAAAAACAAAGCCCGCCGAGGACGCCGGGGAAAATCGCGCCGGGGTGATAGATTTCCGCAATAATCCCGATCATCCCTAAAGTAAAGAGCAGGTAGGCTACCTCCGGATTGCTCAAAGCAGCCAAGATTTTTTCCCGCAAATTCATATCCAACCGGCGGTGGGGAGCATTTTGCGTGTTGAGAACGACTTTCCGGCCATCCTGCAAGACAATTTCTTTGCCTTGCAGCTTTTCCAGGAGTTCATTTAGATCCCGCGCCCGGGCATCAATAAGTTTTTTCGCCAACGCTTCCTGGTCGGAATAAGACTTGCTTTCCCGTACGGCCAGCTCCGCGGCTTCCGCATTTCTACCGCGGAGTTGAGCTAAGGAGCGAATCCAGGCGGCGGCGTCCTCGGTAATTTTTTCGCCGGGAACGTTCGTTTTCTCATCCGTACCGGGACCAATCGAAACGGGGTGGGCCGCCCCGATCCTGCTGCCGGGCGCCATCGCTGCGTAGTGGCTGGCGACGGTGATAAAAGTGCCCGCCGAGCCGGCCCAGCCCCCCTGCGGAGAAACGTAAACAACCACCGGCACCCGGGCGTTTAAAATCCGGCCGACAATTTCCTGGGTGGACTTGTACAGTCCGCCGGGCGTATTCAGGCAAATAACGCAGGCGGCCGCTTTCTCCTGTTCCGCAAGGTTAATTCCCCGCCCAAGATAACTGGCCACTACCGGCACGATAGGCCCGTCGACGGTAAGAATTACTACTTCCTCTTCAGGCAAAGAAGAACAGTTAACTCCAGTAGGGCCCAAAACAAGAACCCCTGTAGCAATGATGAAAAAAAGTATGAAAAAAAGAGTTACGTACTTAAATTTTTTCATGTAGCAACCTCTTCAGAAGTTTAATGAACAATAATCGCTTCCTATCTCCATTATAGCAAAAAAGAAAACCAATTACTATAGATATTTCAAGCTTTACCTAATAAATTGGACAACCCATTATTTTTTTGTTGTTTTTCCCTATATATCTTTGGAAAATATCTATTGATCTGGTTCTGTTAGTGATATAATTGATCTGCTTACTGATATTCAGTCTCAAACAGACTTTAAAGGGTTTAAAGACGACAGGGAGAGTAAGATGCGCACCGGGATTGCCAATTTACCCCTGCACGGGGGGAAGTGCCCCCCCTGGTTATTTGAGCAGATGGTCAAAATGACCAGGGCTTTTCTGGAAGTGATGATTGCCGACGCGGGAACCGAAGGGGTGCTTGCCAGGGTATCCGATCCCTTCTGGTTTCAGGCCTTTGGGTGCGTTTTAGGGTTTGACTGGCATTCCTCCGGCCTGACGACGACCGTCTGCGGCGCGCTCAAAGAAGCCCTGCGCGACCGGGCCGGCCGGCTGGGCCTGTTCGCCGCCGGCGGAAAAGGCAAAACCAGCCAGCAAACGCCGCACGAAATCCAGTTAATTGCGGAGCGCTACCCCCTGGCCGGGGATCCCGGGGAGCTGGTCTTTGCCAGCCGGATGGCGGCCAAGGTAGACAACAGCGCCGTCCAGGACGGTTACCAGATTTACCACCATACTTTTATCTTCAATAACCACGGCCAGTGGGCGGTGGTCCAGCAGGGAATGAACGAGCAGAACGGATGGGCGCGCCGCTACCACTGGTTAAGCACCACCCTTGGGGATTTTGTTTGCGAGCCCCACAAGGCGGTCTGCTGCGATCACCGCGGGGAGGCTCTCAACCTGGTGGCCTTGGAAAGCGATCCGGCCAGAAAGGTGGTCACGGAGCTTTCCCGCGAACAGCCGGAAAAAATTGTTAAGGAATTAAACCGGTTGCAGGGAAAAGCCGTCCTCCAGCTGCCTGCGCGGCACCGGCTGGCGCTTTCCGACCTTAATCCCCGGAAAATCGGGAGCGTACTTTTAAAAAGTTACGCCCGCCAGCCGGAAAATTTCCGGGCCCTTTTGGCCACCGAAGGAATCGGCCCCAAGGCGTTGCGCGCTTTGAGCCTGCTCTCCGAACTGGTCTACGGCACCCCGCCCAGCTACCGCGACCCCGCCCGCTATAGCTACGCTCACGGCGGCAAAGACGGCCACCCCTACCCCGTAGACCGCACCCTGTACGATCAATCAATAGCTTTTCTCCAAAAGGCCCTGACGGAAAGCCGCCTGGGCCGGACGGAAAAGATCGAAACTTTCCGGCGCCTGGCCCGCTGGGAACGGGAACAAGAAAAAGTCCGGCAACATTGAGTAGGATTTAAAAGCTGGGAATCTTTTGGCATTAAAGAGACCCCCAAAACTCTTTTTCAGTTATCTTCAGCTGCTTTTTGAGAATCCTCTGCCACAACTGCTTCGGAATTTCTTTGTGTACCGCACGGCTCACCTTCGTCCGGAGCACGGTACCGTCGTCCAGGGCCTTTTCATAGTACCAGTGGTCGGTGCTCCGGATCAGCACCCAACCGTTCTTTTCGCAGTCTCGCTTCAAGTCCCCAAATTTAGGAGGCATTTTCAAATCTCCAGCAGGCTCCGAATTTCTTCGTCGCTGCCGCAGAGCAGTACGCGCAGGATGTACGGGAAGTGCGCCCGCCGGTTAGGAGCGTTGATGAAAAGCTGGGAGCGTTCAAGATAGTCCTGGGCATAGAACTTCAAGTCCTGGACCAGTTCCTGCGCGGCCTCTTCCACCGTCCGGCCGTTGGCGTAAAGCTCAAGCTCATCCAGGGCCAGGGTGACAGATCCGTCCTCTTCCCTGATGACCTCCGGTTTGAGCCTGTACTTTTCCAGGAGCAGCTTCTGGAGATCGGCCCGCAGGACCAGGACTTCTTCCGCCTGCCTGCGCCTGATGATTACCGGCCGGTAGTGGTTGAAGACTCTGCTGTACAGGGTTGAGAAGTCGCCGCGAGCTTCGGTAAACTTCAATTCTTCCAGCATCAGCATCACCTCTTACCTTCATGATAGCACATTCTGTACAGAATGTGCAAATGGAATCTATTTTACCTGATTCTTCTTCCCTGAGCCCTGCTCTTCTTTCCGCCGCCTTTTAGCAGCCAGGAGCGTGGCTGCGGTATCTTCCCCGGCTTTGCCATCCGGGCGCCCCGGAAGTCTGTTTTCCGGGGAAACCGGCTCGCGGCTGCCGGGATCGGAAAAGAGATCTTTTTTGCCTGCCTCTTCCCGGACCGCCGGGAATGTTCCCGTACCTTTTCCAGTGCCTTCGGCCGGAGCGGGTCCGGCTGCTTTGACCGGCCCGGAACCGGCTGCTCCGGCTAAGCCGCCGGAAGCCGCACCTCCCCGGCCCCTTTTTTGGATCCGCAGATTCTCCACCCTGGCCAGGGTCTGCCCGGCCCAGGAGGGGGAAGGATCGGCTTCCCGGCGCGCCCTTGCCTGCCGGAAAGCCAGGTGCGCGCGAACCTGAGCCCAGGACCTTTTTAGAGCTTCCCGCTCTTCGGTCCCGAAACTCAAGCGCCGCCCGGCCACGTCCAGCAGCCAGCAAAGGCCGGCCAGGATTAAGAGCAGGCCGGTAAGATCCCTGCTCGCCCGCACCGGGCGCAGGTTGGGGGCAAAGGCCTGTTCGGGATAGACGAGCACCTCGCCGCCTCCGGCCCGGGCAATTTCTTCCAGGCGGGCGAGGTCGGCGCCCGTTTCCTTGTATTCCGCAGGATAAGGGATCACCAGCGCGCTTCGTCCGATCAGGACCTGCCCGGCATCGCCGGACGACATCACGCTGATCAGGCTGGCGCCGGTTCCCGGTGCCGTGATCCGGGCGGTGTAGCGCCCCGGGCCGGCGGGAGTCAGCGCAACGTCCTTCGTCTCTCCAGCAGGCCCGGTAATCCGCAGGGAATAGTTGCCCACCTGTTGCCAGTGCGCCGGGTCGTCGACCACGATCCGGACGTCCCCGCTTTCTTCAACTGTGGTGGCGACCTGGACGGAGCCGGTATTTACCGCCGGCAAAATCCAGGAGAGGACGTTTCCCCACAGCCGGGGAAAGAGCTGACCGGCCGCCCAGGCGGCACTCCAGCGCCCGGCGGCGTCAGGAGTCCAGGCCACCGCCCGGCCCAGCCCGTACTGCCAGGCGGCCAGCACGGGATCGCCCCGGTGGGAAACCAGCGCCACCTCGGCCCTGTCTTTGGGCGAGGCCGCCACGTACCCATCCAGGGCCGGCGCCTTCCGGATTCCCTGTAGCAACACGCTGGGGGCGGCAACCCCCGGAACAAATCTTTCGTTAACGGCGAAGCTGCGGGTGGCCATTACCGTTTCTTTAGTAAAAATCGAGGGGATGCTGCCGGCCTCGGCGGTGGCGTAATAACGCCCCCGACCCAGTTCAGCCAGGGCCCGGAGCATTCCGGTGTCGGCCCCTTCGCCAACCGCCACGCAGGTCAGGGTAATTCCGGCGCCCCGCATCTCTTCCAGAAGTTTTTGGTAGGGGCCGCCGCTTGCCGAAATACCGTCCGTCAACAAAATAATATGTTTGACCTGGGTAGGCGCCTGCTTTAGCGCCGCGTAGGCGGCGGCCAGCGACGGGTAAATTTCCGTCCCGCCATCGGCGTAAATACGCCCGATTTCCTTCCGGATGCTTTCCTTATCTTGAGCGGGGCCCAGGGGAACCACCCACCAGGGAAGCGTATCAAAGGCAATTACGCCAACCTGGTCCCGGTCGGTGAGGACAGTCACGCTGCGGGCGGCGGCCTCCTTGGCCAGGTTGATTTTATCCGCCCCGCCGGCATATTCGGCCATACTCCCGGATTTATCGATGACCAGCACCAGGCCCAGGGAGGGAAGCTCGCCCCGTCCGGAAATATCCATTTTTACCGGCAAAGCCCTCTCCACGGGCGTCCCGGTATACCCGCCCGGACCGAAGGAATCCGGCCCGCCGGTCATGACCAGCCCACCGCCGCCGTCGCGGACGTAAGCCTCGATTTCGGCCATGGCTTTTTCCCCCAGGCTGTACGCCGGCACGTCGACCAGAAAGACCGCCTGATACCGCGCCCAGGCGGGGAGCCCCCGCGGCACCTGTCCGGGGTCAACCAGGTCAATTTCGATTTCTCCGGTTGCCTTTAACGAGCGCACCAGCGCTTCTGCTTCCGCCGGCCGGGAAGCAACCACCAGGACGCGCGGCGGACCGGTGACCTCCTGGGCCGCTCCGGCCTCGTTATTGGCGGCGAAGGCGTCCTTTTGCCCGTCCCCGGCCACCAGGTAAGCCCGGTAACTGTGCAGGCCGCCGCTCCCCGCCTCGACCGGAACACTGTAGCGGTTTTCGCCCGCCTGGAAATTAACCGGGGCAGCGGCAAGGAGTTTTCCGTCCCGTTCCAGAAAAAGGGTTCCCGCCCCCTCGCTCCCGGCAAAGGCGACAACCTCTAAAGAAAATGTTTCCCCCACCCGGGCCCGCGGCGGAAGTTTGACGCTTTCCAGGCGGAGATCCGGTCCGGCCTTTTCCCCCAGCTTGACCACGTCCACCCGCACCCCCTGCGCGTGGAGCTGCCGGGCCGCGGTCACCGCTTCCCCCTGGGTATCGCGCCCGTCCGAAAGCAAAACCACCCTTTTTCTGGCTTCTGCGGGCAGCAAGGCCTGTGCCAGGTTCAGCGCCTCCCCTATTCTGCTGGCGCCGCCGCCCGGTTCGGTACCCGTCCGGACAAAGGAAGGAGCCTGCTCGGGCGGCTCCTCCACCAGCGCCCTTTCACCAAAAGAAATGACTCCGGCCAGCCCGTCCGGAGGCTTTTTCGCCAGCGCCGCCCGAATCCAATCTTCCCCTTGGCCTTTCGCCGCGCCTACGCTGGCGGAGGCGTCCAGGGCAAACACAACCGCCTGCCGTTGAATCACGGCCACCAGGTGCGTACCGGCCAGCGCGGCTCCCAGCAAAAGAAAAAGGCAAATGCGCACGGCCAGACGCCTGATTTCTTTGCGCCAGGGGGGACCGCCGAGCCGGCGGGCCATCTTCAGCCAGGGCAGGCGCAGGTACCAGGCGGCCAGGAGGACCGGCGGGATCAGCAGCCACCACCAGGGGTTGCTGAAGCTAATGCCCACGGCTGGCCACCCCCCATTCCACCAGGACCACAACCAGGGCAAGCAGGGTCAGTCCCCCAGCGAGCGGCAGGGGCCGCGGCTCCGGAACAGATTGTGTGACGCCCCCTTTTTCGGCGGACGACAGGTCTTTTAAGACGATGTCCGACTCCCGCTCGTTGTAGCCGTTGACCGCGACCAGGCGGGACACCCTTGAAATTCTTTGTCCGTCTGCCTGCACGTACTGGGTCAACCGGTAGAGGCCGGGTTTTTCCGGCACCCAGGGAGCGGGCGGAAAAGGGGGCGCAAGCGAAAGTACGGACCCGTCGGGATTTTCCACGGTAATCTTTTGCGCCCGCGCCCACGCGTTTATTTTTATCTCCTCCCCCAGGGCGGCCTGGCCGGCGACGTCCAGGTCGGGCGGCAGAAGCCAGGAAAGGACGTTCTGCATTAAAACCGGAAAGGCGGGCCGCAGGGCAAGATCGGAAGCGCCCAACCCGAAGCCAAGCACCGCCGTCCTCCCCTCCGGCGCCGCCCCGTGCGCCAGGATAACCTTTCCGTCGGCCGTGACGTCTTTGTGCCAGTTGCTTTTCAGCTCCAGGGAATTCGCCCTGGCCACGTGCACCTGGGAAAGATCCACGTATTCAACCAAAGGACTCCCTGCTTCCGGGACCAGTTCACCGGGCTTGAATTCTTCTCCCGCCGTCAAACCGCGGATGTTTTCCCCTGCCGGAGGGTTGAGCAGAAGCACGGCCCCCGCCGGCGGCAGCGGTTTGGCCACCCCGTCCAGGACGGTGAGGTCGTAACCAAAGCTGCCGGTCAACAGGTCAGGATAGCGCTCACAAGTGACTTTGTAAACGTCGAGGCAGGGAAAAATGTTGAATACCTTTTCCAGAAAGATATTCCCGTCCGTAACCAGCAGGACCTTTCTCTTCTGCTTTTCCTGGGGCACGGCCCAGGCCTGATTATCCAAAGGGAAATGATCCATTCCTGGATCGTCAACCTGCAACTCTGCCGCCACCGGTACGCCCCCCGGCAAATCGGACCATAAAAAGGAAACCGCCTCCCCCGGCTTCAGCTGAAATGTTTTCGCTTCCCGCGGCCGGTCGCCCGCGCTTAAGTGAACCTTTCCGGAAGCCGGGACGGCGCCGCGGTTCACCAGCATGGCCAGCGCGGCCTGGCCCGTTCCTGCCGGGCGGAGATTTAAGGAGGCAATGGCCACGTTGGCGGCCTGGCGGGAGCCGACCAGCCTTAACTCCAGGCCGTTTTTTTCCTCTGCCGCCGGCCAGGTTAACCCGCCGTCGCTAAAAACCAGCAGGCGCGGCTGATTTTGTTCCCCGGCCAGCGCCCCGGCCAGGGAAAGGGCCGGACGGAGATCGGCGCTGAACGGGGAAGGTTTTAATTCCGCCAGGGCCCGTTTGATTTCCGCGTAGTCGTTGCTGTCCTTGACAATTACGCGCGGCTGCCGGTCAAAAGCAATTACGGTCAGCCGGGCCCCCTTCTCTAATCCCCGGGCGAGCGCTTCGACTTCCGAAACCGCCCGGGAAAAGCGGGTTTCTTGCCCATCAACGGCCTGCATGCTGGCTGAAGCGTCTAAAAGGACAATTGTACTGGGGGAAGGCTCCTTTAAATACCAGACGGGGGCGGCGGCACCCAAGGTAAGCAGGGCGGCGGCCAGCAACTGCAGCCAGAGCAAGGGCTGGGTTTTCAGGCGCTGCCACGGACGGGTGGCCTCCTGCGGGGCAACAGCCTGCCGCCACAAAAGGGTGCTGGGAACAGTCTTTTGCTTATGCCGGGGACGCAAGATGTACAAGGCCAGGATGGCCGGGACGGTCAAAGCCAGCCAGAGGGTCTGGGGAGAAAAGAAATGCATAAAACATCGCCTCTATTTTCTAACCGGCCTGCTGATGTGCTTGGCCCTTTCTAAATTCAACCACAGAGGACACAGAGATCGCAGAGAATTAAAAGATGGGCATATGAAGCAATATTTTAAGCCCCCATGCCGGGGGTATCTTATCATTCCATATTTGGAAGGCATAACAAAAAAATTCCTATAGAATTTGATATCCGTGGAAAGTTCCCTTTTTCGTCGGCAAAAAGGCGATGTTCTGTCTTGATCAGGAAGAAGTTTTTTGGGGTCCTGCTATAAAAACCCTTTTTCGCGATAGTAATTATAAACAAAAGGGCAAAAAACACATAAGATTAACGCAACCAACGTCCATTCGACGGCTGTCCAGGTGCCGATGACGCGCCGGAAGCGGTCCCGCCAGATGATGTACCACATCAGCAAAACTACCGCCGCGTACACGGCCAGCACAAACCAGCCCAACGGGTGGGCGAACAATAACTGAAGCAGATTTACCACCAAAACCAGCTCCTTAGAAAATAGGGGTTAGGGATTAGGGATATGTATTCCTGCAAGGACAAGCCATGCTCCGGGCAAAGTGACCGGTTTCAGTAATCTTCAGGTGGGCTTTTTCGCTGTGGTCCTCCCGCAATTTTACCCTCTTGGCTGCAGTACTCCCGCCCGGGGCAGGGTTTTGAACAGGGTGTCCGTCACCGCCTCACCGCTGTCCAGCAGGACCCGTTTTCCTCCCCAACGGCGGCAGAAGCTGTCCAGCTCGCGGAAAAACATTTCCAGCCGCCGTGTATAAGCAAGGTACGCTGCCGGGTTCAAGGTGATTTCAATCCTGGCGCCGCTTTCTGGATCGATCAGCAGGTACTCCCCCTCTCCTTCCGGCGCCCTTTCCTGCGGGGACAAAATGTGGAGGAGGGTTACCGCCATGCCCCGGCCGGCTGCCAGGCGGAACATTTCCTGCACGTCGGGCAAATCGTAAAGGTCGGAAAAAACATAAACACTTTTGGCTCCCCGGACCAGTGTGATAGCATTATGTAAACTACTCGCCAGTCCGGCACTGCCGCCAAAATTTGCCGACCGAAGAAAATCCCAGAAACCAGGCAGGGCTGTCCGGCTCTTGAATTCGGGAGATATCCGCCAGCCCGTCCCCCCTTCGCCAGTCGCTTCCCTCAAGGAAGGTCCTTGTCTGTCCGGCAAATTTGCCCGGGCAAAAGTTTCTTTTTCCTCATGCTTATCTATTTCCGCTTTTTCTTTCAATTTTCCTTCCCCGCCGGCGAAAACGATCGCCAGCCGGTCGCTTCCGGCCAGCGCGCACGTACCCAGCCCGGCGGCAATCTGCAAGGCATATCTCCCCTTGTGGGCCGGCGGACCGCCCCAGTCCATAGAGGCGCTGACGTCGAGAAGAAAAAGCGTGGTTTGCTGCCGCTCGTCCAGAAATTCCTTCACGTAAAGCCGCCCAAGCCGGGCGTAGGCTTTCCAGTCCACCCGCCGCAGTTCATCGCCGGGGGCGTACTCGCGATAATCGGCGAACTCCACCGCCCCGCCCTTCTGCAAAGAACGCCGGACGCCCCCGGGGCGGCCATAAACAGGGGTTTGCCGGATTAACCGGTAGCCCTCAAGGCGTCTTAAGGTATCGGCGTCGAAATGGGCAAACAAAATAAATTTCCCACCCTGAAAGTTATTGGTGAACCGGCACAGTTTCCAGGATTTCCGCCACCAACTCGTCGGCCCCGATTCCTTCCGCCGCCGCTTCGTAACTTAAAATCAGGCGGTGCCGGAGGGCCGCCGGGGCAACCCGGCGGACGTCGGCGTACCCGGCCTGCGGGCGCCCTTCCCGGAGAGCTTCGGCCCGTGCGCCCAGAACCAGGGCCTGCAGGCCCCGCGGACTGGAACCGTAGCGTACAAAACGCCGGACCCTTTCCGGGGCCCGGGGGTTGTCGGGTTGGGTGGCCAGCACCAGGCGAACCGCGTAATCGATGACGTCCTCCACAACCACCACCCGGCGGACCAGCTTCAGCCAGCCGCGCAACTCCCCCGGCGCCAGCAGGGAGGGCGCCTGGGGCTCGGCGGCGCCGGTGGTCCGGTCGGCGATGGCCAGCAGCTCCCCGGCGCTGGGATAGGAAACGTTAATCTTAAACAAGAAACGGTCCAGTTGCGCTTCCGGCAAAGGGTAAGTTCCCTCCATCTCCAGGGGGTTCTGGGTGGCCAGCACAAAGAAAGGCTCCGGCAAAGGATAAGTTAACCCACCTGACGTCACCGTACGCTCCTGCATGGCTTCCAGCAGGGCGCTTTGGGTTTTGGGCGTGGCCCGGTTAATCTCGTCGCCCAGGACGATGTTGGCAAAAACCGGCCCCGGGGAAAAGCGGAAAGGACCGTCGGCCCCTTTCTCGTCAAAAATCTGGGTGCCGGTAATGTCAGCCGGCATTAAGTCGGGAGTAAACTGGATGCGCCGGAAAGTCAACCCCGTCACCCGCGCCACGGTGCGGACCAGCGCCGTTTTGCCCAGGCCGGGCACTCCTTCCAGAAGCACGTGCCCGCCGGCCAGCAGGGCGGTTAAAACCTGGTGAACAACCTCTTCCTGGCCGACGATCACCCCGGCGATGGCGTTTTCCATTTCTTTTAAACGGTTTTTAACCCCTTCCAGGATTCCCGGAACGTCTTCCTCCAGGGCGTCGCTTTCCCCGGCGACCCCGGCTGGCGGGACTTCCTTGGCTTCCTGATTTTCTACCGAACCAGTGTGATCAGGCATAAGCGGACTCCTTCCTGCTCAGGAGAAAAAATTCCCTGTCTATTCCAATGAGGTAAAGTATTGCCACACCAGCGATTCCAGGTCGGGCGGCAAAGGAGCGGAAGAAAGGGAGTTGATTGCTTCTTCCTTATAAAGAGGCAGGACCTCCCGGTAAGGACGAACCGCTCCCAGTTCGACCGGAGAATCTGGCAAGTCGGTTTCGGTCCCGGCCTGACCCGGCCGGATCTGACCGCCGACCCGGGTTTCCTGTCCCGAACCACCCAGCAAATGCGGGGCGTAAATCCGATCGTAGCCGCCGCCGGCAGTTCCCGCGCCCTGCCCGCCGGCGCCCGGCCCGCCGGCGCCCGTGCCCGCTCCGCCGCCGCTGCCTTCATTTCCGGAGCCGGAACCTGGCCCGTTGCCGGAGCCGCCTTTGGTTCCCCCGGAATTGCCGGCACGCCCGCCGGTACCCTCGCCGGCTCCGGCGTCCGACGAAGCGCCGCCTGCTCCGGCGGAGCCCCCTGCCCCGCTGCTCCCGGCCGAACCTGAACCGGTACCCGGGGCAGAACCCGCCGCCGAACCCGCGCCGGAGGACCCGCCCGCAGCTCCTCCGGATCCTCCCGTTCCGCCGGCGTTTGTTGTCGGTTGGGCACCCGTTCCGCTTCCGGCCCGGGCGATGGCCGCCGCATTATTTCCGCCGGCCAGATTAAACATGGCCGCGGAAGCCTGCGTCAGCCGTCCGGCGGCTCCGGCCTGCCGCGCCAGGCCGGCCAGATCCCGGGCCAGGGATTCGCTTCCCCTTTCCCCGCTCCCCCCTGCTTCTTCGTTTCCGCCGGAAGATAAGAGCGATCTGGCCAGCTTGCGCAGGTTCTCCCGCCAGACCGGGTCGCCAACGCCCTCGCCGGCCTGGAACATTTCCAAAGCCAGCCTGTTTTTCGCGGCTTCCGAAGAATTGGCCAGCTCTGTCAACTTCCCGGCCAGCCGGGCGATTTCCTGCTCATCGCCTTTTTCCAGGGCGGCGGCCAGTTCCTCGAAGAGAGGTTCCCGGCTGTTTTTCCAGGCGCCGGCCAGTTGCCGGAAACTCCTTTCTGCCGGCTCTAAAAAGGCCAGTACATCTTCAATTTCCTGGCCCGCCCGCTCTAAGTTCCGGGCGGCCTCCCGGCGGTCCCTGGCTCCGCCGACGGTCCGGGGAAGGGCATCAAGTTCTTCGCTTAATTTTTCCGGAAGAAATTCTTTTTGTTCCGGCGGCATCTGCTGGAGTTGGGCAACCACTTCTCCGGCCCGGCGGGCGGCCGCGGCCAAGGCTTCCTTTTCCGCCCGCCGGGCCTCCCAGTAAGGGGCCAGCGGAGCGGGCAGCAGGATCGTGACCACCAGAATCCCGGTCAGGAAAACAATCCCCCGCCAGGGGCGCCAGGAGGGGAAAAGCGGATCCAACCTTTCGCCCGGCAGGTTCCGGCAAGCGCTAACCCCCTTCTCAACGGCAAACTTGCTCCAGGAATCCTGCCTTTTCTTTTCCAGAAGGCGGTACGCCGTAACCGCCTCGCCGTTTAAACCCAGCTCGTCGGCGATTTGCACTACTTTCAAGGCGTCAGGGATGGACAGACTTCGCCAAACAAAAACAACCACCGCGGCAGCCGCCCCGCCTATTCCGGCCAGGAACAGGCAAGAGTAAAGCGGGGTCAGCCTGAGCAGAACCAGGACGCCGGCGGCAACGGCCAGGCCCCAGGTGATCATCAGGCGTCCGGTTTCGAACCAGTAGCGCCCCCGCACCCGCGCCGCCAGGGGCGCCAGCGCCTCCCCCAGCCTGCGGTCGGGCCAGTCATGCCGCTTCCTGCGAAGCATATCCATCCCTCCTCTGTGTCCTCTTTCTGTGCTCTCCGTGGTTAATTATTTTTTCCCCGCCCGGTGGAACGGCCAGGGTTTGCGCGGGGCGACGGCCAGGATGGCCGCGGCCAGGCAAACCGGGATCAGAATCCCCTGGTAAAGGGTGAAACGCGCCCACGGCGCCCAGGCGGCCAGCCCCGCCGGCTTTGCTGCGACCCCGCCGGGGTAGCCGGGAAATACATAACCAGTGGTGTAACCCATTTTATAAGCGTAGGCCACCATTTCCGGCTGCACCATCCGGTTCAAAAGCATATTCATCAGCTCCGAAATCAGGGGGATGCCCCAGTTCCGGTCATACTCGCCCGTGCCGGGCAAGACGGATGTAAAAGCGGTGAGCGGGCTTAAAAAAACGTACCAGGGAGGGCCGGCAATCGCCGCGCCGGGCTGCCCGAGAGGTTGGGGCGACGGCCCGGGCGGATTGCTAGCCATGATAATACCGGTAATTACCGGGATCCCGAAGATGAAGAAAAAGACGAGAACCAGCGAAATGATCATTGCCGCCTGGCTGCGCTGGGTCAGCGCGGACAGGGCCAGGCCCATGGCGCCGTAGCCCAGGCCCGCGGCCAGGCAGACCACAAAGGCCAGACCCAAAATGGCCGGCGGGACCCCGCCGTAAAGAAAAACCACGGCAAAAACGGGCAGGGCGGCCACCGCCAGAAACATTAAGTAAACCACGGAAGCCAGCCATTTCCCCAGCACGATGCCCGGGATAGAAGCCTTGGTGACCAGCAGCAAATCGTACGTCCGTCTTTCCCTTTCCCCGCTGATGGCGCCGGCGGCGACGGCCGGGGCGATAAAAGAGATCAGCATGATTAAACTGAAAATAAAAAGGGAATACAGGGATAATCCCACCTGCGGCCGGATCATGCTCAAGCGCTCCAGGTTCAGCCAGAGAAACAACAGCACGAAGGTACCCAGCACCCCCAGGTAAACGGACAACAGAACAGGTGAGCGCCAGCCCCGGGTCCGCCCCCGCATTTCCTTGCCCAGCATCGGGGCCAGGCCGCACCGTAAGCCTTCCCAGCAGTCCCGGAGAAAGAACCTTTTCTCCTGCGGCCTTTGTTTCGCCCCGCCTTCCTTTCTTTGCCCCGCGGCCTCTTTTTCCTGTTCCTGTCCTTTCTGTTCCTCCCGAACTTCTTCAGTCATCCAAGCCACCCTCCCTGGCAAGCTGAACGAAGGTATCTTCCAGACTTTGTTCTTCCTGCGCAAAATGGGTTACCGGAACGCCCCGGAGAACCAGTTCCTTTAACAACTCCGCCGCCTGCGCCGATCCTCCCGCCAGGCGGAATTCAATCTGCCCGGACAGGGAACGGAGCACCTCCACCCCCGGCCAGCCCGCCACCAGCTTTTCGGCCGCCTCCGCCGGGCCGTGGCAGCGCAAAATGATGGTCTGCACCGGGGTGCCGTTGAGCAATTCGGCGAGCGGTCCCTGGCGCACCAGCCGCCCTTCGGTGATCATGCCGATGTGCGTGCACAGGTCGGCCAGTTCCGACAAGATATGGCTGCTGATTAAAATCGTTTTGCCCAGTTTGCTCAGTTCCTTTAAAATTTCCCGCATTTCCACCCGCGCCAGGGGGTCCAGGCCGCTGGCCGGCTCATCCAAAAGGAGCACCCGGGGATCGTGGATTAAAGCCCGGGCCAGGCAGAGCCGCTGCTGCATGCCGCGGGAGAGGGTATCCACAAAGGCTTCCCGCTTCTCCCCCAGCTCCACCAGTTCCAGCAGATCGTCGCGCAGTTTAAAGGCCCGCGGCCCCCTGATCCCGTACGCGGCGGCGTAAAAAAGGAGGTACTCCCCGACCCTTAAATCGTCGTAGACGCCGAAAAAATCGGGCATGTAGCCCACCACCTCCCGCAAGGCGCGGGGGTGCCTGCCGATCTCCAGCCCGGCCACTTCCGCGGTGCCCCCGTCGGGGACGAGCAGTCCGGCCAGGATGCGCAGGGTAGTGGTCTTCCCCGCCCCGTTCTGGCCGATAAATCCGTAAACGGCGCCGGCCGGTACGTCCATGTCCAGCCCCTTAAGGGCCTGCACGCGGCCGTAAGTTTTCTTCAAGGAACGTACTTTAATCATTCCCGCACCCCCTGGTAGGCCACCGCCGGCGGCAGGAAATAGAAGCTTTTCCCCGTGGAGGGTTCAAAACCGTTCACCCGCAGGCGCACTTCCCCGCCGGGCAGCGCGTATTCCCCGGAAAGGCGGAAGGTTTTGGCCCCGGAAAGTTCCCGCCATTGCCCGCTGGGTGGATGGTAAATCTCCAGCACGCCGGATTCCACGTCGGCGGCAGACGGAGCCGGCGGTCCGACGGCGCCTTTCGGCAGACCCGGCGGCGCGGAGCTGGGGAAATACTGAAGATCGACTGTGAATTCCTTTACTCGCGCCCCTTGTGGCAGGCCGGGACGAAAGGCGAAGGTGATGTTTCCCCCCGGCAGGCCGAACAGGTTATTATGCCCGGAAATGCCCCGGATTTGCGCGTCGATGATTTCCGGAAGAGTCAGTCCCGCCGGAATTGTAAAGCTGCCCGGCGACAGGGACAGTTCCGGCTTGACCGTGACAATGCTTAAATAATGGGGGCGGGAGCGCAAATCTTTGATCTCTACCGCTTTGACGGGGTCCCGGCTGAAAGCCACCAGGGTTAACGGGCGGCCCCTTTGGAACTCCATTCCCGGGCCGCCGTAGCGGGAGGAGTTAAACAGTTGCTCTAAAAGATTTGCCCGCCTTTGCTCATCGACGGTCAGCCGGCGGGGGGGCGGTCCGTAATCCGGCCGCGGCGCGGGCACGCCTGGCCGCACAGCCGCTTTCAGGGCGGCTTCTTTCCCCTCCGGGAACACAAAGATCGGCCAGGCCGGAAGGTAGCGCGGACCGTAAGGGTTCTGGGGATTGTAGACCGGCGGCGCCGGAATTTCCATGGCCACTTCCTTTTCCTCCCCGGGGGCCAGGTCGCCCAGGCCCCGGTAGTCGTCGCCCAGGAGCAGGGTCACGTGATCCAGATAAAGGGCGGTATCGTTGCGCACTTTTCCGGCCAACCGGCCGCCTTCGATTCTAAGGTCGGCCCGCAGGCCGGCCAAAGCCTCCCCGGCGTCCTGGCGAAAGCTTAACTGGCGCATCCCGTACTGGGACATTTCCCGGAAGGTAACCGTTAAATCCGAACCCTTGACAACTGAATAGGGAGGTTCCTCGTCGGGCTTGCGCAGTTCCGGCGGACGTTCCCCGGAAAACTGAACCCGCACGGGAAGGCCGGGGTCGGCCAGCACGGCGTGAAAAACCGGCCTGGTCGGAGCAAAAAAGCCCACTGCCGTAAGCAACGGTTTTTCCCCGGCAGTCCCCTTTTCCGTCTCCTCCACAGCCTGGACCACGTTGACGACGACGTTTTTCCCCGCCTGGAGCATATAAAAGTAAGCGAGGCCGGAGAACGCCAGGGCCAGGGCGGGAACCGCCACCCAGGTGTATTCGGGGTGCTGCCGCTTTTTAAAAATCCAGTATGTGAGCGGCACGGCCAGCAGCACAAAAATACCGAGGAAAAGCCCCACCGCTCCCCAGCCGGGGAAGGCGCCGGCAGGGAGGCTGTTCACCGTGTTCATCAGCCTGTAAAACGGCAAAAGGGGGTCCCGGTACGCCATGTTATACTTATAAGAACCCGGCTCTCCCGGCTGCAGCAGCCTTTCCCAAAGCGCCCAACCCGCTTCGCCGGCGTCCCACGGAGGGCGGGTGGGATCGAAAGCAAACACCGTCACTTTTCCGCCCCCGGTTGTAACCTGCCGGCCCAGGGGGTTTTCTTCCGGTCCGAAGGGGTCTCCGCCCTGCAGCCGGGCTATCGGCGCGGCTCCCGCCGGAGGCGCCTGACCCAACCAGCCGGCCATCGCCCGCCAGTCGCCGTTGCCGGCAATTCCCTGGCTGACGATTTTCGCCGTGCCCGCCGGCAAAATCGAGAGCGCGTCATTTACCCCCGTCCCGCCCGCCAGCAGCAAATGCCCGCCCGCTTCGGCCCAGTCCAAAAGCGCCCGGCGCTGCTCCGCCGTTAAATTGCGGGCGGCTTCGCCGGTGACCAGAATAAGGCCGAAAGCGTCCAACTGATCTCCCGACGGCGGCAAAAGCTCCGGAGTTAATTTCAAAACGAGCGGCGCCCGGGGAACTCCGTCGGGCATGGTGATCCGCACCTTTTCCAGAGCCGGCGGGATCTCTCCGAAAACACCCACCGCCATGGGCAGGGGTCCGCTGACCCCGGCACTGGTCATGGCCAGCTTTGCTTCCACGCCGGCCAGCGTCTTTTCTCCTGTGCGAAAGCGGACAATCAAGTGATCGGTCGTCCCCTGCAGCGGAAACCAAATGGTCACCTTTTTTTCTCCCCCGGCGGGCAGGGATACCTGCTCCCCAAAGGAAGACACCGGGTAATACCGGGCCGGGCTGGAAGAAACCGTACCCGGCTGAACCGTTCCGGGCGGCGGGGGCGGAACATAGCGAAAGTAATTGACCACCTCCACCACCCCCCGCAAATCTTCCGCGGTAGTATTTTTCAAGTGGATCACCGCCGGCGCGGTCCGCCCCGGCACCCCCTGCCCGTCCCAGCCGATTTCGGCGGTAATTTGCACCGGGGAATCCGCTCCTTCCGGCGCCGCAAAAACTCCGCAAGGAAAAGCCAATACACTGAAAATCAAAACAAGGACCCATAAAAAAGCTTTTTTCCTGACCAGGACCAACCTCCCAACACCTCACCGGAAAAATAAAAATCAGGGAGAAAACTTTTTACCCTCTAAAAAGATAGACGAAAAAAAGCAGCCATTGGTTCCCTGCTCTTCTTCTTTAGCGCGAATTTTCTTTTCCGGGTCCGGAAAAAACGAAGGAAAGTTCGAAAGCCGTAAGGAAGAGACCGTTCATGGTGACTGGGCGTTTGAAATTCGAAGAAAAGAAATTGGCGAAGCCAATTTCCACAAGCTTTGAACCTCGAATCTCGAACATCTAACTTCGAATCTGGTGGGGGTGAGGTCAGCGAACCGACGGAGGTCCCCCTACCATTCTGCACAATAATTGCTTTTATCCAGGAAAAACTGTTCCGGCCGAACCCCCCAGAACCTTTCCAGATAACCGGCCAGTTCTTTTTGGGCCCGCAAAACAGAATCCAGGTTGCAATCGGAGAAACCGTCGATGGGAAAGAAAATATTCTTTGATTCCGCAGTAACCTTTCCCCGCTCATTCTGTCTCCAAATCCAGCGCCGGGTCCTGATTTGCATTTCGTCGGCGTAGACCAGTTCGCCCGCCGGGACGGTTTCGGGTTCGGTCCGGCCAAAGGGGATAAACTGCTCTCCCTCCTTCGAAAAACGAACCATGATGTCTCCCGCCATAGAATCGAGGTCGTGAGCGCCCATGGGCAGGGTATACTTCAGCGACACCGCATTGGCCAGGTTCACCACATCGTTGATTTCCGGCAGTTCTCCTCCTTTGACGACCCGGGAAACCAGGGCCTCTACCGAGCTTAAAAACTTATTGGGGTTGAACCCCAGCTTTTTAAAAGCTTCCCGGTAACAGGCGAAGGCAGGATGCTCCTTCAGGTTCACTCCCGCATATTTCTCCCGCACTCCCGCCACGGCCTCGCGGAGCAAAGCATTAATTTCCTCCGTTTTCCCGTGGTTGTCGACCCCTTTCGCCACCACCACACCAAAGCAAACGGTAGGCAAAACGTCAAAAACCATGGGATCAATGATAAATTTCACTGTTTTGAAAACCTCCTCCAGAAAATATACATTACCTTCCGACGACCGACATCTGACGACCGACGACCGCCAAGAGCAGGCATAAAGGCAGCAGGCACAAAGGCACAAAGTGAGTGTCGCAGGGACGGGGTTTTGACATAACCTCGTTTGCCAGGCACAAAGGTCCAGATATTTCCCCGTTCTTCCCGTCTATCCAGTTCTTTTTTGCCTCTGTGCCTTAGTCCCTCTGTGCCTTTGTGCCTTCCTTACTTAATAGCGACGACGCGGCCGCCGGTCATTTTGACGAGTTCGGCTGGCGCAAGCGGAAAAACGGCGTTCGGGTTGCCGGCGGCGGCCCAGATTTCTTCATACTGAAGCAAATCTTCGTCAATAAAAGTGGTCAGTTGTGCAAGGTGACCCACCGGGGGAACGCCGCCGATGACAAAACCGGTTTGCTCCCGGACAAAACCGGCGTCCGCCTTCTCCAGAGGCTCCGCAATCAACTCCGCCAACTTTTTTTCGTTCGCGCGGTTTACCCCGCTGGCAATTACCAAAACAGGCCTTTTTGTGTACTTCCCTCGAAAAACGAGGGATTTGGCAATCTGCTCAACCCGGCAGCCAATGGCCTGGGCCGCCTCGGCGGCGGTGCGGGTGGTCTGCAGGAATTCCCGCACCTGCCGCGGAGAGCCTAAAGACCTTAAAACATCCTGCACCTTCTGCGCACTCGGACTTAATTTGCCGGACATAATCCCACCTCTTTATAAGACCTCACCGCAACTCCCCTTTATTATAACGCATTAAAACAACAGATCAACAAAAAATTGCCTTAAAAGGCAGATTTCGCTTTCCCTTGATGACATGAAAATCCATTTATGCATATTATAACCATAAGATTGGAGGTTTCAGTTATGCCCGGTTTTCTTCATCCGCTGGCTTTACCCTTTTGCAACAACTGGTACTACACACCCGACCCTCAGGCTTTAGAATCCCTGGAGGCGCACGGAAAGAAAATCACTTTCCTCATTCCTTTTTGGTTCGGCGTAACCGGTCAGGGAACCCTGGAGGACCAGTCCGACGAAGAGGCGCTGATCCTCGTCCGGCGGTTTAAATTGCCGGTGCTGGCCATCGTCCACAATTACTCCAGCCCCCGCTTCGGACCGCTCATTCACCGGTTGCTGACCGATGAAAACTTGCGGCGCACCCTGGTCGCCAGCATCCGCGAGATGCTTTTGCGGCGGGGATTTGCGGGGGTAAACATCGATTTTGAGTTCGTTCCCCCCGAAGACCGGCCTTTTTTAACCCGTTTCCAGACGGAGTTATTCCAGGCCCTCAAACCGCTGGATTTTCTAGTCACCATCTCCGTTCCCGCCGAGCTGGAAGATAACCCGCGCCACCCTTTTTCGGGGGCCTTCAGCTACCCCGACCTGGCCGAGGTCAGCGATCAAATGTACGTTCTCGCCTACGACGAACACTTTGCCGAACCGGGTCCAATCGCTTCCCTCGGCTTCGTAGAACAGGTGATGAACTACGCCCTGACGGCCATTCCCCGGGAGAAAATTTTCTGGGGACTGCCTGTTTACGGGTACGACTGGGCGCCCGGCGCCAGGGTGCCGGAAACGCTGTCCTACGCCGAGGCAATCGCCCGGGCGCAGCGCTTCGGCGCTCAGATCCGTTACGACGAGCAGGCCCAGGAATCGACCTACACATACGTCGAAAACGGCGTCCGGCACATTGTCTGGTTTGAAGATGCGAAAAGTTTTCAGGTAAAGCTGAACCTGATCGTCAAAAAACGCCTGCCGGGAATCGGAGTCTGGCGTTTGGGCCTGGAAGACCCAAAAATATGGGATCTTTTAGAAAAAAGCTGGTACTTCGAGCACCCAGCGTTTGCCCCGAGATAATTCCGGGATGGTCCCGAGACCCGTAAATTAACCAGAGAGACACGGAGAGCACAGAGATTTTTTTTCACTTCTTGCCTTATCTTTCTATGATTAAAGCAACCGGCCGGGGGACATGCTGAAAGCGGGGTGATTTGCGATGGCCAAGAAAAAGCCAACCGCCAGAATCCGCGAAAAAGATGCCATGGACAGGCTGAAATGGAAAACCGCCAGAGAATTGGGCCTGGACGATGACCTGGCCAACCCCGGCGACGAATTGACGGTCCGGGAAGCCGGGAAAATCGGCGGAAACATGGTAAAAAAGCTGGTTCAGGCCGGGGAAGAGGCAATCGAAAAAGAAGAGCGCTGAACCTTTCCCTGCTGAAGCGGGCTGAAACCAGATGAGCTCCCGGCGCATTGATCAATTACCGGAGGAATTATCCAGGAGCGGCTGCAGACCATCAGATGAAGGCCTGCTTGAGGGCTTCCAGCGCATCCCTGACTTTCCCGGGCGCGTCGGGCGCTTCTTTTTGCACGGCCGCCGCGGCCAGCTCCACTTTCGCCGCAACTTTTTCCTCCAGCCGCCCGTAAACAGCCAGGTACGAGGACAGGCGGCGCTCCAGCTGCACCTTTAGCCTGGCGATCAGAGGCATTTGCAAATAATTCCGGATGGTCGCCAGGATTTTCGGCTTGTCCTCCGGCAGCAGGCCCTCTACCTCCCACAATAGGTTGGACATCTGATCGCTGACCAGATAGGCGTGGCAATCAAGATTTTCCACAAATAAACCAATTTCTTCCACAACCTCGTCTTCCGCCAGGGGTTCAAATTCGCCGGCCAGCATGCGCTCGTACAGCGGGGTGCGGCGGCGGGGGATGAGCGTCCGCAACCGGATAAAATCGGGGTCGATTTCGCTTAAGACCCGGGCCGAGTCGAGGGCGTGCTTTTCCGACCATTTTTTCCCGCCGAGGCCGGGCATTAAATATTCGCTCAAAGTAATCCCCGCTTCCTTCGTTTTTTTGCCGGCCATGACGTGCTCCTCCGCCGTCACCCCCTTTTTTACCGCCGCCAGCACCTCGTCGCATCCCGATTCCAGGCCGATATGCAGCCGGGACAGGCCCGCCTGACGTAACTGCAGAATCTCTTCGAACGACTTCCGGGCAATGGTTTTCGAACGCGCGTAAGAGGTGATCCGTTCTACGGCAGGAAACATCTCCCGGATATAATTTAAAACGGCAACCAGGTCTGCGGTGCGGATTTGCGGAGAGTTTCCGTCCTGCAGAAAAACGGTTTTGGCGCCGGTGGCCAGCCAGTTGGCCACGTTCGCCAGGCTGTTCAGGCGACTGCGGACCAGCCTTGCGTCGTTGTGCTGGCGGCTGTAGATTTCGGGGTTGGAATTAATCACGGCCAGAACGATTTCTTCGCCGACCGCTCCGGCAAACCCCAGGCGCCAGGATGCGCTGCGCAGCTCTTCGGCCAGGCCCTGCACCAACTCCAGATCCGCCTTTACTTCCTCCACGGTGCGCACGCTGTAACGCTCGTTCTTATACGTCGGGCAAAACTCGCAGCGGTTCCAGGGGCAGTTTCTGGTCACCCGCAACAAAAGGGAAGCATCCCGGCCCTCGCTGGGCGGGCGAATGGGGCCCATTTCATGCCACCCCCGGCCGACTTTCGCGGCGTCCATTTTGTAAAAACCGGCGGTCTTCTGGTACATTATACTCACTCCGGAAATTGTATTTCCTCAAGTATACCATAAATTAGTCTTGTCCAACCACCCCCCTGTCCAATATAATGTTAACAACAATACGCGTCGGGGGAAAATTGGGGAGGAGTTCGGGTGGAGATTGCCGTTATCGATCCGCAGGTAATCATTCAGGACGAAATAAACGAAGGTATTTTAAAAAGGATTGAACGCTACGGGAGGATTTGTTACAAATCGGAAAGATTGATTAATGAAAACTCCGCCTCCCGGTTCGTCCGGAATTTAATCGACCGGGGGCACGAGAGCGTCATTGAGCACGAAAAAATCACCGTCATCTATATCACCAACCGGGGCATCACCCACGAGATCGTCCGGCACCGGATTGCCAGCTACTCCCAGGAAAGCACCCGGTACTGCAATTATCAAAATAAAATGGTTTTTATCCGGCCTTATTATTTCCCGGAAGGAAGCGAGGCTTACGAAATCTGGAAGGAGGCCGTTGTTGGCGCCGCCCGCGCCTATCTGGCGCTCCTGGCGCGGGGGGCCAGGCCGGAACAGGCCAGGGGGGTGCTGCCCGCCGATTTAAAAAGCGAAATCGTGGTCACGTACAACCTCCGCGAGTGGCGGCACTTCTTCAAGCTCCGGGGAAACCAAAGGGCCCACCCCCAGATCAGGCAGATCGCCATCCCGACCCTGCTGGAATTCAGGAAAAGGATCCCCGTCGTTTTCGACGACATCGAATACGACACCGGCTTCCCCGCCGCCGCCTACGCTTCCGTAACGTACCAGCAGGAACGGACCGGAAATTGGTAGAAGCCGGCAGAAAGAAAGGAGAAGAACAGTTTTGCCCGCCAAAGCGCCCGAGATTGCCGTAAAAATAAAAAAACTCCACCCGGACGCGAAAATACCCGTGAAAGCAACCGCGGAAAGCGCCTGCTACGACGTGTACCCCCTGGAGGAAGCCGTCATCGCACCCCGCGGCAGCGTCATTTTAGGCACCGGCCTGGCCGTAGAACTGCCCAAAGGTTACGAGCTGCAAATCAGGCCGCGCAGCGGCTACGCCTTTAAACACGACGTGGTCGCTTACTGGGGGACCCTGGACAGCGACTACACAGACGAAATTAAAGTAAAACTTTTTAATTTCGGGAACGAACCCAAAAAAATCAGCAAAGACAAAGCCATCGCCCAGGTTTGCGTCAAACCGGTGTACGAGGCGGTTTTCATCGAAACCGGCGAACTGCGCGCCAAGGGACACGGAGGCTTCGGCAGTACGGACAAACGCTGAGGAACAACGATGAAAACGTTGGTTATCACGGAAAAACCATCGGTCGGCCGGGACATCGCCAAGGTCCTGGGCCGGTTTAAAACCAGGGAAGGATACCTGGAAAACGAGCAGTTTATTGTCTCCTGGGCCATCGGCCATCTGGTTGAACTTGCCGAACCGGAGGACTACAACCCCGCCCTGAAAAAGTGGTCGCTGAATACCCTGCCCTTTATTCCCGGGGAATTTATACTCAAGGTGATCCCGGAAACCGCCCGGCAGTTCCAGGTTCTAAAAAACCTGCTCCTTTCCCCCCAGGTGGGCCTGATCGTCAACGCCTGCGACGCCGGCCGCGAGGGAGAGAACATCTTCCGCCGGATTTACGCCCAGGCCGGCTGCGCCAGGGAAGTCAAACGCCTGTGGCTTAGGGAAACGACGCCGGCGGCCATCCGGTCGGCCTTCGAAAATTTGCGGGAAAACCGCGAGCTGGACAACCTGGCGGTAGCCGCCGCGGCGCGCGCCCAGGCCGACTGGCTGGTCGGCATCAACGCTACGCGCGCCTTCACCTGCCGGCATAAGGAACTGTTGAGCGTGGGCCGGGTGCAGACCCCCACCCTGGCCCTGATTGTGGCCCGGGAAAGGGAAATCCGGAACTTCCAGGCGGCCAAATACTGGGAGGTCTGGGCGACCTTCCGGAAGAGCACCGGGGAAACTTACCGGGGCAAGTGGTTTGCGGACAAAACGGACCGGTTACCAAGCGCGAAGGCGGCCGCGGAGATGGTCGCGACCTGCCGGAACAACCGGGAATCCGTCGTTTCCGCGGTGGAAGAAAAGGAAGTCAAAGAGCCCCCGCCGCTGTTATTTAATCTCAACGACCTCCAAAAGGAAGCCAACCAGAAGCACGGGCTTACCGCCGAACAGACCCTGCGGGCGGCCCAGGCCCTTTACGAAAAGCACAAGTTAATTACCTACCCGCGCACGGAAAGCCGCCACCTGTCCGTTCTTCTGGCGAAAACCATCCCCCAAAGGATGGCGGCGCTGGCCGCAGTCGCCGAATACCAGCCGCTGATTCCCGGGCGCCTGCCCCGCTTGTCCAGGCGCTACGTGGACGACGCCCGGGTGACCGACCACCACGCCATTATCGTTACCGAAACAAAACCCCAACCGGCCAATTTAAGCCGGCCGGAGCAAATCGTTTACGACCTGGTCGCCCGGCGCCTGCTGGCCATTTTTTACCCCGACGCCAGGTATAACGTGACCCGGGTGATTACCGCCGCCGGCCGGGAAACCTTTCTTTCCCGGGGAAAAGTGGAATTGCAACAGGGGTGGAAAAAAGTATATTTCCCCAGCGAGAAAAAAGACGAGGAAGAACAAATCCTGCCGCCCCTGGCCGAGGGAGAGCGGGTCTTTTTAGAAGCAATCGACGCTTTGGAGAAGCAGACCAAACCCCCGCCCCGCTACACCGAAGCAACCCTGCTGGCCGCCATGGAAAAAGCGGGGAAGTTTGTTGAAGATAAGGAGATGCAGGATATCCTGAAAGCCGCGGGCGGAATCGGCACCCCTTCCACCCGGGCGGCAATCATTGAACGCTTAATTCAGGTCGGCTACGTAAAGCGCCAGAAAAAGACGCTTTTCCCCACCGCCAAGGGGGAAGCCTTGATCGACCTGGTTCCGGAAGAGGTCAAGTCCCCGGAGCTGACCGCCCGTTGGGAGCAGGGTCTTTTGGAAATCGAAGCCGGGGAGCAAAAGCCGGAGCAATGGCTGGAGGCAATTAAAGATTTCACCAGGCAGATCGTTTCGCTGGTCAAAACCCAGGAAGCGGCGGCCGGCGCCGGGAGCAATGAACCCCCGGCGCAGGAAATTTTGGGTCAATGTCCTTTGTGCGCGAAGGACGTCCGGGAATTCCCCAAGGGGTACGGCTGTACGGGCTGGAAAGAGGGCTGCCGGTTTGTCATCTGGAAAGAAATCGCCGGGAAAAAGATCAGCCCCGCCCAGGCCAAAAACCTGCTCAAAAAAGGCCGCACGGGAGTGATCAAGGGCTTTCGCTCGCGGGCCGGCAAAACCTTTAACGCCGCCCTGGCCCTGAACGAAGAGGGAAAGGTCATTTTCAGCTTCCACCGGGATTAAATTTACCACAGAAGATACAGAGTTCACATGTAATGTAAGGATTACATCTTTTTTAGGAACCTTCACTTAGCTTACATTGATGTTCGGTTAATACCCGAGTATTCCATTAACAACCAGAGATGGGGCTTTACTCCTGGAAAATAAGTAACGAAAATTGTTCTTTGAAAAGAAGGAATAGGCCCCTCCCTTTGTGAGATTCTCCTCCTAATAATGTTCGCGAGGAGGTTCCACAGTGGCTCTAATTCCCGGAAAAATTAATCCGTACGAAATAGAAAACGTTCCTAACTAATAAGTTTGGTACTGCCTTAAAGTTAAAGGGCAGTGTTTTCTCATCCGAAATGTAAAGTAAAAGGACGTGGTAAAACCTGGGATTAAAAGGGAAAAGGCGGTTATATGAAGGCTTTGACGGGGCCTGGAGGTATATCATTTTATTTGCGACAGAAAAGGCTTGTTATGGACATTTGAATGAAAACGGAAATAAGATCAACCGGCGGAGAGTTGTTGGCTCTCTTTTTGTTTTTTTTCAGCCTCCGCAATTACGCTTTTTGGGTAGGCAATGTCAAACTGGACGGAGATCCAGTTTTTAAGGCGCTCATCGGCGCCCGACCAGAGCAGGTAAAGGGTGTCGATCATGCGGTCCAGTTCGGGGTCGCCGGTGTCGGCCCGGGGGGCCGGGCGGCCGGCGGCCACGGCCAGACCGTTTTCTTTCATTATATTATGCAAGGCGTTTACGACGGCCCGCTCCCCGTGGCGGGCCGTCAGGGTTTTTAGCAGGTCTTTGACGGCTTCGTCGGGCGGAGTGAACATTTCCCCCTGGCCGGTCAGGAGCCAGTTTTCATTAACAAAAAATCTCAAGCAAATATGTTTTAACAGTTGCTCTGACGGATTTCTGGCGTTGTTTTCTATTTGGGAAATATGACGTTGGGATACGCCCAAGGCTTTCCCAAATTCTTCCTGATTAAGTTTTAAGGCTTTTCGTAGCTCTAATATTCTTTCCCCTACACACAAAAAACTTACCCCACAGTACTAAAAAACTTTTGATAATAGAACTAAGTTCTATTATAATATACCTATAACCAAAGACAGATCCTCGCCTATTACCTTCCAGAGTGGAAGGTAATAGGTATCGGTACTGGCGGCGCCCCCACGCCGCCAGTACCACCCCCCCAAAGGAGGAAGGCTGCGTGAACAGTTCCCCCATGACACAAGGTATGACCACCAGGGAGGTCCGCGCCGAAATGGTCCGCCCTGGCGCCAAAGTCAGCGATATAGCAAAGCGGGCCGGCGTGACCCACAGCGCGGTCAGCCAGACAATCTACCAGTATGAGTACAGCCTCTATAAAGGAAGACGGATAAGGCCTCCATTGCAAGCGCCATCGGCCGGAGAGCAAGCGAGACCCGGCCGGACGACGCCGCCTGATGCCGTCTTTCCTTTTCTTATATAATCTAACCGGATTTAGAGTAAGTATAACAAACCAGAGGGAGGGATGCAATGGAAAAAGCTGGCAGATTTTAGGCGATGAACAGGAAGTTAGTGGTTATCTGGTGGACAAATAACGGCCCGGCCAAGCCGGCAGGAAGAGGGCGATGCGGATATCCTGTATTGAAAGAGACGTTTGTGAAAAAATCTTGAGGACAATAACTAAATTACAGGCGTTAAATTGGACCTGGTGGGGAAAGGAGGTGGATGGTATGAAGAAGTGGTGGTTGTTGGGCGCCTCCGTAATCCTTGTGGCGGGTATGATCCTGCTCCTCTTCCAGGACAGCGAGGCCGGAGCAGCAACAGGTGGCGTCACTGTCCTGGGCAAGGTGAACCCCAATATTGTGGTAAGCGTCAACACCGCCAGCATATTGCTCGAAGGGGTACCGGGTTCCACAGTTACCAGCGCCAGTCCCGTGGTGGTCAACGTCAAGTCCAATGTGGCTTACAACTTGAGCGTTATGGCGACGCAGGACTTGACGGATACTTCTATAGGTCTGACCCTGCCTATTAGCCGTTTGAGCTGGGCGCCGGCAGGTACGGGAACGTGGACCGCCTTCAGCTTGGCGGACACAGCCATCGCCACCAATGAACCCAAGACTTTAGGAACAGGGAAAGACTATAGCTTCGATTATCAGTTCACCATTGACCTCGATGACCCGTTAGGTAGCTACACCACGGATATTGTCTATACGGCCGTGGCCTACTAGTCCGTGCAACCGGCGCAGGGATTGCTATTCGGCCAAAGGGGCAAACCGGGCAACAAAGAGGCAACAGTCCTGCAGGCAGAGGTCGGAGCTTTTGCAGCTTGCTTCCTTAAATCTTAGCGATCTCTTTTGCTTGGGCAACGGGTAATGCCTAACTGATGTTACGGGTGGCGGGACGGAGGGCTGGCGTTGAAGAACCTGGAACGGAAAGCGCTTTTCTTTTTTCTAAGTTTATTTTCCTGGCTGCTGTTCAGCCCAACGGCCTATGCGGAAGTAAGTCTGGGACTTACGCCGGCCAAGGTGGAGCTGTCTTTGGCCGAAGGCGAAGAGAGCAGTGGAGAAATAACCGTGGTCAACGAAGGCAGCGTGCCTCTGGAAGTAAGCTTCTACGTTCGTGACTATTACTTTGAAGACGACGGCAAGATCGTTTTTACCGAAGGTCAGGAAAATAGATGGGCCGCCAGCAAGTGGCTTGAAGTTGGGCAAGCGTCCGGCCGCATTTCCCCGGGCGCAAGGATCAGGCTTCCCTACCGGGTACGTGTGCCACCAGATGCCGAGCCCGGCAGCCATTGGGCGGTCATCTTTGCCGAAGGCAGGGCCATAGGGGACAATATACGCGCCTCTTCATTGGGGGTTCGGGCGGGAACAGTGGCGCTGATCACTGTCCCCGGAGATGTGATTGTCAAGGGAGAAATACTCGACTTCCGCGTCCCTGTAGTCGGCTATAAGCGGGTTCCCGTCACCTTCAAGTTCCGCAACAGCGGCAATGTCCATATCAACCTGCGCCCCCAGATAGAGGTATTCCACAGGGGTCGGGTTATTAACCGGACACAGATGGCCGAGGTTGTTTCTTACCCACAAACCGTCCGCGAGGTAAAGGGTTACTTGCAGCTTGGGAATATCTGGGGGCTGCACGAGGCCGTGCTGAAAATCGAACAGGAGGGGGGTACTATGGTTTACCGGGCTCCATTTCTTTTGCTTCCCTGGCCGTGGATCGTGGGTGGTCTTCTTCTCGTTTCTCTCCTGGCCTGGCTTATCGTGCGCAGGAGAAGGAGGCAGGCCGACCTGAGACTTGAGGAATACCCGGCTCCCGGCGAGTCGCCCGCGGAGAGAGAAACCGCTGCGGTTCACCAGGCCCTGGCCATAAGGGCGGCCCTCCCGCTGTCAGCGCATCGCCCCTTCTTCCAGTCAAGGCGGCCGGATTTTACCAGGACGCTCAATATCTTGACGGAAGCCATCGAACAGCTAAGGCAGGAAAACGCCCTGCTAAGGGGCAATCTGGAAGATCTCTCCAGCAAGGCGAGCAGCGAGCGCTGGGAAAAAGTGGTGGCAGAAAGTCTCATTGATGCCGAAACGGAAATCGAAAACGTTCGGGCCAAAGCTGCGGCCAGTATAGAAAGGGCAAGCCGTGAGGCCCAAAAGCAGTTGACCGAGATCGAAAACCGGCTTAAAGAAAAATTCAAGGCATTGCTCAATGATTATAAGGCTACGCGCTTGGAGGTAGAGAGATTTTTGGACAAGCTTGGCAGTGGGGAAGGGGCAGCATAGATGAAGGCGGATATAATTACTCCTTTCATTGAAGGGAAGATAATTACTCCTTTCATTGAAGGGATGGTGAAGGTTTTCCAAGAGGAATTGGCCATAGCCTGCCAAAAGAAAAGCGTTTCTTTCCACTATGTCCACGTGACCTGGCATGAGGTAAACGTGCTGATAGACATCAAGGGTGTGTTGGAAGCGGCAGTTGTCTACGGCATGGAGAAAGATACGGCCTGTACCCTGGCGGGGGCCTTCCACAAAAATAAATCCTTCCGGGGATACTGCTACGAAGTAGAAGATTCGGTCAAAGAATTATTTAACATTGTTAGCGGGCAGGCCCTAAAAACGTTGGAGAGCAAAGGTTTAGCCTGTACCCGGCCGGGGCCGCCGTCCGTCATCTTAGGGCGCCTGCGCGTCGTCCCTGTAGTAAGCCGTCCCCAACTAGCGGTGGTCATGGATACGCCTGCTGGCGAGGTCCGGCTGAGCGTGTCAATGGTGGACAAGGCTGACCGATAAGCTGTCTTCCTTCGCGCCTTTTGCTTTTCCCCCATGATCGTAGCGCAGTAAGTAACCACTAGGAAGGGGATCGTGTTGTCAAGTGTTAGTGCCTACGTAAGGCCGACGAGAAGGAACATAGCGGAATGCCCCGCGATTCTCCACCACCACGAGCGCTACGAAAGGCAAAGCACAAGGCAGTGTGGTTTTGCCCTGCTTCCTTATTTTCCTTTGTAATGTTCCGTCTTTCGAAGGGGTGAAGAAAACTTGAAGGATCATCAGGTTCGGGAACTCATCAAGGTTTTATTTTCTCACCCGGAAGAACGGGAAAGGTGTTTGGCGGCTTTGGAACTCTGTGCCTGTACCCGGGATGACGTCGTGGAAAGCCTGGTCGAGGGGATCGGAAAAGAGAAAAGCCGTCCGGTGCAGGAGGCCATTGTAACCACTTTGCTCACCATTGGTACGGAGGCTGTGATAAAAGGATGCGCTGAGCTCTTGCGCAGTGAAGACGACTACGTAAGAAATGCGGCAGTAGAAATACTGCGGTTGTTGCAACGCACATCGCTGGGGGTGGCCGGGAAACTCTTGCGGGACCCCGACCCGGACGTCCGGCTGTTTGCCGTGAACGTTCTGGGGAAACTAAAGGTAAAAGAAGCGGTGGAACTTCTGTGCCGGGCTGCGGAAGAGGATGAAAATCGTGATGTGGTAGCCGCGGCGACGGAGTACCTGGGAGAAATGGGCTTTGTAACGGGTACCGGGAGACAGTTCAAAAAGTGACGAAGGGTGGTGATTGCGATTGGCCTTAGAGGAATTCGTAGGGATTGCCAAGAGCGGAATGACAAATGCCAAGAAGACCCGGTAAATCAGGCAGGCGGGGTTCATAAGTTCCGGCGAAAGGAGCAGGTTTGTGTTGGTAAAATTAACCGGTTTCCAGAAAGCGGCCATTGTCTTGATTACCCTGGGGGCAGATCTTTCCGCCAAAGTATAAAACATCTTCCTGACAACGAAATTGAGCAGTTAAGCAAGCAAATTTCGCTGACGGAAAGAGTGCCTGAAAGCGTCCAGAACACTGTAATACACGAGTTTATGAAGTTAATTGAAGCCAGAGAGCATTTATTGCGCGGAGGGCACAAATACGCTAAAGAATTGCTGGAAAAAGCGCTGGGTCCCCAGAGGGCGGAAGAAATACTCAATAAAGTTTCCGTTTCGATCCACAGCACGCTTTTTGGCTGGCTTCGCCGCGTGGACGCCAAACAACTAATCGGCCTGATCAGGGATGAACACCCTCAAACCATCGCTTTAATCCTGACCTATTTAATTCCTGAGCAGGCGGCCCTTATCCTGTCTTCGCTCCCTCCCGAAAAGCAAAGCGACATTGCCAGGAGAGTGG
>JBFLZY010000006.1:0-74999 GCA_040755975.1 Bacillota bacterium | reverse complement strand
TTGTTAATGTGGCAATTACCATTATAAGGGGAGCAGCGTGTGTACTCAACCGTCTGGGGCAAGCCCGGATGGTTGATTTATTTCCCAGTCAATTTCAATCTGTCAACCCATATCCAACTTAGCACAGGTAAATGCTCAGGTAAAATAGTATTCTCGGCTAATACCGCAACTCTTTCAGCTGCATTTTTCAGTTCCCTAATATTACCAGGCCAATTATACTCAAGAAGAATTTTTCGCACCGCTGAGGTGGTTTTCGGAACATCTTTATTCTGTTGGTTACAGGCATCTTGCAAAAACTTCTCCCAAAGCGGCAGAATATCCTCTGGGCGCTGACGAAGCGGAGGCAGCACAATCTTTACCCCGTTCAACCTGTAATAAAGATCCTTTCTAAAGTGCCCCTTACGTACCTCGGCTAGCAAATCCCTGTTAGTCGCTGCGATGACCCTTACATCGACAGGAATTACTTTGTGGCCACCAAGCCTTGTTATTTCTTTATTTCGCAAGACCCTTAGTAATATGACTTGACTATCCAGGGGCAACTCCCCAATCTCGTCAAGAAACAACGTTCCTCCATTGGCCAGTTCGAACTTACCGGCATTTCCATGTCTCTTTGCACCTGTAAAAGTTCCTTCTTCATAACCAAAAAGTTCACTTATAATAAGTTCCCTGGGTATTGCACCGCAATTGACCGCGATAAAAGGTGCGCTACTCCGGTTGCTGGCATGATGAATCGCGCTGGCAAACATCTCTTTTCCTGTTCCCGTTTCACCTTCGAGGAGAATATTAATGTCACAATTGGCTAACTTTTTGGCCACTGCTATTGCATTTTGCAGGGATTTGCTCTTGCCTATAAGATCATTGAAACTATACCCAGTGTTAGTACTCAATATTTTTCTTTTGACTAAACCTTTTTCAAAGAATAGTACTTTTTTTTCACCAAACGACTTAGATGTAAGTATGATTTCCTCCTTTTTCCCCACTAAAAAACGCAAAGTTTTTATATTGTTATCAATATCTATCTTTCTATTCCAGTAACGTTCAAGTTCGTTTAGATTCAAAAGTTTTTTCCCAAAAAAAGCCTGCGCACTGGAATTGGCTAAAATGATGGACTTATTTTCATCAACAATTAGTCCAGGCCGTTGAATTTCGGAAAAGAAGTATTCCGTTAAACATTTGTACCAAAATAGCTGATCTTTTAATTCATATTCTTTTATTAACCTTTCGAATATATTAGCTATTATCCTGCCCACAGCTTCAATGTTTGAGTTTTGTTCGCTTTCACATGCAATTGTAATAACTCCTAAGAGCTTTTTATCAAAAGAGAATAAAGGAAATGAAGCAGCATCATAACGATGCCATGCTTTACAGTAATGCTCATAGTTTTTAATAATAACCGGTTTTTTAAGTCGAAGACAAGTTGCTATTGTATTGTTTCCAGCAGAGTCTTCTAACCAATAAGCCCCTGGAACGAAACCGTTTTCGTGAGAAATCTTTACTCCTCTTTCATCCCCGTCCAGGTAGAGTATAAGGCCATCGCTGTTTGCCAGGGTGATAACAGCTTTGTTTTGTACCAATAAAAACTTTATATTTTTTTTAATTTCTTCATTTAGACTCATGTACAATATAGATTTTTTTTGATAATTAATTAGTTCCTGAGGACTTACAGATAGCTCAACTTTTTCTTTAAAAGGGTTTACACCAATCTTTTTACACCTTTTCCAAGAGGCAAGAATGAAAGGTGGAAGATCTATTGCGAGATTCCCTGTTTCGATAAAATTCTTCCATACAACTTGACTTAGCATCAACTTCCCCCCTGTATTTATCTGGGCAAAAAGTCAGAAATTATAAATACCTGAGAAACTTCGACGGAAACCTAATTCTTTTTTGGGAAGTTGAGAAAAATGGATAGGAACTACTTGACTGAATACAGCAGGAATGGTTTTCTGGAGTTCCAATAGAAAACATAAATCTCTATGCTCGAGGAGTAGCAGAACTTCTATAAAAAGTATGAAGATGCTGAAAACATCTATTATGCTAAAGAATTCGTTTTTTAACTTCAGAATACCTACCCGAGTAGGTGCTGGCATACACACTAATCATACGGTTTTTCTGAAATTTTTAAGGACAAATTGATTAACGGGCAATATAAATATATCTTTTTATAAAGAATCTTTTAGAGGCAAGGTAAAACCACTTGCGTTGTCAGGCTTTTCGCCAGTATATGGCACAAAACTAATTTATTCCTTATGGGATATGGGATTTTTTCCACTACTTCGGAATCGTTTTTTTAATTGGTGCCGGAGACCGGACTTGAACCGGTACGGAGGAAACCCTCCGAGGGATTTTAAGTCCCTTGCGTCTGCCTGTTCCGCCACTCCGGCCCGGAAAATGCAAGTTCATTTTAGCATGTTTAAAGGGGAACTGTCAATCTGTCCGTGTCAAGATCCAGTAGGTATCCCCACAAAATTTTTTCCGTTGTGAAACCTCACCGCTTTAAAACATTAGCATCAAAAAGCAGCCTGAAAACCAACCCCGTAGGTGGTTAAAAAACTAACGACAGGGCGGCTCTCCAGAGGTTACTAAACGGCGCCGCTTTTTATGTCCTTTTTAAAGTCCTTTTTAAACAGGTCAGCCAATAAGGGCAGCAAAATCCGGCCGGGAAAGTTCCCGTAAAATATACTTTATCCACGGCCGGTCGGCAAACGGCCCTTTGAGTGCAGGGATGGACGCCCTTAGCCACTCTTCCACATCCTCCATTTTCACCTCGCGGTTTTTTTCCACCCGGGCCATCTTTTGCAAACTCTCGTTTTTAACCGGCCAGCGGGATGCATAACTGGCCAGTTCTCCGTTTGCCCTGACCGCTAAAATCCTGGCCATCCGGTCTCCACCGGAGATTGTCCACCGGGCTCCTAAGCGTTTCATCCGCCGGGCCACGTTGTGCTGAATCTGCCCCTCAATGGCGCCCAGGCGTTTTGCTCCCGGCGAGGCGACGATCCCCGCCCAGTTTTCTTCAAGATAGCGCAAAAGTCTGGTGATCCTCTTCTTCCGGTTGCCTCTGTTTTTTTTCGCCGCGGTCGTTAAAATCTTCTGGGTTTGGTGCCAGTCATTCCGGGAAATAGCTGTGGATACCTCCCGGAAGGCTTCTTCGTCATGCCAGAGGGCCTCCGTTAGGTGCCTGCTTAAGTGGTACGGGTCCAAACGATATTCGGCACCAGGGAAGTACTCCACTCCCTGCTTGGGCCAGTCCGCCCCGTCGCCACCGATGAAGATTCTTTTTGTTCGGCTTAAGTCCCATTTCCCGCCAATGACCGCATAGGCTTCTTCCCAGGCTGCTTCGCCATCTTTTAAAGCGCCCAGGACAAGCTTGTTTTTAAGCGCATACCGGTTGGGGGCAACTTTTTCTTTTCCCTCGTAGGCGACAATATGCTTTATCTCCCCCTTTTTCTCTTCTTCCCTTTGCAGGCGAATTACCACCCCGTCGGCTTCGAGGCAAAGTTCAAAAGCAACCTCTTTTCCAGCGGGTGCTTCTCCGTAGGCAAAGACCGCTTCTCTTTTTTCTTCTCCTTCTTGCTGGAGGATTTCCCCCACTTCTTGAGTGGCCCGCCAGACGGTCATGGCGCTTACCCCCGGAACAAGGTAACCCAAAATTTCAGCAGCCCGGGCAAAGGGAATTTCTGCGCTTAATTTGACGGCCAGTTCTTTTATCCGGGGGGTGAGTCTCTTTCCAGCCGGCCACCCCAGGAGTTCGTCCAAAAAGAACCTGGTTTCCCCGGTTTTTTTGTTTTTGTACAGGCGTCTTTGAAAGAGAAACTCCCCGAAGGTGCTGACGGCTGTTTTCGGCCGAAATCCGACCACTTCCCAGGTGGTTTTATCCCGCTCGTTCATCAGACGGGTGTCGATTTGGGCAAGCGCCCAGGTGAATATCTGGTTGCATACTTTCTGGCACAGTTCGTGGATGCCTTTTTCGAGCTCGCAAAAGTTTTTGTATTCTCTGATCAGCTTAACCAAACCAGATACGAAAAGAAGGACTGCTCCTATTATGTGGCGAATATCTAACACGGGACCTCACTCCTTTGGTAGGTAATTTGGTGTTTTGGTTTGGTGAGGTCTCACTTCTTTTTTTGGGGTGGTGATCCCTTCTGGGTGCCTACTAAAATTTTATACGGCCTTGCCCCGTACATTAAGAACGGCCGGGCCTTCGTTCCCGTTCGGTACGCGGCTAAGGCCTGCGGCGTGTCTTCAGACAACATTATATATGCTGACGGCAAGGTTACCCTGATCAAGGGTGACAAGGTTGTCCAGCTCACCATCGGCAGCAACGTCATGCTGATTAACGGCATCACTATCAACATGGATGTGGCCCCGGAAAATGTCAACGGACAACCTATGCTGTCCTTTGACTGGATTGCCTATGCGCTGGGTATTAGCGAGGCGAGCTGGGATTCTGAAAGACAGCAGGTAGTTTTTTCTTCTTCCGATGGCCTAGTCAATAATCAACCAACTAACCATGAATCTAGTAATCAGGATGGAAACAATACCCAAATACCGGAAGGTCCGACCAGGTTATCCGTCGAAAGCATTGTTCCAGACAGTGTTTCCAATCACTACCGTATAACCCTATCATGGGACCCAGTAAATAGCGCAACCGCATACAGAATATATAGCACAGCTTCGTGGTACCAAACGGCAGTTTTAGTTCTGTTGAAACGAAAACAAACAGTTATACCGGCACCTTTGCGGGCAATTTAGGAAATCCTGGCAATTGGGAGTTTTATGTAACTGCCGTAAATTCGGCCGGGGAAAGCCCGCCCAGCAATATAATAACGTTGAATGTTCCTTCTGCTTCAGTTAAGCTGGAGGCCCCAACCGGGTTTCGCGTAAGTACTACACGGGTAAGCGAAACGCATTATTTGGTGAACGTCTCCTGGAATCCGGTAAGCGGAGCGACTGGGTATAGGATATACAGTTCATCTTACCTAAATGGTTCGTGGACTCCATGGGAACTGGATCAGCATATTAAATGCTTCGGCAGCAGTTTTGGGATTGCCATTGATACTCCGTGCAAATTTTACGTGACAGCAATCAATCAGGCAGGAGAAGAAAGCCCGCCCAGTCAGGAAATAACAGTAAACATTCCTTCACAGACTCCCCCGACGCCACAAGCTCACCCTTGGGGACTTAGCGCTTTTGCAGGCGATAATCAAGTGATACTTACATGGCAGGCTCAGCAGCCCCCCTTTGGCAAAACACTTCGAGGCTATTGGATATACCGTTCTACTGCGCCGGGGCAGGCAGTGACGGCGGATCGGATCAATGATTTTCCCTCGCTCCAACCAACTTGGACGGACCGCACAGTTCAAAATGGCCAGGAGTATTATTATGTCGTCAGGCCGGTTTATAATGACGGAACTACAGGCCCAGCATCCGAAGAAGTTTCGGCTATGCCACAGACAAAACGAAACGTCACAATTCAGCTTACCATAGGCAGCCGCACTGCTTACGTTAACGGGCAGACCAAGGAGTTAATTATCCCGCCTAAACTTCTGAGCGACCGAGCGTTTCTGCCTTTGAGGTTTATTGGCGAAGCTATCGGAGCTAATCTGGACTGGGATCCTACTGAACAGCGGATAACTTACACTTTAGGTAGTCGCAACGTTACCTTGTGGATAGGCCGGACCGAAGCCATTGTAAATGGGCAATCTCGTACTCTGGATGTTGCTCCTGTCCTAACCAATGGCGTGACTTTAGTACCTGTAAGATTTGTAACCGAGGCACTCGGATTTAGAGTAGACTGGTACGAAAATACACAGAACATCATAATCCAACAGTAATTTCCTTGCCCTCTTAGACCATTTGCCCCCCGTTCGAGCGCAGGGGGCTTTTTACCCGGACAGGTGCGGGATATAGGTGCGGTATATAGGTACGGGCGGCCTTGGCGGCTTGCCTGGAGGCCGAATTTGGCCGCTTAAAGCTACCGGTCGATGTTTCTTTACCCTGCCCGTTGCTTGACCCGTCTCAAATCACTTTAAAATGCGTCTGGTGACGTTCCCGGCTTTAGCGGCATTTGGGCGAAACGTCGGCATAATACAATTACCCTTATGGTATTCCAAAGGTTTTATGGTCAATACCCGAAAACAAAAAGAAATAATCTCAGGTAGGAATCGGCCATTAGTTGGCGAATATAACTGAACAGACAGGTACACCAGGCCCGGCAGGGCCGACCTGGAGGCGGTGGTGGAGAAGATTGCATGGGAGTAGGGGAAGGGATTTTGGGAGCGAGGAGTACTTTATGTCCTGCGGATAAGGCACAGGCGGGAAGCTTATCGAGGTTAAAGAAAGGGGGCATAGAGGCAATGCAAGCAAAAAGACCGAACTGATTTAATAAACCATTGAAAGGTGGCTATTTTGCCCATGAAAAAACTTTGGTTCATGTTTTTTGTTGGTCTGGTTTTATTGATAACCATGGTCGGATGCGGGGGAACCGTTACGCCGGAAAAAGCGGACACAGCTGCACCCAAGCCACAACCACCAAAAACATTTTCCATAGGCGAGCAAATCAAAATGGGAGGCCTGGTTCTTACTGTTAACGGGGTACGGGAAAGCAAGGGTAATCAATTTATCCAGCCGAAAGAAGGTCATATTTACAAAATAGTAGATGTCACGTTGGAAAACATTGGAGAAAAACCTGCTGCCATTAGTTCCTTAATGATGTTCTCTCTGACTGATTCAGAAGGTTACAGGTACAATGTAACCATAGGCCCAGAGAAAAAGGGAAACGTAGATGGTGAATTACATCCAGGGCAAAAAATGCGCGGTGAGCTAGTATTTGAGGTTCCTACCAAAGCAACCGGACTTCAGCTCTTATTTGAGCCTAATGTACTGGGCTTCGGGCAGGCTATTGTTTCACTAAAGTAGGAGGTGGAAAATATGAGGATAGCTTCAGGCATTATCTCTCTATTTTTAGGGCTAATAGTTATATTGCAGTCTTGTGCGGTCAATGTAGGAGGAATCGCATTTGGCGAAAAGTCAGCCCAAGAAGGCGGTAGTGTTGGAATTTTTGTGGCTTTACTCTTCGTTGTAGCCGGTGCCTTTGCTTTTGGGCTTCCCAAAGTTGCCATGATCATTACTGGAATAGCGGGAATATTAGGTATAGTAGCAGGAACAACAACGGTATTCAAGGATATGACTATATGGGGCATTTTCGCATTAATTTTGACCGCAATGAATTGGTTTGCTGCCCGTAAACCCAAAGAGCCCCCGGTTAACAAGAACGTTTAAACACCTTTATGAGAAGGCGTGATGGATATCCTCTCCACAGTGAATAGGGGTTGATAAGGGGTATGGATAGGGACCTTATCAAACCCCTATTCAACGTGACAAGGGGTTGATAAGGGGCAGTGGATAGGCACTCTATTCACCGGTGGATAGGGGCTGGATAGAGGCCCTATCCCCCTGACCAGGGGTATGACAGGCGACCACCCAAAAGAACCGCAAGGAGTGCAAAGATGACGACCCGGATCCGAAAATCGGATCGCCTCAGCGAGGCGGAAGTGAAGCTTGCCGTGGGAGACTGGCTCACGCGGGCCGGTTTCCGCGTTTATGACGAAAGGCAGAACAAGAACCGCCCTGACTGGGGGATGTTTAAAGTGAGAAGCATCGCTCCAGGGAAGAGGCCGGATCTCTTGGTGTGCGGGAACCTGTCCGCTGCCCGCACTACCAGACAGGAATGCTACGTTGCGGTTGAGATCAAGCGCGGCTACAAGCACACCGATATCCTGGACGGGTTTGACGCCGTGCTGGAGTATTACGCAGATTACTTGTGGGGAGCGGAGTACCGAGTGGAAGGCAAGAACGTGCAAGTGGCCGCATTCGTTTTCGCCACTTTCTTTAGTCAGCAAGGGTATCTTTTTGAGGAAGAAGGAAAGTTTGACCCGCGCGGAATCGTCCGGGGTCCCTGGGATGCACACCCGATGACGTTCACCATTTCTCGCTTGATGTGGCGCCAAAAGGACAACTTGGTCAAGCGGTTCCAGGTTCTCATGGGTCTCCCCAAGGTGGAGAGAAGGTTGAGTGGAACTGCCGTTGTTAGGCCCTTTCCCGATGTAGGTGTCCTCGTCCGCGAACCAGCGGGCGATGGGGTACGTTTGATGCTATCTGTGCATCCCTACCACTGGCAGTTCGAGGCAATGACGCAAAGACCATTAAAGCAATTCCCCGTTGACAGGCCTGTTAGTCCCCCGCTCTAAATTATTTAATAAATAAACTAAAAAGTACCGATTGGGGAAAAACCTGGTCGGTATTTTTCTTTTTAAAAATTTTTTCATAAGCAGGCGACCCCCCATGCTCCAAACCTGGCGCCTGTCCGAATCCCGCTACGCCCTTTTCACCGACAACCCCCACGTGGAAGCGGCGGCCTTGTGAGTGCCCTTGAGTGCTTTAGCAACTGAGTGACTGAGTGCCTTGAGTGTTCCAAAACAGGCCCTTGTCAACAACCCCTGTTAAAACACTCAAGCCCGCTCAGCAGTTTTCCTGTTGACAGGTCTTGTTGCTGACTCAGTAAGTGAATCCTGTTGACAGGCCTGTTGAGTCACTCAATAACTTTCCTGTTGTAAACGCCTGTTGTTTTTACTAACGTCCTGTTAAAATTAACAGGGGGGATAATTATTGTATTGGCTCTGTGGCTGCGGTGAACAGTTCCCTGTGGACGGCTTTTATGGGCGGTTATTAACTCACCGGCGGAAGCGCAAAGCTGAAGGCAACGCGTGTCCACCAATCAAGGGGTTATTCGACGGTGAAGGCCAAAGAGTGGCCGGGTCTATTAATGAAGCGCGGGCCTTGGGCTTGCTTGAGCCTGTTTCCGGCCGGAAAACGCCTGGGAGTGGGGGAAAAACGCCTGGAAGCGGGGGAAATACCGCCGGAGCGAAGGTTAGCTCCACCATCCGGGCCAAAATGCGCTTCCAGGACGTGGAACTGGACCCAAGCTTATGGATTCTCTTCGACTTGGCCCGGCTGAAGTGGCCGGACGACTACGACGACACGCCCGAGAGTTTCGCTTTCTGGGTGGCCGAGACCATTTACACTTTCTACATGGAACACGCCGAGGAGTTGGGCTTCGACATTCTGCTTGCCAAATCGCTGAAAAGGTTGAGGCTCAGGTAGTTTGGGCTTCTCTCATAGCAGCGATGAATTTTGCTAATTGTTCAGCCTGAAATGGTGTCAGATGTTTAGCTTCCTGCAAGAGAGGGAAGAGGTGTTCGGGAAAAGCCATAAAGCCAGTTGTGGTAGCAAAAAAATCAGATAGGCTTATATCCAGAACGTCACAAATACGTTTTAGCGTAGCAAGTGACGGCACACTGGCCCCTGTTTCGATTTTGGAGATTGCCGATTGGGTAAGATTAACTTTTGCAGCTAGAGACCTAGCCGAAATTCCTTTCTGTTCTCTCCAGAACTTTATCTGCCTACCAATTTTACTCAAGTCTGTATTACTCATATTCATATCTTAATCTTTTCCATACCACAAGACAATTTATGAAATTCATTCATATTATAACTTGACAGTATGAGTATTATTCATTATCATTTAACCGAGGTAGAATTGGCAAAAAATTTTAAACTAGAGTTGGGGTTAGACCCCTACGACTTAAAAGGAGAAGAAAAGAGGGTAGCCGCCCAGCTTATCCAAAAAAGGCTAAACGCTTTTCTTAGGGGGCATGGAATTCCCAATGTCACTATAACGGGGGTGAATTTACCATTGGACAGGATATTTGAGATTCACTTTGATTTATTGTGCGAAATGAAATTAAGCCTTCTTAAATAAATAACCAGAAGATTAAAAGAGAATATATGTTACGTCAGTCAAGAGAAGGTATCTGTTGCAGGGGCAGTAAGCCGAAATCTAAAACAAGGGGGTTACAAAAATTTATGTTTATCTTCCGGAAGATAATGGCTTTAGTTTTGTTATTGGCGCTTTTTCTAACAACCATGCCGCCTGCTGCCTCAGCATCGGCAAGCTACGTAGGAGATTCTTCTTCTGAAAATAGCTTGGATGTTTACTTAACGGAAGACAGATACGAAATTCAACCTGCCTATGCTTTTATCGGTGACGTTATCACTGGAGTAGTTGCTGCCTGGCTTATCAGAGAAGGAATAATCGAACCTTTCTATGTTCCGAGTGGTTCTATGGAACCAACTCTACTCCAGGGAGACCGGATATTGGTAAGCAAGCTTTCCTATCTTAATACTTCTCCGTCAAGAGGGGATATTATAGCATTTAAATATCCGCGTGATCCAAAGAAAACCTTCGTTAAGCGGGTTATTGCAATCGGTGGGGAAACCGTCCAAATACGGAACGGAAAAGTATATATTGATGGTAATTGTCTCGAGGAACCTTACATCAAGCATAATACAGGAAATTTTGGCCCTGTTAAAGTACCAAACGGTTATCTTTTTGTGCTTGGGGATAACCGTAATAACAGTGAGGATAGTCGATATTGGGGCCCCCTACCGGTAAGTAATGTTATTGGAAAGGCGATTGCCATCTACTCTCCTCTTTCCCGCGCCCGACGCCTAATTGACCAGGCTTTACTTGCTCCTCAAGGGCTTACCGCAGATATTGTCAATGGTGCTGCCGATTATGTTATGCTGAGGTGGAAACGCGACGAGAATGTTAAAACTTATATAGTTCAGAGAAGCAAAGAGCCTGGCAAGGCAGCAAATGGAGAAATCATCGGATCGTCCGATGGTATTTATCAAATCTACGGAAACATTGTTGTATATGATGATTATAACGTTGAACCGGGCGTAACATACTATTACGCTGTGAGAGCGATTTACAAAGATGGCAGTTTTACGCCTTCATCTCAGGAAGTCTCTATTTCTGTTCCCGTGCGAAGGGGCAGTTCAGAGCAACCTTTACCCGGCAGGAATTCAACTGAAAGGGGAGAATCACCAAGAGATGGGCTTCAAAATAGTGGTGACTTACCAGAGCACGCCGATTTGGAAATGGTAGATTCTTGTAGTTTATATCCGGGGGAGGTTTACAGTGTAAGTGCAGGGACTCTTTATCTTGGGGAACATGGCTATCCATGCTTTACTGAGGAATGTGATTGGTTAGTTGATGATCCTGAGGTAGTACAAGTAATATATACTGATTCTGGTTTGCCAGGTCATCCCAGTGTTAAAGGGATAAAGGCACTTAAGACCGGTACTGCCAAGATCGAGGTAATTCATAAGCAATACCCCCACGCCCGCGATAGGATGTTTATTTGGGTAGAAACAGCAGGGTTAAAAAGAGAAGTCAACCTTTATCCAAAAAGAATAGAGCTTGATGTTGGGGAAACCGGTACTTTAGAAATTGGTGCTTTTTATGTTCCGGGAATGAGGGGATCAATAACATTTGACAGTGGCAGTCTTATTCTCAATTGTGACCCGGCTATCGTAGTATTTGATTCCGTAAAAGAAAACAAAACAACCGGATTAACCGCTTCATTTCGCGCCTTAAAGCCTGGTACCGCCAATATAACGGCTGGTTATCATGGAGCTACAAGTGAACCAATCCAGGTAGTGGTCAGATCACAGTCAACTCAAGAGATTCATCTACCGAAGCCTATAGAGGTAACACTTCCGACCTTGCCTCGGCAATCGGCTGAAATCATATCCCCGCCCACGGGTTTATCTGCAACTGCCGGTATCGGCTACGTATCTCTTAGCTGGCAACTTCATACTCCGCCTTCCGGCAAGGCGCTAAAGGGGTACTATGTTTATCGTGCTACCGAGCCGGGCAAAGCAACAAATACGGACCGAATCAACGACTTTCCCTTGTTAGAAACAAAATTCACTGATTACGCAGTTAAAAACGGCCAGACCTATTATTATGTCATCCGTGCCCTTTACACGGACGGAACACTTAGCCCGCCTTCCAATGAAGTTTCTGCCACGCCAACAGAAATGCGGGTTATAATTACCCTCACCATCGGCAAACAGCAAGCGGTGGTTAACGGGGAAACGAAGACGCTCATTGTGGCCCCGCTTATTAAAGATGGCCGGACGATGGTACCTCTTCGCTTTATCGGTGAAGCAATGGGCGCCACTATTGATTGGGACCCGGTTGATTATAAAATAACCTATTTGCGTGGCGAACGCGCTGTTGCTCTTAGAATGGGACAGAAACGCTTACTTTTAAATGGGGAAGAACGATTCATGGACACAGAACCTTTCATTATTCACGGAACAACAATGGTGCCCTTGCGGTTTATAGGGGAAGCGTTGGGTTTTTATGTAGAATGGGATGATAAAACCCAGAGCATTAGAGTTGAAAGTCGTTAATGTAAGTGACTCACAAACCTTCCTGGAGTTTTCCAGGAAGGTTTTTTCTATCAAAATAGAATTTCGATATATCGAATTTTTCTTCTAAGATAATGGAACATCGATTTTTTTTGATTCGTCTTAGTTTTAGAAAATTAGGAGGGAAATGATGGACGGCAATATATTTCCTCCGGAAGAAAATAATGCTTGACATACAATCTAGCTTTTCATACAATATTGGCAGGAGGTGTTTTTTTATGGCCGAGGAACACAAGTTTTGCGTCCGGGTGCCAATTGAATGGCACAGGAAGGCCAAGGCGGAAGCGGCGCTGATGGGTTTGTCCTTGGGGAAATTGGTGGTCATCGCGGTGAATGAGTATATTGAGAGGGAAAAGGCCAGGAAGGGGGGCAAGAGGGATGGCTAAACGCGGCCACGGGGAGGGAACCATTCGCAAGCGCAAGAAAGACGGTTTATGGGAGGCCCGGATTACGGTAGGTTATGATCCGGCCACGGGCAGGCAAAAGCAAATCAGCAAGTATTTCAAGAAGCGGGAGGACGCCAGGGACTGGCTGGCGAAGGCGGTTAACGAACAGGCCACGGGCGCCTTCATTGAACCCCACAAGGTGACGGTAGGCCAGTGGCTGGATAAATGGCTTGCCGATTATAAAAAGCTGAAGCTAAAGCCCACCACCTGGGCGGGATATGAAACGCTAATTCGCTGCCATATTAAGCCGGCGATTGGTAATATTCCCCTGAACAAGCTACAGACGGGCGAACTCCAAAAACTGTACAAAGAAAAGCTGGAGAAAGGCAGGGTGGACGGCAAAGGCGGCCTATCTCCAGATTACGTTCGCTATATGCATGCGGTAATCCATGAAGCGTTGAAGCAAGCCGTTAAAGAGCAGCTTATTTACCGCAATGTAGCTGAGGCAGTTAATTTACCGGAAAAAGAGGAAAGGGAAATGCGGCCCTTAAAGCCGGAGGAGATGGACAAGTTTTTAAGTCTGGCCGAACAAGACAGGTTATATGCTGCCTTTCTTTTGGAATTAGGAACAGGCTTAAGGCGCGGGGAGCTGCTGGCCTTAAAGTGGGACAACGTAGACTTAAAGAACGGCGTCCTTGCCGTGAAAGAATCGCTTGCCAGGGTTAAGGTTGACGACCCTTCCAAAAACGGCGGGAGGAAAACCAGGCTTGATTACCTTGATCCAAAAACAAAATCTTCAAAGCGTATAATCCCAATCCCGGAGGACATTCTAAAAGAACTAAAGGCCCACAAGACCCGACAGAACGAGGGACGGTTGTTTTTCGGCCAGAATTACCACAATGAAAACCTGGTGTTTTGCCTGGAGGACGGCAAACCCCTTGACCCCCGGAATTTCACCCGCAAATTTGAAAGGCTTTTAAGGCGGGCGGGAATACCAAAAACCAGATTCCACGATTTGCGTCATACCTTCGCCACCCGGCTTTTGGAGCTGAACGAACACCCAAAGGTAGTGCAGGAACTTTTAGGTCACGCAAAGATTACCACCACGATTGACACCTACAGCCACGTTGACCCAGAACTGAAGAAGAAAGCAGCGGCTAGGCTGAACGAACTTTTCAGGAGAAAAAAAGGAGCTTCCGCAACGGAAGCCTGAGAATCCGATAAGGGTAAAATAAGGGTAAATTTTCTTTTAAGTGTAAATCTCCGATCCCGCAAACCCTTGTCATTCCTGGTGGAGGCAAGGGGACTCGAACCCCCGACCTCTAGAGTGCGATTCTAGCGCTCTCCCAGCTGAGCTATGCCCCCGTACCAATTCAAATCTATCACGCCATTAATTATATCACATGGGCAGCTCAGTGGCAAGGGTAGATAGTGGTTCCACGTGGGTAATGGTTTCGCGCGTCAGGTTTTTAAGATGCCTTTTGCATCAGGGCCTCCTGCTTTTGTTTTTTGATGGCCAGCTCCTCGGCGTAATCAGCGGACACCAGGTAAAGGTTAACCCACAATTCGTGTTCGTTCGGCTTGCCTTCCAGTTCCCGCGATAAATCTTTGAATTTCTTTTGCACCCGGTCTTTGAACCCGGAGAATTCTACCAGCAAATCAAGGACTTCGCGCTGGTTGTAGGAAGCCCCTTCCCGCAAAACCTTTGCCAAAGCAGACCACCTCGCATGATTTTGTTTAATTATACTATAATTGGTATAATATGTTAAGAGGTGAATGTTGTCTTTTTTTGCTGGCCGAAAAAATGAGGGCCGGCGGCATAACCGCGGTCCTCATTAACTTATGCCCTATCGCCTTGTCCGGCAAGTTGCCCTTGCTGTTTTCCGGGAGTATAAGGGCGGCGACGGCGGGAGAGGGGCAGGCGGCTTCCTAGCGCTGCCCCAAGAACTGGCCGCCGTACTGGGCGCTTTCAAAGCCGGTCCGGCCTAAACCCTGCCCGTAGCCCATTTCTGCTCCAGTAGCGCCGTACTGGGTAAGCTGGCCGGTCTGGGTGCCCCACTGGCCACTCCAACCCGTCTGGGTCTGGCCGCCCCCCTGAGCGGTCCAACCGGGCTGCGCCTGACCGCCGCCCCAGCCTGCCTGCGCCTGACCGGACCAGATTAATTGATTTTCCGTGCCCTGGCCGATTTGCGCTTCGCTTCTCTGGGTCGCGCTCCACTGTCCGGGTGTGGTCGTATATTGGGTCGTCCAGCCGCCCTGCCGGGCTGTGCCGTATTGCGCAGCGGGACTGATCTGGCCGGCCGTGTACTGAGTCGTCGGGCTGACCTGGTGCGGGCTATACTGGGCGGACCATCCCGTAACGGGAGCGCCGTATTGGGCGCCGGTTTCCAGCTGCCCGGCGCCGTAACCGTATTGAGCTCCGAAGCCTCTTTGAAAGGTACCGGTTTGTTGTCCTCCCCAGGCGGTTTGCCCCGCGAAAGGCTGCGCGCCCCAACCAGTTTGGGCGGTTGCCGGCTGGTACTGGAACGGTGCATAGCCGGTAGGCGCGGCGTACTGGTAAGTCGCCTGGGCCTGCGGGAAGGTGGACGCGCCGGTTAACTGTTGCGCCATGTTGCTGGCCTGCGTGATGTCCTGGTGGAGCCGGCTGGCCAGGTACTGGATGCGCTGCAGGTTTTGGGCGGCAAAAACTTCTTTTTGCTGGAGTTGCTGCAGTTGCGCCGAGTTGTTTTGCTCGGCCTGTTGCAGCTGGGCGGCCAGTTGCGAGATAGAGTTAACTTCGTCGCGCAAACGTTGGAGTTGTTGCTGGAGTTGGTTAACCATACTTTTTCCTCCTTGCCATATTTTTGCTTTTTTTAGCATATCCACAAAACGGGTAATTATTCGTTGTTTGGGGAAAATTTATTGCGGTTTTGCTTTTTTGCGTTCTGGAAATAAATGAAGCCGCCCGGGTGAAGCGTCAAATCGGAAACCGCCGGGGATGCGGCGACGGCCAGAAGACTGTGGTTGATAAAGAAGGCGGGCGTTTCTTGCAAAAGTTGCTTTTGAATATCCTGGTACAGGCGGGCGCGTAAAATGGGGTCCGGAGTTCTTTGGGCCGTAATGAGCAGCGTATCGATCCTCTGGTTGTGGTAACGGGTGGCGTTTAGTCCGGTGGTGATCTGGGCGGAGGAAAATAAAGTGTAGAGAAAGTTGTCGGGGTCGCCGTTATCGCTGATCCAGCCGTATAAGAAGGCGTCGCCTTCCTGATCGAGAAGGGCTTTTTTAAATTTTTCCCACGGGTGGACAACAACTCTGGTTTTAAAACCGGCTCCGGCGAGTTGTTTTGCCAGCGCCCGGGCCAGTTTTTCCCCTCCCGCCGGATTATAGGGGCGCTCCCCGGCGTAGGTGATAATGGTTATCGGCAGACCCCGGGGATAGCCGGCGGCGGCCAGCAGGCGGCGGCTCTCCTGCGGGTCATAGGGAAGCTGCCGGAGTTCTTGCGCGTGCCCAAGGATTCCCGGAGGCAGCGGGCCTTTGGCCGGAATTGCATTTTCCCCGAACAGTTCCTGAAGCAAGCGCGGCTGGTCGATGGCGCGGCAGGCGGCCTGCCTCACCCCGGGGTCCTGAAAGGGTTTTTTATTTGTGTAAAAGCCGAGGTAGCTTATATCTGCGCCGGGAACGCGCCAGATCTTGATGCCCTTGTTTTCGAGAGCAGGAATGTCTTCCGGAGCGGCATCGATCACGTCCGCCCTCCCGCTTAAAATGAGCCGCTTTCTTTTGGCTGCGTCGCTTTCCGTCCGGAAGATAATTTTCTTCAGGGCCGGTTTTTCACCCCAGTAAAGCGGATTTTCCTTTAAAATGATTTCCCGTTCCTGCTCCCGTTTTTCCAGCATGTACGGCCCGGTGCCCGCGGGCTGCAGCGCTGGATCGCCCCCGTCTTTTTGGGCCGCCGGGCTGACGATGGGGGTGACGAAAGGCAGGGCCAGATTGTTTAAAAAGGGCGCGTAAGGAAATTTAAGCTTAAAACGAACGGTAAGCCGGTCAAGAACCTGGATCGATTCAACCATGCCAAAGACCATGGAAGTATTTGCCGTCAAATTGTTTATTTGCCGGTCGAAGCTATATTTGACGGCAGCGGCGTCAAAGGGCGTCCCGTCGTGGAAGGTTACCCCCGGTCGAAGTTTGAATGTCCAGTTGAGCTTGTCTTGAGAAGCCTTCCAGCCGGTGGCCAGACAGGGCTCCACCTCAAATGAACCCGGTTTAAATCTAACCAGACCTTCGTATATATTGGCGATGACTTTAAGCGAAGAGTAATCTTGCGCCCGGGCAGGGTCCAGCGTCTGGAACTCCTCCTGGCATAAATAGATCAACTGGTCGGTTTTATTTTGCTGAAATGGCCAGGAGGAGCCTTGCAGATAAAAAAGGTAGAGCGAAAAGAAGAAGGCCAGGATAAAAAACCCCTTCTTCACGTTTGCTAACACCTACCTGTTTTGCTATTATATGGATATAATACGACAGTTAGTTAACTGTTTCCTTTCTGCCCTTTAAAAAAGTGCCGATGGTTTTTCCTGTCCCTTAGGCGCCTTTTGCTTTGCGTTTAGTTGGCCCGGCGCCGCGCCAAAATAAAAAAGCAGGGTGTCCCACTGGTGGTGAGACACCCTGCCGCCAGGCGATTTATCCAAAATTAACCGTGGGGTGGTTCAGTGGATTTCTACGTCCCGGGAGCCATATCTGCGCAGTACGCTGGCGGCGTCGCTGGCCTTGTTGTCGGCCGTGCGCACAGAGACCAGGATGTTCCCCTGCTTCACCCGCTCTTCGTAATAACGGCCCCGCTCGGCGGGAATGCCCCAGTCCAGCAGGCCGCCGGCGATTCCGCCGGTGGCGGCCCCGGAAAGCAAACCGGCGATCGGGCCGGCGGCAATGATCGGGCCGATCCCGGGAATGGCCAGGGCGCCCGCGCCGGCCGCCAGCCCGGCCAGCCCGCCCAGCACCCCGCCGGTGGTGGTGCCTTCAAAGACGGGATCGCCGCCCATGTTGAGGGCGTTGTCATCTCTTCTGCGTGCCTGAGCGCGCTGGTCGTCTTTTGCCACAATGGAGATTTCGCGATCGAACCCCTTGCTCCTTAAGTCGCTCACCGCCCGTTCGGCTGAATCCCGCGAGTTAAATGTACTGATTACGGTTTTTGCCATAGATATACCTCCTAAATTGTTGTTAATTTAAAAACATTCTTTTATAGAATCTCACCAGGGGCAATTACCTATACTAGTAAAATCTGGGAAATCAATTTAATACTTCCCTTTTTAAATTCTTCTGCTATAATTAATTTGTTGCTTTGGCATAAAAATGCTAAGGAGGGATGATTAATGCTGCCCACCCCCCGGAAATATTTTCTTACCGCTGCCAGTGCGGAGGGCGCTACTCCTCTCACCGCCTTTGATCAAGCCCTGCTGGCGGGGGGAATCGGCAACATCAACCTGATCCGGGTAAGCAGTATTCTTCCGCCCGGTGCCCAGTACTGCCCGGAACCGGTTATTCCGGTAGGTGCATTGGTGCCGGTTGCTTACGGGTACATTATTAGCGAGGTTCCCGGCGAGTTGATTTCCGCGGCGGTAGGCGTCGGCGTGGGGTTAAATTCTTTTGGCGTGATCATGGAATTTGCCGGCCGCTGTGCGCAAATGGAGGCGCGGAACAGGATTCAAGAAATGCTTCAAGAAGCCTTTGCTGTCCGGAAGATTCAGCTGGTTGATATAAAAATAGCTTCGGTGGAGCATAAAGTAGAAAAAATTGGCTGCGCCCTGGCCGCCGTGCCCATGTGGTATTAGCTTTGGGCTGATCATGTTAAGGTAGGGAGATGAAGAATGAATTGCTGGTTTACGGAACTCCAGACTCCGGATATGGCCTTAAGCTGCCGGACGAAAAAGCTGCTGCATTATGAGCAAACGCCCTTCCAGGAACTGGCCGTTTACGATACTGTTCAATTCGGCCGGATGCTGGTTCTGGACGACGTAATTCAAACCACCGTAACTGACGAATTTGTTTACCACGAGATGATCACGCACGTTGGTTTGAACACCCACCCGCTGCCGCGGCGCGTTCTGGTCATCGGCGGCGGGGACGGGGGGTCGATCAGGGAAATTTTGAAGCACCGCCGGGTGGAAAAGGCGACCCTGGTGGAAATTGACGGCCGGGTATGTGAGGCGGCAAAACGGTTTTTGCCGGAGATCAGCTCCGGCCTGGACGACCCGCGGGTAGAAATAATTATTGCTGACGGGATCAGGCACGTGCGGGAGCACCAGGGCGTTTACGATATGATCGTCATTGATTCTACCGATCCTGTCGGGCCGGCGGAAGGGTTGTTCAGCGCCGCCTTTTACCGGGACGTCTTTCGGGCTTTGACCGACGACGGGCTTTTTGTGGCCCAAACGGAGTCCCCGTTTTTTAACGGCGAGCTGATTTCGCGCGTTTTTCAGGATATCTCCGGGATCTTCCCGGTTACCAGGCTTTACCTTGCCTGCGTTCCCACTTATCCGGGCGGATTGTGGACTTTTACGCTGGGCAGCAAAAAATACGATCCCTTGCAGGTGGAGGTGGCCGGCCTTCCCGAGCTGGGCACGCGTTATTACAGCCCGGCAGTGCACAAAAGCGCTTTTGTCCTGCCGCCTTTCGTGGCGGATCTGCTGAAAACGGGAAGTTGACCGGGAAGGATGGTTCGCCGGTGAAGACCAGGGGGGATGACGAGGAGCATGTGGGATTTCGTAGAAAAGAATAGCGGGTATATGGGCGCCACTGCCGATTTTGCCGAAGCCAGGGTGATTATTTGCGGCGCCCCCATGGATTTTACCGTTACTTTTCGTCCGGGAGCGCGCCTGGGCCCCCTGCACATCCGCCGGGTGAGCCAGGGGCTGGAAGAGTACAGCCCCGATCTGGACCGCGATTTAAGGGATTATAAATATTTTGACGGGGGCGATCTCGTCCTTCCCCCCGGAAACGTCCAGGAAAGCGTTCGGCGCATCGCTTTTGCCGTCGAAAGTTTGCTTGCCCGGGCAAAGTTCCCCCTCCTGCTGGGCGGGGAACATTTAATCAGCCTGCCGGCGATAGCCGCAGCCGCCCGTTTTTACCCGGAACTGGCCGTTCTGCAACTGGACGCCCACCTGGATTTGCGGGACACCTACGGCGGCGAAAAATTATCCCACGCCACGGTAATGAGGCGGGTGGCCGAGATAGTGGGGGGGCCAAGCATTTATCAATTGGGGGTTCGTTCCGGCGACCGGGAAGAATTTCATTATGCCCGCGAGCATACCAACCTGTTCTGCAACGAGGTGTTGTCTCCTTTGCAAGAAATAGCCGGCGCTCTTGCCAACAGGCCGCTTTACGTGACGCTGGACATAGACGTGCTGGATCCCGCTTATGCTCCGGGGACGGGCACGCCTGAACCCGGAGGCTGCTCCCCGCAGGAAATAATCCGGGTGCTGCATTATTTGCAGAAGAGCGGCCTGCAGGTGGTGGGCATGGATATAGTCGAAGTCAGCCCGGTTTACGACCCGTCCGAGCGCACCTCTTTTTTGGCGGCCAAGCTGGTGCGGGAAGCCATTTTATGTTTTGGTGCTTGAAACGCGCGGGTTTTCCTGGCTCAAATGAAAATGGTTGTGCTGCAAACGCACAAGATGAATTGTGCCGCAGCCGGGACATTTGATGCTCTGTCCGTCCTTAAAGCGGATTTCCCCGATGCGGCGCTGGCAACAGGTTACTTCAACGCTCAAAATCTGTCCGTTTTGCATATTTACCCGGTAGTCGACCGGGTATTTTTGAGGCACGGGACCCCACCCCTTTAAGATCTTATTACTCCTATTATACCTTAATTTTTGCCAGGAGAGAACACTATTTTACCTTGCGTTAACTTTTTGTTAACGCATTGCCTGGTTGCCGGTATGGTGTATAATGTAGGGGGTAAGTTTTTATCCTGCAGACCTGTAGATCCGCGGAAAGGCGTTGGTTGATTTGAAAAAAGGCAGTCGCCGGCGGAATCCGGGCGCGGTTTCCGGGCCGGTCCCCTTTCAATTGGACCCCTTTCAGGAAAAAGCCATTGCCGCCTTGCTGGCCGGTAATTCTGTTCTGGTGGCCGCCCCTACGGGCACGGGAAAAACCCTGATTGCCGAGAAGCTTTTGGAGAAAGTGCTGGCCGAAGGCAAGGGCGCCGTCTACACTTCGCCCTTAAAGGCGCTTTCCAACCAGAAGTACAGGGATTTTTGCCGCCTGTTCGGGCGGGAGAAAGTTGGTTTAATCACCGGCGACCTCTCCATTAACGAAACAGCCCCTATACTGGTCATGACGACCGAAATTTTTCGGAACTGGTGTTTCGCCAACCCGGAAATGTTGGCCAACACCTCCCACGTTATTTTCGACGAGATGCATTATTTAGACGATCTGGAAAGGGGCACTACCTGGGAAGAGAGCATTATTTTCGCTCCCGGGCACATTAAGATTTTGGGCTTGTCTGCAACAGTGCCCAATATCCGCGAAATAGCCGTCTGGATGGGGGAAATAAGGGGCTCCCCGATTAAGGTGATTGAGGAAAAAAGACGCGCCGTCCCCTTAAAAATCAACTGGCTTTCGCCTGGCGGCGATATTTTGGACGAGGCGGAAGCGCGCGCCGAAGTGGCAAAGCGCCAGGAAGCCCGGCGCATGCGGCGCGTGACGGGCGGAGGCCGCTACCGGTACGACGAGGACAGGCAGCCTTTTCATAAGGCGTAGGGAGTTACCTTGATTCGTCTGGCAGCGAATCTATTTCAGGGGAATGGCGAATGGCCGAGAACAATTCTAACTGCGTAGAAGTGATCGAAACAATTCAAGATCATTTACCCGCTTTGTATTTTGCCTTCGGCCGGGGCCGGACGGAAATGCTGGCCGAGGAACTGGGCCGCGCTTTTGATTTTTTAACCGGCCGGGAAAGACAGGCGGTAAGGAGAGCGATCAGGCAGGCGGAAGAGAGTTACCCCGGCTTATTCACCCTCCGGCGGCAAAACCTGCGCCGCCTGCTTTTGCAGGGAATCGGGTACCACCACGCGGGGCTGCCCCCGGTGCTTAAAGAGCTGGTGGAAAGGCTTTACGAAGAACGGTTGCTTTACGTGCTGTTTTGTACGGAAACCTTTGCGCTGGGGGTTAATTTTCCCGCCGCCAGCACGGTGTTTGATTCCTGCCGCAAGTGGGACGGGCGGGAATTTCGCGGTTTAATGAACCGGGAATTTTTTCAAATGGCCGGCCGGGCCGGGCGCCGCGGGTACGACCGGGTGGGGCACGTTTACGTCCGAATTGACGAGAAATATCCGGAACAAACAGGTTTTTATAACGAGCTGGATGTAGAGCCGGTCAGGGGGCGCCTGGCGATTTCGCCGAACACGGTCTTGAGCCTGCTGTACTGGAAAACTGACGAAGAGATTAAGCGGTTTTTGGAGCAAAACCTGGCCGTTTACCAGAATAACCGGGAAATCTGGCAGCTGCGGCGGGAGCTAAATACTCTTACGGAAAAGGAAAAACGGCTGGCGGCTTGTTTTTGCCCGGAGAAGGATACGCCCGCCTGCCAGCTGCACCGCCTGGCTTTAAAACGGGAGCTCAATCATCTCAAGCGGCGTAAATACCGCCATCGCCCCGGCGCCCGGGAGCGCCGGGAGGAGCTGAGGAAGTTGCTTCAGGAAGGCCGAAAAGATTGCAACTATAACAGCTGCGCGGAAGCCGAGAAAAAGCTAAAAGGTTTTGCCGAACGAAAAACTTATTTAACCGCTCGCATCGAGAATTTACAAAAGAACTCGCGGGATTTTGTTTTGGAGTTTGAAAACGTCTGGCGTCTGCTGGAAGAATTGGGTTACGTGCGGGGCAGGGAATTGCTTGCCCGCGGGAAATTTGCGCTGGAGCTGCACGTTCAGGAAGTCCTGGTGACCGAACTGGTTTTCTCGGGGATTCTTTTGGAAGCCTCCCCGGAAGAGGCGGCGGCCATTTTGGCTGGCGTCGACTACCAGCCCGGCCGCGATGAATGGGTGGAAAGGTGCCCCTTTTCCTTAGAACACGTCGTGGACCTCCGGAAGTTCCTTTTAAGGAGCGGGGTTCCCGAGCATATGTGCGTCTGGAGCCACCTGCCGGCGACGCTGGCCGCTGCCTGGTACCGCGGCGCCTCTTTTGAGGGGCTCATGCAAAAATGCAACCTTGAAGAGGGGGATATCTTCTCCATCTTGCGCCGGGAAATCGACCTGTTACGGCAGATCGAACGGGCGGCGGGAAAGGACGCTTATATGGCGGACTTCGTGCGCGCAATTCGCCAGACGCTGGACAGGGAGGAAGTAGCCCTGGTCGGGGTGTAAAAGGTGAGGGAACGCTGGTTGAGAGAAAGAAAAGGGGATAGACCGCGGTTTCTATCCCCTGAAAAGGCTATTTGCGCAGTTCCGGGGGTATTTCCGGTTGGTACCAGAAACCCGCGCTGGCAGGGTAGACGCCCGTTGAAGCAACAACCATGGCTACGGCAGCTATAATGCTCATCAGCCAGTGTTTGAACCTCACCTTTTTCACCTCCTTTTTTTAATCCCTGCAGGGAGTTATTTGCCGGGAAAGGAGCCTGTCTACTGCTTCTATAAAGCGGTATCCCGCCGGAGTGATCGTAAAAGCCTGAATGAAAAAACCTAATGATGCCGCCAGAACAAGGTCTGGTTTTAAAGGAGTATACAACCCTGTAACAAGATAGAAAGCTACTATTATTAGAGATGCAATTCGTAGGCCCTTATGGTGGAGTAAGTTAACAATCGGTTTTGCCGGTGTGTCTGCCGGCGCCCAGCGCCACACAATGACCAGCGACCAGGCGGTGACGCAAATGACTATCGTTTGCAGCGGGAGAGAATAGGCAGCCAGATAGCGGGCCAGTGCTCCAATAGCTAAAAAAGTGACCAGGGAACTGACCAGGCAGCGGTAATAAGCCGTACAGTGAGCCCCCCCGGCAGCCAGGCGAAAAATGATGCTGGCCAGCGCGGCGGCGGCTACCTGGGGAAAGATTCCCAAGGCAACCGGGAGCGTGACAAATAGAATTAACTTTATCAAGGCGCCAATAATTACTTCCAGACCATAAGCAATGATTCCCTGCCGCTCGTTCATCTTCAATTCTCCAGCGATAATAGCGGCCAGCCTCACGGCAAAGTTATGAATCATTGCCTTTCCCTCCCGGCCGGGAAAATTTTACCGTAAAGATCGTCGGCGGAGAAGACACCGAAATTGTTCCCCCGTGCTCCTCCACTATTTCGCGAACAATGGAGAGGCCCATACCCCGGTTTGAACCTTTGGTGGAGAACCCGGGCGCAAAGATATGATCAAGAATTTCGGGCTTTAAACCCGGTCCCGAGTTGAGAACTTTGATGATGTAATTTTCTTCGTTTTCGCTGATTTCAACCTTAACGAAGCGCTCTTTCGGTTCCAGCCCCATAACGGCTTCAAAGGCGTTGTCAATCAGGTTGCCCAGAACCCGGTTCAACTGGTAGGGACGGACCGGTACGGCGTGCAAATCGCTCTGGATGGTCAGGTTAAAGCTGATTTCCTGGGCCGCGGCCTGGTTTACCTTTCTTTGGATTAGCGCCCCCACCTCCGGTTGCTTGAGATTAATGAGCTGGGCGGACGTCCGCGCTTCTCTGACTACTTCGGCCAGGTAGCTCTGGGCGCTTTCCGCCTTGTTCATTTGCAAAAGGCCGTAAACGGTCTGCAGGTGATTGAGAAAATCGTGGCGCTGGGCGCGAATGTTACAGATTAACTCCTGAATGTCTTCTATGCTCCGGGCTTGTTGTTCCAGTAAGATACTTTGATATTCGCTTTGTACCAACCTTTTGAGAATTAAAAAACTCATGATGGCATTGCCTATTACAATTAGAGTGACAACCACGATTATACCCATGTAAATTGTCAAGTTATTGATGATGATATACTGTGTAACCAGGCAGAGAATAAAGGATTGGCATAGCAGGAAGATAATTAATGCGTAATTGGATGATATTACGCTCATGATTCATGCTCCTATTTTTGTTTTTTATGGAAAGGCCAAAAGGTAGAAAGTGTAATTTTGTTCTTTTTACACCACCAGGTTATTATGCTCAATAAAGCTAACTCCGGTAAGGGTATTACAATGCGTAAAATGGGTTGATGCCAGATATCTTTAATTGATATATTAGTTACAAAGAAAATGAACGGCCATAATAAGAGCTCTAAACTTAATAACGCAATTAAACTTGAAAGAGCAGCTATTGCCGAAAGCAAGATGGGGGTGCGAAAAAGGATAATAAACAACAAATACAAGGCCAGCAAACTGGCTATAGTATGTATTCCGTAAGGTAGCGGCATGCTTCGTACTAAATAGGAAGTCGCTGATAAAATTAAAGCTGCCGGAACAATCCTTTTCCAGCGTAAGGGAACACCCATCAGGGTGAGGCCCAGGGCGAAAAGAATTATGCTTTCCGGGATAGATTGGAACACTAAAGCGGTTAGGGGCATTTTATCCATTACTATTTCCTCGCTTGCGGCTGCCCAAAAGCTTTCCGACACGTCCCAACTTCCCTGTCACAAAATTTCCCAGAGTAAAATTTACCGCCCTTTCCATATTATTCTTCATGTTTTGATAATCTCCTTCTTTTTCCCAAAAATTTTTACAATTATTTTTTTCGTTATTTTTACCCTGGTAAGCCTGAAAAAGGGAAATTGCCTGAAAAATCTTCAGGTGACAGGTTTCGTCAGCAATGTCGGAACGTGTCTTTTGGGACCGGTTTTGTCAGGGTTCCGGGGTGTTTTCTGAATATTCCCTGGCGCGCCGCCGGTAATTTTCCGCGGCGCGCTGGAACTCTTTGCTTTCTTCCGGGGTGAGAGCGCGAATAATTTTTGCCGGCGAACCCATCGCCAGGTGCCCCGGGGGAATTTCCTGCCCCTGGACAACCAGCGAGCCGGCGGCTACAACCGCGTTTTCTCCTACGACGGCCTTATTTAAAATAATTGCGCCCATCCCGATGAGTGCTCCCTTGCCGATGGTGCAGCCGTGAATAATGGCGTTATGGCCGATTGTCACGCGTTCGCCGATAGTCAGGGGAGCGTCGTCTTCTTCGTGCAGCGTGCAGCCGTCCTGAATATTTGTGTACGGGCCGATTTTTACTTCGTTGACGTCGCCGCGGATGACCGTGTTAAACCATACACTTGCCGCCTCGCCGATTTCCACGCGTCCAATGATCCGCGCGCCGGGCGCGATAAAGACGTTCTCGGCTATCCGGGGCCAGTAATTTTTATACCTGTATAAACCCTGGCGATTCATCGGATCACCTCGTTAAATTATTCGTAAATTCTATTAAGAAAATAAGTTCTTTTGCCCTATATAAAAACCTCCCGGGTTTGATTTTTTGTTTCTCTCCAGGAGGTTTTCAGGCGTCAACAAACCAATCACCATGGAAATTTATTTCCGGCCGCTTTGCTTATGCCCCTTTCCGGTCCCTACTCCACCAGCGACTGCTGGTAGGTTAGCTCTTCAAAGGCTTTGATGTAGGCGTTGTTTACCTTGCTGCCGAAGCGCACCAAAAGCATATTGGCGGGGTGTTCCAGGATGTCCGGATCGTCCGTGCGCCTTTTCTTAAAGCCTACGCTTCCGTACAGCCTGCTTAGCATCCGCTGGTAATTCCAGGCGTTCATCCTGGTTCCCTGCAGATCCCAATGCTGCTGAAACTCGCAGGCGATCACAATATATTCCTCAAAGTGATCGTTTTGAAAAGCTTCTTTCAGCAGGGCGGTGGCAATTCCAAAACGGCGCCACCGGGCGCTGACTTCGATGGCGCCGAGCTCCAGGATGCGCGGGTGCCTGCTCCAGCGCGTATAGGGGCTGGGCGCGTGAAAAGACAGATAGCCGATAATGGTCTTCCCGTGCCTGGCTATATAGACCATTCCTTCCGGGGAGTCGGCCACGAGCATCAAGGCCTCCTTTTGCCGCGACGGGTTGCGAAAGTTGCTCAAGTTCGGGTCAATTAGTAGAGAAGCGAGATAATCCCTTTCCACAGGCCCCTCAATGTTCACCTGTCCCTGGGGAGTGTTTATTTCTTTTTTCAAATTGTTCTTTTCGTTGGTTAAAATCGTAATCACCACCAGTCTTTTTGTAAAAGTTTAACCTCTTTTCAAATGAAAATATTCTGAAGAGTTGTGGGCAAATCCTCCTTTTTTCGAAAAAATTTTTATATGTTAAGGCCGTATTTTTGGCTCCGGTAAAGCAGAGCGGAGCGGGTGATCCCCAATAGTTGGGCGGCCCTGGTCTGGTTTCCGCCGGTTTTTTCCAGGGCTTTTAAAATCAGTTCCTTTTCCACCTCGTCCAGGGAGATTCCCTGGTCCGGAAAATTTATTATTGAACTTGCCGTTGTTTTTTGCGTGGACAATAATTCTTTAGGTAAATGTTCGGGTAATATTTCGTTGCCTTGACAAATAATCGCCGCCCTTTCGATAACATTCTGGAGTTCGCGGATGTTTCCCGGCCAGTGGTAACGAACAAGCAGTTCCAGGGCCGTGGAGGAGATTTTGTTCACCAGGTAGGTAGGGCGGAACTTTTCAACAAAATGTTGAGCCAGCAAAGGGATGTCCTCTTTTCTTTCCCTTAAGGGGGGCATGTGGATCTGGAAGACGTTTAACCGGTAGTAGAGATCTTCCCGGAACTGCCCCTGTTGCATGGCTGATGCGATATCCCGGTTGGTGGCGGCAATGACCCGGACATCCACGCGCAGGGTTTCGGTCCCTCCGACGCGCTCAAAGGATTTTTCCTGCAGCACCCGCAAAAGCTTAACCTGCATGGACAGCGGCATCTCGGTAATCTCATCCAGGAAGATCGTTCCTTTGTCGGCCAGTTCAAAACGGCCCAGCTTGCGGGCGACCGCGCCCGTAAAAGCCCCTTTTTCGTGCCCGAAAAGCTCGCTTTCCAGCAGTTGTTCGGGCAGGGCGGCGCAGTTTACCGGCACAAAGGGCCCGTCCCGGCGCGGGCTTAGCTGGTGGATGGTCAGCGCAGCCACTTCCTTGCCCGTGCCGCTTTCGCCGGTAATCAACACTGTGGCGTTGCTTTTCGCCACTTTTTCGATCAGTTTTTTTACTTCCTGGATAGCTTTGCTTTCGCCGATTATGGAGCTGTATTTTCTGGCCAGTTCCGCGCGCAGGAAATTCACTTCGGTGACCAGCTGGCTGACCATGAGATTTTGTTTGATGACGATTTTTAATTCATCCAGGTCGAAGGGTTTGGTGAGATAGTCGACCGCGCCGATTTTCATTGCTTCAATGGCCGTTTCAATGGTTCCGTGGGCGGTCAGGATGATGACGGGAAGCCTGGGCTGCATTTCCCTTGCCCTTTTGAGTACTTCCAGCCCGTCCATCTCCGGCATTTTTAAATCTAAAATAACCAGCGAGGGAGGATCTTCCTTGATTAACTCCAGTCCCTTTTTGCCGCTCGTGGTGCTTAGAGTGCTGTACCCTTCCTGGCGCATTGCTTTTTCCAGCGCCCAGCAAAGATGTTTTTCGTCGTCAATAATTAATATTTTGGGTACCATCGTCCAACCCCCTGGTTGTTTGTACCATCGGCAGCTTTACTTTAAAAGTGGTTCCCTGCGGGCCGGTGCTGGCCACTTCGATGGTGCCGCCGTGGCTTTTGACGATCTGGTGGCTGATGGCCAGACCCAGCCCGGTGCCGTTTTCCTTGGTTGTATAAAAAGGATCGAAGATTTTGGGCAGGTGCTCGCGGGCGATGCCCGAACCGGTGTCGCTGAACTCCGAGCAGATGCTGTTGTTTTCCCGGTAGGTTTTAATGGTCAGGGTTCCCCCCTCAGGCATGGCCGTAACGGCGTTCAGAATTAAATTTACAAAAACCTGTTTGATTCTTTCCCCGTCCGCTTCGATCAGCGGCAGGCGCTCTTTGGTTTCCAGGTTTAGTTCGATATTATTTTGGCGCAACAGCGACGAAGTAAAGGTCAATACTTTTTCCAGCAAAGAATTAACAGCCACCGGCTGGGTAATGTTTTTGCCCGGGTGGCCGAAATCCAGCAATTCCTGGATGATCCTGTTCTGGCGATCGACCTGTTCTTTAATTATACTAACATATTCGTTGATGTTTGCAACGCCTTGAAAATCCGTTTCCATCAATTGAACGGTGGCCTTGACCACGCTGATCGGGTTGCGCAGCTCGTGCGCCACGCCCGTTACCAGCCGGCCCAGCGCGGCCAGGCGTTCGGAGCGGCGCAGCTCCTCTTCCAACTTTTCCTTTTCGGCCAGGGAGACGGCCATCCTGTTGACGGCCCGGGCGATCTGGCCGGCTTCGCCGGGTAAGTCCGGAAGAAGTTTGTTCAGGTCTTTTTCCATTTTGCCTAAACCTTCCTTGATGAGGCTGACTCCTTTGGCCAGGTTGTGGGTGACGATCAATACCCCGGCGGCACCGGCCAGGAGGACGAAAAGGGTGATGTAGCGGATGAACAGGCGAAAGCTCTGGCTTAAGGCAAAGATGGGGTGCAGGCGCTCGTCGGCCCAAACTACCGCCACGAGCTTATCCTGGATTATGATGGGGGCGAAGTATTCAATGGTTTTGTCGTTCAAGCTCATCGTCAGCTTGGCCAGAGGACGGCCGCTGGCGCTGACGGCGATTAACCCGGAATCGGCTTCCGTCAGAATGCGCCTCTCCCTCTGCCTGGCTTCTTCCGGGGACAGGTACCGGTATCCGTGCAAAAAGCCGTGGACGAAAATCTGCTGGTTTTCGGGAAGAAAGAGCCCCAGCCGGACTCCCGGAAAGTTCGGCACCAGCGGTTTGACGACTTCATCGAAAGATTCCCTGATGAGACTGTCGCGAATTTCCGGGGGCAGATCAGCAGTTTCCTGTCCGGCCAGTTTTTTCTCTAAATCAAGGGTAAGCCCCGGGACAATTTGATTTTGGATAATCGACTGGAGGCGCTCCTCCTTTTCAGTGAGCATTATTTCATCGCTTTTGGTGGCGAAGAAGATATCGTAAAGAACAACCAGCACGGGGATCAGCAGCAAAATAATAATGGTTAAGATAATTTGGGAACGTAAAGTGGTCCTGCCTCGAAAGAATTTCATTGCCATTTAACTCCTGTTGAATTGTGAACAACCCTTGTCTGATAACAGACAGCGGAAAAATAATGTTATCACGTTCACAAGTCCCGTTAACTTTATCCCTCGGTAATTAACTGTTTGTTTTTAGACATCGCCGGCAAGGCTCAGCCGGGTTAAGTCTTTTGTCCCTTCTGAGATGCCTGTATTTAGTCCGCTGGCACGGTTTGTGCTTTATTGAGCAAGTGCATTCTATTTTCCACGCATGTTTATTATAGCACAAAGGGTATGTTTTGATAAAGGGTAAGTTGAGGAAGAAGAATTATTTTTACTTTTACCAGCGAGAGGGGGTGTTTGACAGGGGCGGAATTGCTTGCCGAACGCTTTATTTTTCAGGAAGAAATGCAGATGGAAAAAGTTTTGCCATACGTAATTTTTCGGGGGAGGGGAAGGAATGCTGGAAAAAATAGCCTCCATGTGGATCCTGGCTTCGACCGTCAGTCCGACGGTGCCGACGGGCTCCGCAGCGGCAGTGGCAACAAGCGCTCACCTCGGGCCACCGTGGTGGGTATGGCCGCTGGCGCTATTTATCGCCACGATCATCTTGGGCATCCTGGCCGTTTTGGCCGGAGTGGGCGGGGGAGTGTTATACGTCCCTTTAGTGAGCAGCTTTTTTCCATTTCACCTGGACTTCGTAAGGGGGGCGGGTTTGCTGGTGGCCCTCTCGGGCGCCCTGGCGGCAGGCCCGGGCCTGCTCAGGAAAAATCTGGCCAACTTACGCTTGACCCTGCCTTTGGCTCTGATTGCTTCCACGTGTAGTATTGCCGGGGCTTTTGTGGGTCTGGCGGCGCCGACGTGGATCGTCCAGACCGCTCTAGGCCTGACCATAATTTTTATCGCCGTTTTGTTTATTTTTTCTAAAAACACGGAGTATCCGGAAGTCAAGGCTCCGGATAACCTGGCCAGGATGTTGAAAATAGAAGGTTCTTACCGGGAAGAATCAACCGGGAAAATAGTGAACTGGCAGGTGTGGCGGACTCCTTCGGGAATGTTCCTTTTCGTTTTCATCGGCGTTCTTGCCGGAATGTTCGGTCTGGGTGCTGGGTGGGCGAACGTGCCGGTTTTAAACCTGCTGATGGGGGCGCCGTTGAAAGTGGCCGTGGGCACCAGCAAGTTTTTGCTTTCCATCACGGACACTTCCGCGGCCTGGGTTTATTTGAACCAGGGCTGCATCATCCCTTTAATCGCCGTTCCTTCCATCATCGGGATCATGCTGGGCTCGTTTTTGGGGGTAAAAATCCTGGCCGTCACGAAACCATCGATTGTCCGGTACATCGTCATCGGTATGCTTTTCTTCGCCGGGGTGCGGGCACTGTTAAAAGGCCTGGGAATTTGGGGGTGAAAATGCTATGGAGAAACAGAACCTGCAAATTGCGCCGGAACAAATCAGATACGCCAATATTCTGTTTTACGGGGCCTGGGGAGGAATCCTGATTCTCGGGATCCTGTTTTTGTTGTACGCCAGCGGGATAATTTCTCCCTATGTACCTTCCGCAATGCTTCCCAATTACTGGGGGATGAACGTACATGATTTTAACGAACAGTTGAACCTGCCCGTCGGCTGGGGATGGGTGGGGATGCTCATGTACGGCGATTTTCTAAATTTTATCGGCATTGCTTTTCTGGCTTTCCTGACTATAGCAGGCTACCTGGTTTTAATCCCCTTTTATATCAAGAGCAAGGATATGGCCTACGCAGCAATTGCCGGGCTGGAAATACTTATTCTGCTGCTCGCGGCCAGCGGGGTTCTTCGGGTTGGTCATTAGGCAAGGCGGCCTCCTTGCGGTGTGGGGAGTGAGAAGGGAATGACTAATCAAGAATTTGTTAAGCATTTTACAAGACAGAAGGAAGCATTTCTCCAGGAGTACCAGCAAAGCAGTTATAAAAAGGTGCTCAACTGGTTCGAGCGCTGGCTTCAGGAAGAAAAAGTAAAAAGCGAAGAAGATTCTGCAGCGACCGGGTCAGGCGATTTCGACGAGTTTCTGGATGAAGTGCTTATCCGCACCCAGGAAATACTGCGCGGCTGGGGGATTAAAATGTTCTATCCTTCCTCCGACCAGTGGCTGGGCCTGAAAGGGTCCTGGCGGTGCATTAAAGTTTTGGAAAATAAAAACGTATATTACCGCATCGGCAAAACCAGGCCGCGTAAAGGAACCTACCAGGGCCGCGAACTGCTGGTTTTGGACCTGGTTATGGACGGCCGGAAAAAACAGGTTTTTTTGCCGCTCCTGGGCCAGAAAAAAGAAATAGAATTTGAATTAGGGGAGGCCTTGGAGCGGGAACTGCCGAAAGTAGAAGCTACCGGCAAGTATAGATTCAAAGTATTTTTGCCTTTTCGTTTGGCGGAGCGCTGGGAAACGGAACTGACGTCCAAAAAGCTGGCCAGCTTCATCCTGGTGACCAAAAAAGCTTTAAACAGACTGGGGGTCGTTTGAGCGAAATAAACAGGTTGCTTTTACGGGTGAATTGGCGAATGCTCTGATTGCTTACCGCCGGTTTCTTTTTCGCCGGAGCGCTGCAGCAGCAAGTTAATGAGCAGGTGGCCGGCTAAGAGGGCCGCACAGAGCAAAATCATGCCGCTCATCAAGAAGAGCCCCGCCATTTTGGCGTGGCCGGCCACTTTTAAGGCCGCCGCCGCCGCACCCAGGAACAATACGCCGGCGAAGGCGGGACGAAACATTCCGGCCTTAATTTCCGGGGGCGCCAGATGGCCGGCCCAGTTTCCGGCAAACAGTCCGCAGACAAAGGGGAGCAGGGCCCAGGCATGCAAATGGCCGGTGAGAAGGTAGCTCAGCAGGGCCGCCGCACTGATGATCGAGGAGGCAACCAGGTCGGTGGCCGCGGCAACCTGCGGGGGTGCGTGCAAAACCCCGGTCAGCAGAATGATCCCCGGCAGGCCCGCCCCCAGGCCCCAGAACCCTGTGGCGAAGCCGATTCCCAGCCCGACCAGGAAAACCGCCGGGAGAGACAAAAATTCAATAAACCGGGTGTTGCCCGGGCCGGGCCGGAATAAAAACGGCCAATTGGACGGAGGGGGATTTTGACCGGGGCCGCATTTTTTTTCTTTGGCCAGGGAATACACCAGGGTTGCCGCTCCCGCAGCAAAAAGAAGAACAGTCCAGGTGGCGGTAAAAATATTCTGGTTGACAGCGGATATTCCGGCGAGCAGCGCATGACCAAGAAACATACCGATGGTACCGAAGATACCCAGGGCCAACCCCAGCCGCCGGTGCGCGTAAGAAAGGGAGCCTTTCTGGACGAGGGTTGCGGCGGTCTGGCAAAAGCTCCCGGCGATGGCGGTGCCGGCGGCAAAAACGGTCGGAAGGCCGAAGATGTTCAGCAGGGGAACGGCCAGCAACTGGGCGGCGGTTCCGTAACACACCCTTAAAATACCCGCGTAAAGACCGATAAAAAAGATTGCCGGCGCAGTGGTCAGGGGATCGATCATTTGCCTGCACCCCTTTCAGGTTTCAAAAATAATCTTGACGGAACTGCCCGTCCGGTCCGCCGGGGTTTTCCCGGGAGCCGCCCGCGGCGACCGGTACTCTCGTTATTCTCTCCTGAAAACAGGCTTTCGCCCGCCGTTCGTTTGCCGTCGCTCCGATGCTTCGGGCCGACGAGACATCGGCCTGGTTCGGAGCGAACCAGGCAGCGCTGCAAAATGCGCGCGGTACATTAGTTTTCTTTTCTTACTCGGTTTTCCGGCGATTGCTGTCAGTTTTCTATCATTGGGTTATTTGCGCGTTTCGCGCTGCCGGTTCGCTTGCCTCACCTGCGCCGTGTCTCGTTACCCGGCCCTACGCACATGTCGCTCCCGGCAAATCGAACGGCGGGCCGGTCATTTTCGTTTTCTGTTTGTGCTGCGAAAATGGCCTGGGAGTCTAATCCCCAACCTCTGTTTTCTAAGGTGTCGCCGGTGTTGCCCGGCGGGACAGGAAGTCGGACGAAACCCGTCAGGTGCTTCTGAAGGCGCCACTCCCGCTTCCAGGGCGGATAGAATTTTTTTCTGCGCCTTATCCATCGCCATTACCGAACTGCCGATCTCACCCCCCATTTCGTTGATGACTATCTTAACCGGCTCCAAAGTTTGCAGGGCGGCAAGCGCATTTATATTAATTCCCTGTTCCTGGAAAATATAGTCGAGGAGCCTCTCGACCAGGTGGGCCAGCCAGGAAATAAAGATCCGCCCCGGCAGGCTCATGGCGGTGCAATCCGGCCGGGCGGGGCATCCGATGACCCGGTAGCGGGCTTGAACAGCGGCGAAATCGTTATAGATCCGGATAATTTCGGAGGCGGGGAGATCTTCGGTATTTGTTTGAATAATGAAATTGCGATTTTGAAAAGGATTCGAACATAACAGGTAGCGCGTTTGTTCCGATTTGATTTCCCGGTACCAGAGGTCGTCGGCAAGCCGGTGGAAGTTCTCCAAAAGAGCTGCCGGGATGAGATCTGCGGGGAAAAGGTCTGCCGGCAAGACTTTCCGGCTGGTCTCCCCGGCTTTGGGGGAGGAAAGGGAAAGACCGGTGATGTATTCCCGGGCGTACCTGGCAAGACCAGGCGGATTTTCTTCGGGAAGGGCGGGAAAATTGCCGACCAGGATAACCCGGTAATTTTTAAACCGTTCGCCGGCCTGGGCCATCCTTTTGGTCAGGTTTTGCCCGTCTGCAGTGTTTCGAGCCGTTGCGGCGTACCCGGCCGGGATTCCCGCGGGCGTCGTAAATAAATCCAGGTCGAAGAAACGGCGTTCGCCGCGCCGGTTGAGAAAGTGGGCCGGCTGCGGGGGGATGTTTTCCACCAGGCTCTTCACGGCGAAAAGGTAGATGGGCGAGGTTACTTTTCCCCATTCCTGCAACCGGTGAAAGATGCGTTCCTGGAGGCGCCGCCCGTTTTCGGCCAGATAGTTCAGGACTTCTTCCCGGGGCGGGGGATTCGCCTGTTCCGGAGCGGGCAAATAGAGGTGGCGGCGCCATTCCTGAAACGCTCCCGCGGGGAGGGGGAGGAGTTCGGCAATGACCAGCAGTTCTATCGCCAGGGCCAGGTCCGGCGTCGCGCCGGGGAAGGCGCCCGCCGCGCCGGTGAGGCCCAGCCGTTCCCAGATTTTATGGATCAGCAGGGCGTCGCCGTAACGCAAGACTCTTTTTATTTTCAATTTTGGTTTGCCGGGAGGTTCCACGCCGCAAACTTTCGCCAGGCTGGCGATCAGGTTGCGCACCCGGTCCGGGTCCAGTTCTTCGATGTTTCCCAGGTTGGCGATGACCCTTTGCTTGATCTTATTTCCCTTTCGGTAGTTTTCAATGAGCTTGACGTACGTGTATTCCTTGTCGTTGCTGCGGGTGGTGATTTTTCGGAAAAACACCGGCCAACCCCCCTCCTTGTCATTACATTTTCGCAGTTTTTTGTTCTTTTCCACCTTGAATTTGTTGTTCTAGTTAATTGTGATATCTGTCACATGTCTGGTCACTATTTTTGTCTCTCACTTACTTAACTGGCATTATAACACCTAAGACACACTTGTGCAATATGTCACATATTAAGTTCCACAATAAAAAATATTCAAGCTATTCGGTCCGGCCTGGTTTGGTTCCGGTCCCGGTCCGGCATCACCAGAAAACAGGGTGCTTTTTATAAATTCAAGAGTTCATAATTGATCAGTTTTGTTATAATTGGGGGAAAGGGGAAGTTGAATTGAGCGATGAATTGGAAGTATTAAAGATAGTCACCGGGCGGCTGAACAAGGCGCAAATCCCGTACATGCCAACCGGGTCAATTCTACTTTTATGACGTCCCCCGCATGACCAGGGATATCGATATCGTGGTCGAACTGCGGACGGTAGATATAAAAAAAGAGCTGGCGGTTGAAGATCTTTACAGGGAGGCAGCCAAATGACCGGCGATACTAACCCCGAGGCAGCCAGGCGGTTCCGGGCGATGATCATGAGACGGCCCGGCGAAAAACGTCTTAAGATGGGCTGCTCGATGTTTGATACCGCCCGCCGCCTGGCGCTGGCTTCTCTCCGGGCGGAAAATCCCCGGCTCACCCCGGCCGAGTTGCGCCAGGCGCTCTTCCTGAGGTTTTATCAGAGTGATTTTGACCCGGAAACGGCCGGTATAATCCTTGAATTTTTAAAGAAAAGGACAGGTTAATCCGGAAGGCCTATTTTCGTAATTTTCAGATGCAAAAAAGGGGTTGACAGCGCAGCAGGAATTTGTTATTTTTAGATCAAACTTCACAGGCAGGGCCGAATCGAACAACGATAGGCCGGCAGTCTCTAGCCCCGGTTAGAGCCTTCCGGCCTTTTTTCATCCCCGCCCCTTCGGACAGTTTAAGCTGACGTTGCCCGGTAATTTAGATCGGTCAAAAAATCGGTCGGTTTTTCTTGACAGGCTGGGCGAGTAAAAAATAGAATTAAAATGTGATAGTGAAAACAATCACGTTATCGGGGAGGGGAGCAGGTAATGGCCGATGAAAAAGGAGCCGTCCAGAACCTTACGAACAGGGAAAAACAGCTCATTCTTTTCATGCGGGAATTAGGTTGGGGTGAAGTCAGAGTGCGCGTGGAAAACGGACAGCCGGTGTTGATTTACGAAGCCATCAAGACGGTGAAGCTGGAAGAACAGCCGGTTACCCTTTATCCTGGAAAAAACAAACCAAAGCAAGTTATTCGTTAGCAGTTTTATTTTCAGGGGATATGTGAATTATGTCACCATCTTATAACCTGACTTAACCCCCGGAGCAAGACATCCTCCGGGCAGTTAAAAACAGAGAAGGAAAGGAGGTGTCGCGTAATGGGCAAAAGACTGATCCAAATTTTTATCATCTTGTTCTGCTGCGGTTCTTTTGTAACCTGGATTTATTTCCTCGTCACGGGGCAGGTTGCCGGCAAGGCAGGTTAGCCAGGGGATTTACAGTTCCGGGAAGCGCCGGAAAAAGAAAACTAAAGAACGAGAGGAGGAATGACCATGGGTTACTTTGAATGGCTTGCCGCTTTAGAAAAGGCCTCCCCGTTGTCCTACGCGGGGATGACTGTGCTGACCATGGTTTGCCTGGGGGGCGCCCTGGGCATTTTGGCTGATCTGATCTTTAAAGCCCTCCGGATTGACCTGGGCAAGTACAAGAAAGAGTACGAAGAAGAAGATAAAGTGATTAAAGTGCAATAATCATTTTTTTAAAAAAATGGAGGTGAAGATTCATGATCCACATGCCGGTAAGTGGAGTTGAAATGGCCTGGTGGCCCCTTTTGCTAATCGGCTTCACCGTCGGGGTGGTGGGCGGCTTTTTCGGCATCGGCGGGGCGTGGCTGGTTACCCCCACGCTGAATATCTTCGGGTTTCCGATGATTTACGCCGTAGGTACCGACATGACCCACCTGGTTGGCAAATCCATCATCGCCACCTTCAGGCACTGGAAATTTGGTCACGTCAGCGTCATCATTGCTTTGGTCATGTTGATCGGAACCTTTTCGGGAATTGAGGCCGGCGCCCAAATCCTGCGGTATCTGACCAAAATCGGCCAGGCCGGGACAGTGGTGCGCTACCTGTACATGATCCTGCTCCTGACTATCGGCACGTTTATGTTATCGGAATATCTGCGCGTAAGAAGGCAGGAGAAGAAAACCGGCAAAGAAGTGGCGGACGTGGTCGGCACCGCCTGGTCCCGCTGGATCCAGGACACGCTCAACATCTGGCCCACGTTTTACTGTCCGGTAGCCAGGATGAAAGTTTCCCTCTGGGCCATCCTCTTCGTGGGCGTGGTGACCGGTTTTTGCGCCGGCATTCTGGGGGTCGGCGGCGGCATCATCCGGGTGCCTGCCCTGATTTACTTAATGGGTGTACCCACCAAAATAGCCGTCGGCACCGACCTGTTCGAGGTGATGTTCTCGGGTGCTTACGGGTGCTTCACCTATAGTTTGAAAGGCGGCGTGGAAGTGCTTGGCGCGGCGATCATGCTCCTTGGTGCAGCGGTAGGTGCCCAATTCGGCACTATTTGTACCAAGTACGTTTACGGAATCACGATCCGGCTGGTTTTTGCCGTGGCGACCTTCCTGTGCTGTGCGTCCGTAATTTTAAAACAGATTGCTTCCCAGTACGAACCTGTTTACAAGAAAGGAATCGAAGCGCTGCTGAAACAAGAAGGATTTTCCGCCGGGGAAATTTCCGCGCTGATCTACAAGAAGGATGCCATGTACCACTACATGGTGGAAGTGGCCAACCGGCCGGAGTGGTACGTTGCCTTTATGAAAAATTATCTCTGGACGATGGTTGGCGGTTACCTGATGCTGGCCGCTGCTTCCGGAATATGTATCTACATTGTCGTCCAGCTTTTCGCAGGGATTGCCCGGGAAAAGCGGGAAAAAGAGCTGGCGGCCAGGGCCAAAGCTTAACATCGGGGTCAGTCATAAAACTGACGACCTCGTCTCAGCCAGAGCCCCGGGAATCAATCCCGGGGCTCTGGCTGTTGGCCGGCAAAATATTCCCCCGGCAAGGTATTTTCATGTCCCGGGATTTTTTTGTGCCATTTTTTCGTGGCTCGCCCGATGGTTCCCTGCGGGTATTTTGAAGCGCTAAATCCCGGGTGGTTTTGGTTTCCAGTATAGCTGCGGGTTATCGGGATTCCAGTAAGCGTCGCAGTCGAGGCAGCAATACTTGCCCAGCGGAGGGATGACGCAGATCAAAAAGCCGCAACCCAGGGCGATGGGGATTAAGATCAGGCCGGGGGGGTAAAGAAAAGCCAGGAGAAAACACAAGATTGATCCGCCCAGACCAACGCCGAAACCGGCCGCGAGCCTGATCAACCGCCCGGTGGTGGTATTTTTAGACCCACAGGCGGGGCAGGGGGGAGTGATAATTTTCAAAAAAGGTAAACGCATGGCCACCTCTCCTTGAGTTTTTTGGTGATGGGTGCGCAAATGTTAAGTTTTTCTTTGGGGTTGTTTCATAGTTGGTATGTGAACGATATCACTATTTTTTCCATAACACGTCCCTGTCCTTTATTCAGTAAAGAAAGAGTAGTAAGGAAATAAAAATATTAATTGACTTATATTATCTCAAGCTCCTAAAATAAAGTCAAGGGTGGCTAAAAATATGTGAAATAATATACTATTTAAAAAACTATTTACCTTATTTGTTTTTTTTGCTAATATTATGTTAGCGAGGGGTAAGGGGATGATGAGAATGTGGGATCGGAACTGGAGGGGTTACGAAGAAGAAATCGACAGCGGCGACGTTTTAAATGATGTTGTGCATGTTATTGGGATCTTTCTTGTTTCATCTCTGTGGGTTGTTTATTTAGCCTACCTGTTTGGCCCGATTATTCCCTGAAAACTTTCCAGTTGAATTTAACTGCGGTTGCGTAACAGGTTTAAATGCTCCCGATTTTTCCCCGGGCAAGGAAGAGCTATTGCGCCGGTAGGGTGGGCTTTTTTTCCCAGCACCGCAGGATGTTGACTTTCCCTCGCAACAAAGTATGGATAGCTTCGTCCAGGCGGTCTTCGGTATGCGGGGGTTCCGCAAAGAAATTTGCCCGGCAAAAAACTACACCTTTTTCATCCCGGTAAAGAAATTTTTTGAGCAACTCGATTGCCTTGACCAGCTGTTCTCTTTCGTGGAACTCACGAATAGATTTACCAATGGCGATTTTCTCCCGGACGCTTTCCGTAAGCTTTTCCCGATCAAAACGGGCGGCTGGTGTTTTTTTCGACGGCAAATTTAATGGACTGATCGGCAAGGCTGCTGATTAATCATTTTCTGCATCAATTCCTTTAGCTGACCGATGTGAAAAGGTTTGGTGAGGTAGCTGACGGCCCCTTTTTTAATTGCTTCCAGAGCAACGGACAAAGTGCTGTACCCGGTCATGATCACCACCGGAACGTCCGGTTTTTTCTTGCGGATTTGCTCCAAAACTTCCAGCCCGCTGATGTCGGGCATCTTGATGTCGCAAAGGACCAGGTCGATTTCTTGCGCCTTGAAAACAGCCAGACCGGCCAGCCCGCAGGTGGCGGTAAAAACCCGGTGGCCTTCTTCCTCCAGGGCTTTTTCCAGCGCCCAGCACATCCCCTCTTCATCGTCAATAACAAGTACCCTGGCCACAATTATCCCCTCCTAAAGAGATTTGTGATAGTTATCACAATTTTAGTGTAACATTAATTTCATAATGATGTCAATACTGCCGATCAAATTTGAAATGTGATGAGGCTAAGTATCTGGGGATAACGCTATGTTTTCTTCGTCCGTTTGAAGACGCGGAAAGCTGAGGATGAAAGTGGTACCCGCCCCGGGTTCGCTTTCCGCGCTGATCGACCCCCCGTGAATCTGGACGATGCGCCGGCTGATCGCCAGGCCCAGACCGCCCCCGCCGGCTTTTTTGGTATAGAAAGGGGTGAAAATTTGCGGCAGGTCTTCTTTGGAGATGCCTACCCCGGTGTCGCGGATCATCACCCGGGCCGTGTGGTTGACTGCTTCCGTCCGGACGATCAGGTTTCCCCCCCTGGGCATGGCCTGGACGGCGTTAAGCAGGAGGTTGATCAGTACCTGCTTGAGTTTTTCCTGGTTGCCCTTTATGAGCAGCGGTTCCGCGCTGGGAGCGAATTCGAGGGCGATCTTTTTTTGCTGGAGCAACAAAGCGCAGTCCCCTAGAATTACGGAAATCAGTTCATTTAAGCTCAGGGGCGCGATGAGGCCGGGGTCTGGTCGCCCAAAGTCCAGCAGTTCTCCCACCAGCCGGTTGTGTCTTTCGATTTGCTCCTGAATTTTTGTTACGTATTCCGCATACCCTTTTAATTCCGGAGAACTCTTCAACCGGGACGCCAGCACTTCGCTGACGGCCTGGATAATACTAACCGGGTTGCGTAGCTCGTGGGCGATGTTGGTGACCAGTTTGCCGAGGGCGATCAGGTTTTCCGAACGCCGCAATTGTTCAATCATTTGTTCTCTTTCGGCAAGACCGGCGGCCAAGGTGTTGATCGCCCCGGTAATCTGGCCCATCTCGCCCGGCAGCGCCGGGAGCCGGTAGTAAAAATTGTTCTCCAGTTGCAAGAGGCCGTTTTTGATTACCCTTACCTGCCGGACCAAAGAGGCAATGGCGACCAGGGAAGCAATGACGCCAAAGCTGAAGACCACGAGGGTGACGTAGCGGATTACCAGGCGCAGCTTCGTGCTGCGGGCAAAAAGCGGGTGCATCATTTCCTCCGCCCACAGCACCGCGGTGATCTGGCCGTTAACGCGCACCGGGACCAGGTATTCCAAGAACTGGTCATCCCATGTCCGGCCCAGTCTGGTGATATGTTCCCCGCTTTTCATCACGGCGGAAATTCCTTTTAACGCTTCGTTGTAAATGCGCCGTTCCCGTTCGTATTTTTCTTCCGGCAGGCGCTTGCCGAATTCGTGAAGATAGCCGTGGATGACGATCTTGTCTTTTTCGATCAGGTAGATACACAGCCGGACGCCCGGGTTGGCTTCCGCCAGGGGAGCGGCCGCCTGATTGAATGCCTCTTCCAGGGAAGCGGCCTGTTTTCCGGCCGGTTCCAGTGCGAGCCGGGCGGTGATTTTTTCGCCCGTCTGATTGACAATGCCGGTAAGCTTTTTTTCGAGGTTGACGACCAGAATGTCGTCGGTTTTGGAGGCGAAATAGACGTCGTAAAGCATCACCAGCACCGGGACGATTAAAAGGATAAACACAATTAGTAAAAATTGGCGTTTAAAACCCGGCATTTGGGTAAAAGGAGGCATAACTTCAACCCCTTTGTAAATAAAGGTGGTTTACCTATCGCCGCTGCTTAATCAGTAAAAACGATGAAATAAAAAGACGCTCATTTTAGGGAACCTGCTTGTTCTTAAAATGAGCGTTTCACGGGAGAGGATTCAAGGCACCAACTGATAATCAAGACGAAAAGCTCATCCGCTTATCTTCGAACAGTTCCCCGTACAGGGCAATTAAATCACGGGACCTGACCACGCCGACGATTTTGCCCTTTTCCAGCACCGGTAAAGTCTTTACCTTTTCCCGGAACATGATCTGCAGGGCTTTCTCCACGGGATCGCCGGCATTTACGGAAAGCAGGTTGAAACGGACGACTTCCTGAACGTAAGGATAGAACCCGGGGCGAAAAACGCGCTCCCTGCCCGGAACGTAACGCTTTTCTTTTTCAAGGTTGGGGTCGTAATCGTTTACCGGCACCACGAATTCTCTTACCGTTTTCATTTTCCTCCGGCCTTTTTGACCGGCCCTCGACTAAGCGGCCGGACAGCCCCCGGCGGCCGGTGTTCACTCCTTTCCTTTTTTTATTTTGGGACGATCAAGGGGCTAAAGAGCGTTGCCGGCAGTTTAATATGTGCCATTAATCACAATACTTTTCACATTTTCTTCTCCCGGTGATTGTTTTCACGAACCTTTTTATAACAATATCGTCAACATCTCATCGCGTTTTCAACCTTCCCCCTTTGCATTGCCGCTGGTCAACCCTCCGCTCATTTTCCCCCTTTCTTTTCAGGCAATTAAGGGTTTTACGTTGTTTGGAATGTGATTGTTAAACTAATCACAATTATACGTGAAGAGTCTCTTCCTGTCAATCCCTTCGCCGTGAATTTTTTGATTTCACGATAACTCAAAAAAACGAGATAAACTGGCTGATGAAGAGTAAATAGAACAAGAACAGGAATGTTAATAATATTTAAGTTGGTAAGCCAATAGATCGAAATATTCAGGTTTGACAGGTGTAGTGACAAAAACATAAATTTCTCATAAAGAAAGTTAATTATATCACAATCGGCAATTAAGGAGTTGTCGCGATTACTCTGCTACGCAGATGAGGGAGGGTTTCCGGTCCGGAGGAAATTGGCTGTTAAATTTCAAGCAGGACCCCGGTGCCGGATTGTGTGCGGGGAGTATTATCCGGCAAGTGAAGTGAATAAGTTCACATGGGCAGGAGATTTAGCAAAAAAGAAGGAGGTGTTGACCATCCGGATAGATCAAGAACATTTTTGGCAGAAAAAGGGTTGTTGGAGACCGGTTTCTTCAAAAAACATGCAAAGGGAGCAGGTTGATTTAGAAAAAGAAATATGGAAAAGATCACCAGGCGGCTTCATCAGGCTTTTCGATTTTGAAAGGGGGAGAAGTGGATGCATTTGTGGTCTAAACTTTGCCACAAAGGAAGGCAGTTCAACAATACGCTGCTGAACCTGCAAAGCGCCTACGCCCGCTGGGAAATTGAAAACAGCAGGTTTATCCTCGCCAGGCGCTGGAAAATATTGCTGGCCGCCCTTTTGCCGGTAATCATTTTTATGGGCGTAGAAATAGCTTTGGCGACCGAATTGATTGGCGGCGGCAAAGCTTACGCGCCGTCCTTTATTACCACGGAAATGTTTTTGGGTTCGCTTTTTGTGGGGTTGGTTGCGGGTTTAATTACCGGGTGTATCGGCGCCGGCGGGGGTTTCGTGATTACCCCGGCGTTGATGAGTATCGGGGTAAGGGGAATTATGACGGTGGGGACCGACCAGTTTCATATTTTTGCCAAAGCGATCATGGGCACCGCCCTGCACCGGAAGCTGGGCAACGTGAACGTCTGGCTGGCGGTCTGGTTTGTCGTTGGTTCAACCCTTGGGGTGACGTTGGGAACGGGCTTGAACAAGTCCATTTACGAAAAGAGCCCCGCGCTCAGCGACGCCTTTATCAGTGGAGTCTATGTTTTCATGCTCGGCATTCTGGGGGCTTATGCCCTTTACGATTATCTTAGCCTGCGCCGGGCCGAGGCTTCCCAAAAAGCGCAGGTGCAAACCACGACCAGGATTGCCCGGACGTTACAGTCCTTGAAGATTCCCCCCTACGTTAAATTCGACCAGGACATTGTCCCGGGCGGCCGGCAGTTGCCGGTTTATCCGGTTATCGGGTGCGGATTCATAGTCGGTTTTATCGCCGCCATTATGGGTGTCGGCGGAGGTTTTCTGACCTTCCCGATGTTTGTCTACGGCCTTGGCGTATCCACGTTTACGACCGTCGGCACCGATATTTTGCAGATCATCTTTACGGCCGGGTATGCGTCCATTCAATACGCCATCAGCGGGTTCGTCTTTTACTCCCTGACCATGGGCCTCTTGCTGGGCTCCCTGGTCGGCGTGCAAATCGGCGCCATGGTGACGAAGGTGGTCAAGGGGGCGGTCATCCGCGGTTTTTACGCTCTGGCCATTTTTGCCGGCTTTGTCAACCGGGCCTGTGCTCTGCCGGAAAAGCTTTCCAGCGCCGGTTACCTTAGCCTGGCCCCGGCCGCCGGAAAACTGCTGAGCACCATCGGAACGGTCATCTTTTTTGCTTTGGTCAGCGGGTTTGCTTTCTGGGTCCTGGCCTCTTTCCTGCGCAGCGTGGGAAAAATCAGGGCGGAACACGCTGCTCTGGCCGGTGTGCCGGCAACGTCCGGGCGGACGGAACAGGCCTTGGAGTCTTCTCGTTAGGATGAAGGGGGTGCGTACAGATGCCTGTAATCATTAACCGGAGGGCATTTATCGCCGGCCTGGTGCTGCTGATTTGCTTCGGAGCGACCCTGGCCGTAATCCTCAGCCCGGTTTTTCAAGGTGCGACCGGGTTGCATCTGGTCGACGGCATCTTTAACTCTTTGGCTAAGGGATCGTCCTACTTTATTCCGGACCTGGCCGGGAAAGCAGATCGATTTACCGGAACTAAAATGGAAGTTACTTTCCAGGTGAAAAGTGCCGAAGAGCTGGAAAAAATGAAAACTCTCTTCCTTGCCGCGGGCGCGGGAGCGGCGGTCAGCGGAGAAAGCCTGCGGGTCACGGGCGACCTGGGCCTGGTGGCCCGGCGCGCGCTGGCTGACGCCGATGCCTTGTTTCAGAGCGGGGAAACGCCCGCCCCAAATCAATACGGTTTTTCCGGCAAGGAAGCCGTTTATTACTGGTGGGCGGCCTTCAAGCAGTTAAAAGGTCACTACCTGCAGGAAAACAAACCGGCGGAGGCGGTGTTTGTTGAAAACGTAAGCAAGAAGGCTTTGGAGCCGGCGTACAATTATGACGGCATTCCGCCGGCCCGGTTCCGGGAAGTGGCGGGAATTTCGGTTGGTTCCCTCGTTTTTTACGTTGTTTACACCATCTGGTACGGCTTTGCCATCATGTTGATCTTTGAGGGGCTGGGGATCACGGCCAGCAAGCCCGCGGAAAAAGCAGAAGCCTGAAGAAGGATCTTTTACGGTTTTTCTGAACATTTGCCAAAACTTTTGCTAATAAATTTCTTGACAGCACCCGATTGCTTTGTTATAATTTTAACAAAGTAAAAAGAGTTTAGGCCAAATCGAACAACGATAGGCCGGTTAGCCTTGGTTCAAGGCAACCGGCCTTTTGTTTTGGGCGTTTGCCAAAGTTACGAAGCTTTTAACCTGCTCCCTTTTCATGCTTTTTGGAGAGGCGCTGGTCAATAAACGACCCTTCCCCTGTGGAGAGGGCGTCATTCCCCGAAGAAGACCCCCTCTCCCCCTCTCCCTCTTCTTTTAATTGAAAGCGAGGTGTTGGGAATGGCGAACAAACGTTATTATCCCGAGGAGAAAACCCCTGAGTGGGTAGAGACTGTTTCCCTGGTGGTCGATACCCTGGGCTTGAGCACCATCCTGTTCTTAACGGGGGTTCTGGTAATCAGGTGTTTTAGTTGAAAGGGTTAGAAAATATCGTTATAAATCCAGGGAAAATCCCGGCGGCATCCCTGCCACCACCTCTTCACTTCTTCCCCCTCGTTTTAACATGAAATCAACCGGCGGTAAAGGACGGCTCTTTTGCGATCCTCCCTTGCGCGCCCGGCAAGTTTGTGTTAGAATACATCCGGTAAAAAATACGCACGCCGGCCTGATTTTTGCCGGTTGCCCAGGCGGGTTTGCGCAAAAGGATGAAGGCGGCGGAGGGAAAAACCAGGGCGGAAGGAGGTGTAAAAGTGGCGATTATCTCAATGAAGCAGCTTTTGGAGGCGGGGGTTCATTTCGGGCACCAGACCAGGCGGTGGAACCCGAAAATGGCTCCTTATATTTTTACCGACCGCAACGGAATTTATATCATCGACCTCCAGAAAACGGTCAGGAAAATCGAAGAAGCATATAATTTCGTCAAGGAGTTGAGCGCCGCTGGCGGGACCGTTCTTTTTGTGGGGACCAAAAAGCAGGCCCAAGAGGCGGTTAGGGAAGAGGCCGAAAGGTGCGGCATGTTTTACGTCAACCAGCGCTGGCTGGGCGGCATGCTCACCAACTTTCAGACCATCCGCCACCGGATTGAGCGCCTTCTCGAGCTGGAAAAAATGGCGGCCGAGGGCACGCTCGCGGTTTTGCCGAAAAAAGAAATAGCCGGACTTACGCGGGAAAAAGAGAAACTGGAAAAGTCCGTCGGCGGAATTAAAGGGATGAAAAAGCTGCCGGACGCTCTTTTTGTAATTGACCCGCGCAAAGAGCGGATTGCCGTTGCCGAGGCGAGAAAATTGGGCATCCCGATCGTTGCCATTGTGGATACAAATTGCGATCCGGAAGAGATAGACTACGTCATCCCGGGCAATGACGACGCCATCCGGGCCGTAAGATTGCTGACCAGCAAAATGGCCGATGCCGTTTTGGAAGGCAGGCAGGGAGAACAGCTGGCCGAAGCAATGTAATAAGCAAAAGATTTGCAGGCAGGAGGAAACTCCTGCGTTTTTCTGTGCGGCGCCTTTTTAGCTGGAAGGGGTCGGTATCCGGAAAAGGCTAAATGGTAATAATAAACAGGGGTGGGATTAATTTGAGTGAAATAACTGCGGCGATGGTTAAAGAGTTGCGCGAGCGTACCGGGGCCGGGATGATGGACTGTAAGAAAGCCCTCACCGAAACCGGCGGGGATATGGAAAAAGCCATTGCCTACCTCCGCGAAAAGGGGCTGGCCGCGGCCGCGAAAAAGGCCGGGCGGGTAACCACCGAAGGGATTGTCGACGCCTACATTCATCCCGGCGGCAAAGTGGGCGTCCTGCTGGAAGTCAACTGCGAAACGGATTTTGTGGCCAGAACGGATGATTTCCGCGCCCTGGTGCACGACCTGGCCATGCAGGTGGCGGCGGCCAAACCCGAGTACGTACGCCGGGAAGATGTGCCTGAAGACGTAATCCGGCGGGAAAAGGAGATCCTGGCCGCCCAGGCGGCCGGTGAGGGCAAACCGGAAAAAGTGATGCAGAAGATCGTGGAGGGCCGGCTGGAAAAATTTTATAAAGAAGCCTGTCTTTTGGAGCAGCCTTTTATTAAGAACCAGGACGTGACCGTTGGGCAGTTGTTAAGTGAACACATTGCCCGGCTGGGCGAAAACATTTCCGTCCGGCGCTTTGCGCGTTTTGAGCTTGGCGAAGGCCCGGCCGGATCCTGAAAGCAGGATTTTATTTTCCGGCCGGCGAATAGAGTTTCAGGCCTTAAGGAGGTTTTCTGCCCCGGTGGTTACGTCGGAAACCCCCAAGTATAAGCGCGTGGTCTTAAAATTAAGCGGCGAGGCGTTGGCCGGGGGCCAGGGTTTCGGCATCGATCCCGACGTGGTCAAGTCCATCGCCCGCCAGATTGAAGAGGTTGTGCAGTTAGGAGTGCAGATGGCCATTGTGGTGGGGGGAGGTAATATCTGGCGGGGCCTGGCCGGCAGCGCCAAAGGGATGGACCGGGCGACGGCGGATTATATGGGAATGCTGGCGACGGTGATTAACGCGCTGGCGCTGCAGGATGCTCTGGAAAAGGAAGGGATTATCAGCCGCGTCCAGACGGCCATCGAAATGAGGGCGGTAGCGGAGCCTTATATCCGGCGCCGGGCGATCCGGCACTTGGAAAAAGGCCGGGTTGTTATTTTTGCCGGCGGCACGGGCAATCCTTATTTCTCCACCGATACCACCGCCGCTTTAAGAGCGGCGGAAATTGAGGCCGAAGTAATTTTAATGGCCAAGAGGGTGGGCGGGGTTTACGATGACGACCCGCTGAAAAACCCCAACGCGAAGAGGTTTACCTCGCTGACTTACATCGATTTGCTCAATAAAGGACTGGCCGTGATGGATTCCACGGCTACTTCCCTGTGCATGGACAACCGCATCCCGGTAGTGGTGTTTAACGTAAACGAGGTTGGAAACATTAGGAGGGCCGTATTGGGAGAAAGCATCGGCACCTATGTGGGAGGTGTGGCAGTTGGTTAATCCCCGGATCAGTGAAGCGGAAACAAATATGAAGAAAAGCCTGGAAGTGCTCAAGAAGGAATTTGCCGGTTTGCGCGCGGGCAGGGCGACGCCGGCACTGCTGGATAAGGTGATGGTTTCTTATTACGGCAATTTAATGCCGGTAAACCAGCTGGCCAATATCTCCGCCCCGGAGGCCAGGCTTTTGCTGATTCAACCGTGGGATAAAGCGGTTCTGCCCGAAATCGAAAAGGCGATCTTAAAGTCCGACCTGGGCATTACGCCCGCCAGTGACGGAAACGTAATCCGCCTGGCGATCCCGCAGTTGACCCAGGAAAGGCGGGCCGAACTGGTTAAGGTCGTAAGAAAAAAAGCCGAAGAGGGGCGGGTGGCCATCCGGAATATCCGCCGCGACACCAACGATCTTTTCAAGCAGCAGCAAAAAAAGGGTGAACTCTCGGAAGACGAATTGCGCCGCCTGCAGGAAGAAGTGCAGAAATTGACCGATAAATATATTAAAGAGATCGATCAGCTGGTGGCCAATAAAGAACAGGAAATAATGCAGGTTTAGCGCCTTTTCAATAACTTTGGGACTGAACCCCCTCAAAATAGTCGTCAGTCGTCAGTCGTCAGTCGTCAGAATTATGTCGGGAAAGAGCGCTGCTTGGCGACCGCAAACGGATAAATCTGGCGTCTGGCCTTTCGGCTACCGACCTCTTCTTCCGAGGGGGTTGTTTATAATTTTTCGGACGTCCGACGCCTGATTCTGGTAAGGGGGCCGGGAGTGGTGTTCAGAAATTTAGAAGGCGACAAGAAAATGACCGAAGAAAAAAAGTTGCTTGCCCGGGTGGACCGGTCCCGTTTACCGTTGCATATTGCCATCATCATGGATGGAAACGGTCGCTGGGCGCAGCGCCGGGGGTTGCCCCGCACTTTCGGACACCGGGCGGGGGTGGAATCCCTGCGGGAGATTGTTAAGCTGTGCGTTGAGCTGGGGATTAAATATTTGACCGTTTATGCGTTCTCGACAGAAAACTGGAAAAGGCCCCGGGAAGAAGTAAATACTTTAATGAATCTGCTAATAGAATATCTTCAAAAGGAAATTGAGGAATTGGCCGCGCAGGACATCCGGATTAACCCCATCGGGAAGCTGGAAGATTTGCCCCCTTCCGCTCGGCAGGCGGTGCGCGTGGCCAGCGAGCGGACCCGCGAAAAGAAGGGATTGACCTTGAACGTGGCGTTAAATTACGGCAGCCGGAGTGAATTGGTGGACGCCGTGCGCGCCGTCGCCGAAAAAGTGCGGCAGGGGCAATTGGCCCCGGGGGAGATCGACGAAAAGATCATCGCCGAGCATTTATATACCGCCGGGCAGCCGGATCCCGATCTTTTAATCAGGCCTTCCGGCGACTACCGGGTGAGCAATTTTTTGCTCTGGCAGCTGGCGTATACGGAATTTTGGTTAACTCCGGTCCTCTGGCCCGATTTTCGCCGGATCCATTTGTTGCAGGCGATTGTTGATTTTCAAAGCCGGGAGCGGCGTTTCGGCGGGCTGGTTTAAGGCTGGTGAAATGTTTGTTAGTACCCAGGGTATTTAGCGCTTTAGTGGGGGTTCCCTTAATTATCCTGGCCGTCTGGTGGGGCGGTTTTGCGCTGCTTGGCTTCAGCGCGCTGGTCATGCTGCTGTCTTTGCGGGAAATCCAGCGCATGTTCCGCCGCCTGGCTTTAAACATCCCTTTCGGGCTGATGATTTTAGGCGCGGCCTTGCTTTTGGGAAGCGTTTATTTATATAAAGACGCGGGCCTGGCGGGGGCAATCGCCATTATATTTTTTATATTTTTACTATGGTTTATCTTTTTTTACCCGAAATTTAATTTAATCGACATGGCCATGGCTTTGCTGGCCACTTCTTACGTGGGCCTTTTTGTCTACGTTTATCTCCTGCGCACCTTGCCCGACGGCTGGATCTGGGTGGTTTTTATGTTGGTCGGAACCTGGTTGAGCGATACAACCGCTTTTTTTATCGGTAAATATTTTGGTAAACGTCGCCTGGCCCGCGTTTTAAGCCCCGGCAAAACCATCGAGGGGGCGATTGGCGGGGCGGCGGGAAGTTTTCTGGCGGCCGCCGCTTTTCTTTACATCTACCCTTTCTTGCCGCCGGCGCCCGTTTTGGTGCTGGGTCTTTTGCTGGGGGTTGCCGCGCAGGCCGGGGATCTGGTGGAGTCGGCCTTTAAGCGGCAGGTCGGGGTTAAAGACGCCGGGGATCTTATTCCCGGGCACGGGGGTATGCTGGATCGCTTTGACAGTATGTTGTTTACCGCTCCCCTGGTTTATTACTACGTTCAGAAGTTAATTATTTAAGCCGAGGTGTTTTTTTAAGGTGCCCCGTTACCTTCAAATTGCAGCCATCACGATAACGCTTTTGCTGTTGTATCTGGCCTGGAAGTTTATCGTGCCGGAAGTGCTGGTGGTCATTAAATATCTGTTCGTTATAACGATCCCGTTTATCCTGGCGGTTATTCTGGCCGTGTTTATCGAACCCCTGGTCAAGTTTTTCAATCAGCGCGCCAGGCTGACGAGACCTTTGGCGGTAGCGGCGGCAATGGTTATCCTCATCGGCGGCCTGGGGTCCCTTTTGAGCCTGCTGATTTTTCGACTGGTTGCGGAATTAACCGATTTATCGATCAAGCTTCCTAAATATATCTGGCCTGTTCAGGAATATATCAGCCAGCTTGTCGAGCGCGGAAGGGTTTTTTATTTTCAATTGCCGCCGTTAATCACCGACCGGATCCAGGAGAACATAGGCGTGGTTACAAAGTGGCTGTCGGGCCTGGCCGGTCAGGCGGCAAATGCTTTGCTTCACCTGGCTTCCGCCGTGCCCGGCGCGGTGATGATTTTGATTGTGACTTTGCTGGCCACCTATTTTATCAGCCGGGATAGAAAGGAGATTCTCCAGTTTTGGTTGAAATACGTCCCTTCTCCGTGGGGGGAGAGGACCGCCGGCGTGGGCCGGGAAGTGGTGGGGGCCTTTTTGGCTTACCTGCGCGCCCAGCTTATTTTGATTTCGCTCACCACCTTGCAAAGCATTGTGGGATTGCAGATCATCGGGGCAAAATACGCTTTAACGGTGGGTTTGCTCATCGGCTTTTTCGATTTGATTCCCGTGCTGGGTCCGGCAACCGTGTACCTGCCCTGGGCCGCCTGGGCTTTATTGAGCGGCAACGTAGGTTTTGGGATTAAGTTGCTCATCCTGTACGCGCTGGTCTGGGCGGTGCGGCAAACCCTGGAAGCCAGGGTGGTGGCGGCCAATTTGGGCCTGCACCCGCTGGCCGTGTTAATTGCCATGTACGTGGGTTTAAAAACCATCGGGGTGACCGGGCTGGTTTTGGGGCCGATTTTGTTAATCACTGTGCTGGCCGCGCTCAAGGCCGGTATGATTGCGAAAAAGCAGGGATAACCGCCGCCATGGACGATGCGGAGATTTTTCGGCAGCCTTTTCAGGTAAGTCGAGGGTTGGGTTGATGGCTAAAAGAATCGTTATTTTGGGCAGCACCGGTTCCATCGGCCGGCAGGCGCTGGAGGTGATCCGCCGGTTCCCGGAGGATTTTGTTGTGGCGGGTCTGGCGGCCGGCAGGAACTGGCGGCTTTTGGCCGGGCAAATAAAGGAATTTCGGCCGGCTGTTGTAGCTGTGGCCGGCCGAAAGGAAGCGCAAGCGTTGTCCGCCGCGCTGTCCTTTGCCGGGCGGCCGGCGATTTTTTACGGGGAGGCCGGGCTGCAGGAAGTGGCCTCCTTTCCCGGCGCCGACCTGGTGTTAACGGCCGTCCCGGGTATTCTGGGCCTGCTTCCCACGGTGGCGGCCATCCGGGCGGGAAAAAATATCGCCCTGGCCAATAAAGAGACCCTGGTCACCGCCGGGGAGCTGGTGATGAAACTGGCCGCGGCGCAAAAAGCGCGGATTTTGCCCGTGGACAGTGAGCACTCCGCGATCTGGCAGTGTCTCGGGGATACCCCGCGCCGGCAGGTGGCGAAAATTATCCTCACCGCCTCCGGGGGTCCTTTTTTAAGAGGGCCCGCCGATCTGGACAAGGTCACCGTGGAGATGGCTTTAGCGCACCCGAACTGGCAAATGGGCCGCAAGGTGACCATTGATTCGGCGACTTTGATGAATAAGGGCCTGGAGGTTATTGAAGCAAGGTGGCTGTTTGGGTTAAACTATGATCAGATCCAGGTGGTGGTGCACCCGCAAAGTATCATCCATTCGCTGGTGGAGTTTGTCGACGGCTCCACGCTGGCCCAGCTGGGGGTTCCGGATATGCGCGTGCCCATTCAGTTTGCGCTGACCTACCCCGACCGCCGGCCCAACCAGCTGCCCAGGATAAACTGGGCTGAAATGGTGCAACTGACCTTTGAGCCGCCCGATTTGAAGCGTTTTCGCTGCCTTGCCCTGGCCCTTGCCGCCGGGCGGGAAGGGGGCACCATGCCGGTGGTTTTAAACGCGGCCAACGAAGTGGCGGTGGCGGCCTTTTTGGCCGGGGCAATTTCTTTTGCGGCAGTTCCGGAGATCGTCGAACGGGTGATGGCCGCCCATAGTGTTTCGGAGTGCAGAGACCTCGAAGATGTGCTGACCGCCGACCGCTGGGCGAAAGACCTGGCGCAAAAGCTGGTGAAAAGTAAGGTGTGAACAGAAAATGCAGACTTTTTGGGCCGCGGTATTTGTTTTCGGCCTGCTGATCATCTTTCACGAATTGGGCCATTTTATCCTGGCCAGGGCCGTGGGAATCCAGATCCACGAGTTCAGCATCGGCTTCGGTCCCAGGTTGTTCAGTATTCCGCGCGGGGAAACGGCCTACAACTTAAGGCTTTTCCCCCTGGGCGGCTTTGTCCGCATGGCGGGTATGGACCCGGAAGAAAAGATTACGGACGAAGCCAGGAGTTTTAACAAAAAACCTGTCTGGCAACGGATGCTGGTCATCGGGGCCGGTTCGGTGATGAACTTTGTGCTGGCGATTTTAATCCTGGCCTTGATTTTTATGATTCAGGGCGTTCCCGCGCTGACTCCCGAGGGGCTGCCCAAAGTGACCACCGTTGTGGAGCAACTGGTGCCCGGGGGGCCGGCAGAAAAAGCCGGATTGTTGCCGAAGGATAAAATAGTCGCCATTGATGGCCGGGAGATCACCAGCTGGGAGCAAATGACGGAAATTATCGGCGCCCGTCCCGACCAGAATCTTACCCTCACCGTCCGGCGCGCCGGGGAGGTTAAAGAGATCCTGGTAACCCCCCGGCGCGATGAACAGGGCAAGGGGAAAATCGGCGTTTACCCGGCTCCAGAGTTGCGGCGCCTGAACTTATTCAGCGCCCTGGCCGCCGGTACGGAATACACCGTCCGGGTAACCGCGGTGATCATTAATTTTATCGGCCAGATGATTTCCGGCAGGGCCCCGGCCGATTTGGGCGGGCCGGTGCGGATCGTTTGGGAGATTAACCGGGCGGCCGAATTCGGTATGTTCAATTTGCTTCAGCTGGCTGCCTTCCTGAGCATAAACCTGGGTTTATTTAACCTGTTTCCCGTCCCGGCCTTAGACGGCAGCCGTTTGATGTTTCTGACGGTGGAATGGGTCCGGGGCCGGCCCGTGGACCCGGTTAAAGAAAATTTTATTCACATGATCGGTTTCGGGTTATTAATTTTGTTGATTGTGGTCATTACCTATAACGATCTGTTGCAACTGCTCCAAAGATAGAGCAAGGTTAGAGGACAATTAGAGCATAGGACAGGGCACAAGCAAAAAATAGGGGTAAATATTCAGCAAACCCGCTAGGGCCTGGGGGTTGTCCTTGGCTCACTCTGATGCTTCGAATATTTATAAATAGGGGCTGGCTTTTGGTGAAGCGCAGAAAAACCCGGCCGATCTGGGTCGGACCGGTGCAGGTGGGCGGGGAAGCCCCCGTTTCCGTGCAGTCCATGACCAATACCGATACCCGCAACGTAGCGGCGACGGTGGCCCAGATTAACGAGCTGGCCGCCGCCGGCTGCGAGATCGTGCGCGTGGCCGTTCCCGATCGCCGGGCGGCGGACGCCCTGCCTTTAATTAAGCAGCAAATCAACATCCCCCTGGTTGCCGATATTCATTTTGACTACCGCCTTGCCCTGCGCGCCCTGGCGGCGGGTGTCGACGGCTTGCGGATTAATCCGGGCAATATCGGCGGGCCGGAAAGGGTGGCGGCCGTTGTGGAAGCGGCGAAAAAGAAAAAAGTGCCTATCCGCATCGGCGTAAACGCCGGTTCCCTGGAAAAGGAACTGCTCCAAAAATACGGCTCGCCGAACGCGCCGGCGCTGGTGGAAAGCGCCCTTAAGCACATCCGCCTCCTGGAAGAGTTGGGTTTTTTTGAAATAAAAGTTTCCGTGAAGGCTTCCGACGTCGGGCTGATGATCGCGGCGTACCGGCTGCTGGCGGAAAAAGTCGTCTACCCCTTCCACGTGGGGGTTACGGAAGCGGGCACCCTGCGTTCGGGAGTGGTAAAGTCGGCCGTCGGCATCGGCGCTTTGCTGGCCGAGGGAATCGGGGATACCATCAGGGTGTCTTTGACGGGGAACCCGTTGGAAGAGGTGCGGGTGGGGTACGAAATATTAAAGGCCCTGGGTTTGCGCAAGCGCGGGATCGAGTTAATTTCCTGCCCCACCTGCGGGCGGACCGAAATTGACCTGATCAGGATCGCCGGCGAAGTAGAAGAGGAACTGCAGGACGTGGCCGCACCGCTGAAAGTGGCCGTTATGGGGTGCGTGGTGAACGGACCGGGCGAGGCCCGGCACGCCGACGTGGGCATCGCCGGCGGCAAAGGGGTGGGGCTGCTTTTTCGCCGCGGCGAGATTATCCGCCGGGTGCCGGAGGAAAAGCTGGTGGATGAGCTCGTCCGGGAGGTTAGAAAAATGGCCGAAAGCGTTAAAGATAACGGCCCGGCGAGTTAATTTTCAAGGGAGTTGCCCATGGGAGCGTACGTTTCCATACATAAAGAACGAAAAACCAACGGCTTGCCGTCCGATTTGCCGGGAGCGACATATGCGAAGGGCCGGTAACGAGACACGGCGTAGGTGAGGTAAGCGAACCGGCAGCGCGAAACGCGCCAATACGACTATGCAAAGAGTAAACAGTAATCGCTGCCTGGCGCCAGAAGAATAAAAAAGTAATGTTCCGCGCGCATTTTGCAGCGCTGCTACGGTTCGCTCCGAACCAAGCCGCTGTCTCGTCGGCCCGTAGCATCGGAGCGACGGCAAACGGACGGCAAGACGGGATCTATTTTCGAAAGAGGAGGAACCGGTGTAATGCGGGCGTCCCAATTGCTTATTCCCACGCTCCGGGAAGTTCCCGCCGATGCGGAGGTGGTCAGCCACCAGCTCCTGGTGCGGGCGGGCTTCATCCGCAAAGCGGCGGCGGGAGTATATAATTTATTGCCCCTGGCTTTCCGGGTCGTCAAAAAGATCGAAACGATCGTCCGCGAAGAGATGGACAGGCAGGGCGGTCAGGAACTGGTGATGCCGATCATCCAGCCGGCGGAATTGTGGCAGGAATCCGGCCGGTGGGATGTATACGGCCCGGAGCTGTTTCGTTTAAAAGACCGCCACGGGCGGGACTTTTGCCTGGGCCCCACCCACGAGGAAATTATCACCGACCTGGTGCGCAACGAAGTGAAATCGTACCGGCAACTGCCTTTATTGCTCTACCAGATCCAGAACAAGTACCGGGACGAGCGCCGGCCCCGTTTCGGCTTGCTGCGCGGGCGGGAATTTATCATGAAAGATTTGTACTCCTTTGACCGGGATCACGAGGGGCTGGAGATCAGCTACCAAAAGATGTTCACGGCCTACACCAGGGTTTTTGAGCGCTGCGGCCTGCGTTTTCGGCCGGTGGAGGCCGATTCCGGGGCGATCGGGGGGAGGGACACGCACGAATTTATCGTTTTCGCCGCGGCGGGCGAATCAACGGTAGTTTTTTGCCCCCACTGCGATTACGCGGCGAATGTGGAGAGAGCCTCCTCTCCTTCCGGGCAGGTGGTGACGAACGAGGAGCCGGCCCCCCTGCGGGAAGTGGCCACTCCGGGCCGGCGCACCGTCGCCGAAGTAACCTCCTTTTTGGGAATGGACGCCAAACGCCTGATTAAAACCCTTCTTTTTGAAACGGAGCAGGGCTTCGTGGCGGCTCTGGTGCGCGGGGACCGGGATATCAACGAAGTTAAGCTCCAAAAGGAGCTGGCCGTGCTCCGGTGCGAGCTGGCGGACCCGCCGGCGGTCGCCAGGATCAGCGGCGCCGCGCCGGGGTATGCCGGCCCGGTTGGTTTGCCGGGAGTGAAGATCGCCGCCGACCTGGAAGTGATGCAGATGGTTAATGCCGTAACCGGCGCAAACAAGGACGATACACATTTTCTGAACGTCAACCCGGGGCGTGATTTTAAACCCGACATGGTAGCTGATTTGCGCCTGGTCAGAGCGGGGGATCCCTGTCCCGGGTGCGCCCGCCCACTGTCCGAAACGCAGGGGATCGAAGTGGGGCAGATTTTTAAGCTGGGGGATAAATACAGCAAGGCCCTGGGAGCCACTTTCCTGGACGAAAACGGGCAGCCCCGGCCGATGATTATGGGTTGCTACGGAATCGGGATCACCCGGACAATGGCCGCCGCCGTTGAGCAAAACCACGATGAAAACGGCATTGTCTGGCCTTTGGCGATTGCCCCCTTCCACGTGGTGGTGGTGCCGGTGAGCGACCGGGACGAAAAGCAAATGACGATGGCCAACCAGGTTTATGAGCTGCTGGCGGGGGCGGGCGTCGAAGTTGTTCTGGACGACCGTCCGGAGCGGCCGGGGGTAAAGTTTAAAGACGCCGACCTGATCGGCTACCCCCTGCGCATAACCGTCGGCAATAAAGCCGTTCAAAGCGGCGAGGTGGAGGTGCGCCGGCGCGCCACCGGCGAAACAACTTTTGTGCCGGTGGATAATATAGTAGCTTATGTAAAGAAAATTATTGGCGAGGTTTAATTATTGCAAGAGGCGTCAGAAGGTAAAGAGGGTCGTTATGACAGAATTGCAAAGAGTCCTGATTTTGTCCGTATCGGCAGGGATGGGTCACCTCCAGGCTGCGCTGGCGATTAAAAAAGCCTTGCATGAAATGAAGCCGGATGCAGAGGTAGCGATCCTGGATACTTTTCGTTATATCAATCCTTTTCTGGATAAAGTTCTTTTCGGCACCTATATCGAGATGCTCAAGATAACACCCATTGTATATGGGTATTTATACCATCTCGCCGAAAAAGGGCAACCCCTTTCCGAAGCGGGAAAGGAAGAATTTAACCGGCTTTTAAACAGGCTGGCGGCGCCGAAACTGATTCGCCTTTTGGATGATTTCCGGCCGCAGGCCGTTGTATGCACCCATCCTTTTCCGGTGGGGATTCTGGACAACTTAAAGCAGCGGGGACACTTTTCCTCTCCCGTGGCGGCAACGCTTACCGATTTTACCGTGCATCCTTTTTGGGTTTTTTCCAGGGTGGACTTGTTTACGGTGGCCGCGCCGGAACTGCAAAGCTCTTTTCGGGGATACGGAATTGACCCGGGCCGGGTGCACGCCGTCGGCATACCCATCAATTCCTGTTTCGCCCGTCCAGTGGAGCGGCGCGCCGTGCAGAACCGGCTGGGCTTAGATCCGGACCTGCCCACCGCCCTGATTATCGGCGGCGGCCTGGGCATGGGACCGCTGGCCGATATCGTAAAAGCTTTGGGAAACAGCCCCTGGAGCCTGCAAATGATTGTCGTCACCGGGAATAATAATTCTTTAAAGGCAAAGCTGGAGCGGATGCTGGCCAGTTTGCGGAACCCCGTAAAAGTTCTGGGTTTTGTGGATAATATCCACGAGTTGATGGCCGCTTCCGATTTTATGGTCGGCAAGGCGGGGGGGTTAACCTGCGCCGAGGCCCTGGCCAGGGGTTTGCCTATTTTTATCGTTGATCCCCTGCCGGGGCAGGAGGTTCGCAACGCCGAGTTTTTAACGGGTCAGGGAGCGGCCGTGCAGGTAAATAACGTGCGCGAACTGGTCCAGAAAATCGAAGATTGCTTGCGCGGGCCGGAGCGCTTGCAAAAGATGGCGGATAAGGCCAGGCGGCTGGGGAAGCCCCTGGCGGCCCGCCATACTGCCCGGCTGATTGCCTCGCTGGTAGACGGTGCCGGGTCTAGATAGAGGAATTTGGGGGTGGGCAAAGTGTTTTTCCGGGATCGCGTGGATGCCGGTAAGCGGCTGGCCGAAGCGCTTAAGAAAAAGCCCGAATCCTACCGGGACGGCGTTGTCCTGGCCGTTCCCCGGGGCGGCGTGGTGGTGGGGGCGCAGGTAGCCAGGGAACTGGGGTTGCCCCTGGATTTGATTATTCCCCGTAAGATTGGCGCCCCTCATAACCCGGAAGCGGCGATCGGGGCGGTGGCCCAGGACGGGACGACCTTCTTTGACCGGCATCTACTGGAGATTTTGGGGTTAAGGGAAAAAGATTTGCAGGAAAAAGTCGACCAGCAGGTAAAGGAAATCCGCCGGCGGATGAAAAAATACCGGGGCAGGGAAGATTATCCACCCTACGGGGGAAAAAGGATTATTCTCGTGGATGACGGCGTGGCGACGGGCTATACCGTTTTAGCAGCCATTCGTTCCCTTAAAAACATGTTTTCCCCCAAAGAAATAATTTTAGCCATTCCGGTGGCTCCTTCCGATACACTGGCGATGCTGGCGGCCGAGGTTGACCGGGTGATCTGTCTCTATACCCCGGAAAATTTTTATGCCGTGGGACAGTTTTACGTAGATTTCGCGCAGACTACCGACGAAGAGGTGATTGAACTGCTCCGGGAACTCTCCGGTGCGGTTGGCGGCTAAGGAAAAAATCCGGGGATGCTTTCTCCTTTCGCCGGGCATAAAAAACGCCTGCACGCCGAATACTAATAATACGTTTAAGGATCCCTGGGGAGGTAAGCAGCCATGAGAACAATCGCCGTGGAAGATAGTTTAACTGGTGTTCGCGACCTTTTAGAAAAGAACGGCTATGCAGTGGTCAGCCTGTCCCGGCAGAGGGGCGCCGACGCGGTTGTGGTCACCGGGCTGGATAATAACGTGCTGAATATGCAGGATATCAGTACAAAGGTCCCGGTAATTGACGCTGCCGGGAAAACGCCGGAAGAAATCCTGGCCAGCCTGCGTCAATACAGGTAGGGAAGGTTAGCCCGGGGAACGTAAATAGAAAATCAAAACGCAAAGGCCATAAAGGGAAAGCTTTATGGCCTTTTTTAAGGACAATTTTTAATTAATCGCTACCTTTTCGGGAATCTCTTCCTGGGTGCAGTACCCGATGGCGTTCAGCAGACCCTCCACGATCAGATCGGCCATCCGCATAACCAGGTTTAGCCGGGTGTTTTGCAGGACCAGGTATTCCATAAATCCGCCCACGTTTACAATGCCGGTGATGTGGATCTGGCCTACGGGAGGCAGGTTTTTATTTACCCCCGCGCCCGGCTGGAGAGAGCCGTCGCCGATGTTGACGCAGCCGACGTTTTCCAGGCTGCCCAGGCAGGCGTCCACCGCGATAATCAGCGGGTTTTCGTAGCAGCGATAAATTTCTTCCAGTTTTTGTTTTAAGTTGCTGGCGTGCACAGGATGCTCCAGCGTACCGTAGACGTGAAAGAAGTCCTGGCCCAGGGCGGAAAGTTTGCTGCCTACCAGGGGCCCCAGGCAGTCGCCGGTGGAGCGATCTGTGCCGATACAAAGCAGTATTTTCGGGCAATCAGGGGCAAAGCCGTTTTTATTTAAACGGCTGGCCAGATCCCAGCCGAATTTTACCGCCGCCAGCGGGTCCTCGATATTGATTTTGGTGCGCCGGGTTTCCGCGTTAACTTCCTTCAATTCCGTTTTGGACATGCCTTTCCTCCTTCGTTCCGCAACTATTATATATTTATTTCCAGACCGCCCTCCAATTATTCCAACCGGGAGTTGCATAAATATTTAGGAGGGGGGATGTCCTTGCCGAAAGCAAACCTTGTTCTGCTGTTCAAAGTGGTTACCCTGTACGCGGGAACAATTATCGGCGCCGGTTTTGCTTCCGGCCAGGAAATCATGCAGTTTTTTATCGTTTTCGGTCAAGGCGGCCTTTGGGGGGTGCTGCTGGCCACCGGTTTGTTCGTTTACCTGGGCGTGGTGATTATGGCCCTGGCCACCGGTTTGAGCATGGCCAGTTACGACGTGATGTTGGACTACCTGCTCGGGAAGAAATTGGGGAAAGTGATGGATTTCTTAAATTTGCTCATGTTGCCGGGCGGCCTGGTGGTAATGCTGGCCGGGAGCGGGGCGGTCTTTGCGCAGCAGCTCGGGCTGCCCCATTTGCTGGGGACGGTTTTGGCGGCCGCCGTTACCAGTCTGGTGATCCTGGGCGGGCTGCCGGGGGTGCTGACGGCCAACTTGATTCTTGTGCCGGTGAAAATTTGCGCGCTGGCGCTGGTGTGTTTATCCGGGTTTTTTCACGAAGGCGGGCTTGCCCGGGAATTCCCGGCCCCTTTGCCCGGGCAAAAGGCGGCCGGTACCTGGGAATGGGCGGCTATTCTTTACGTCTCATACAATATCATTGTCCCCGTAGCCGTCCTTTCTTCGCTGGGCAGGGTCGTACCGGCCTCCGTGGGCATTGCGGGGGGAGCGTTGGGGGGCCTGGTGCTGGGGGCGACCGCCGGGCTGATTACCCTGGCGGGACTGGCTTTTTACCCGGAGATCGGCAACTACGAGATCCCTCTTTTGTTTATCGCCCGTCACCTGGGCTTTGTCCTGCAATCGTTTTTGGGGCTGCTCATCTGGGTGGCCATCCTGACCACGGCCATCGCCGACGCCCACGGCCTGGCCAGCCGCCTTGCGCCTGAGGGAGGCCGGCGGTACAAAATAATCGGCGTAAGTGTTACTTTGGCCGCCATTCCCTTCGCCGGGCTGGACTTCAGCCTTTTAGTGAAGATTCTGTACCCTCTTTTCGGCTATGCCGGACTGGTTTTGCTTTTTGCCCTGCTGGCGGCGCCGGGGAAAAAATGGTTTATTCGGTGTCTCCAAAAGATTTCTCCGGGGCGCCCGAAAAAAATTTAAATAGGCTTTTGTTTTTGCCGATTATTGCCTTGTTGCGCCTGAACGTGATAAAATATCAGCAAGCAAGCAGAAGGTGAAGATGCTTTATGCCGGCAAAAGAACTCGTGATTCCCCAAAAGGAAGTATATACTTACGGGGGTTCTTTTGGCGGCGGTCCGGCAGGGCCGTCCCCGGGGTTGCCCAACCCCTTTTCTAAAAAGGTGAAAATCGTTTCCACGGCGCCGGCGGGCGCCGGTTTGTTCTCCCAGAGGGGCCAGCGCATGCCGGTGAAAACGTTGAGCCCCATTAAGCAGTAGGCCAGCGCCTCGGGATCGGACCGTCGGATCTCCCCTTTTTCCATGGCTTTGGCCAGCCGCCGGGCGTAGTTTTTGGCAAAGCTGCCGTAGTACCATTTAAACAGCTCTTCGTCCACCAGCTCCAGGTCCCTCAACAGGCGGTATAAATTCCGATGCTGCAAAATGAATTCGTGAAAGGCCAGCAAGCCGCGTTTCTCTTTGGCCAGCCGGCCGTTTAAGGGGGCGACGGCCAGCTGGACGTGTTTTCGAATCTCGTGGTGCAGGTGGACGACGAGATGCCGGAAAATGTCTTTTTTGGTTTTGAAGTAAAGATAAAAAGTGCCCTGGGCCACTCCGGCCCGGGTGATGATATCGACAACCGAAGTTTCGTAATATCCCTTTTCCCCGAAAACCTCTTCCGCCGCCTCCAAAAGCTTGCGGAAAGTGGCTTCCCCGCGGGAAGTCTTGGGTTTATTAACTCCTTCCAGGGCATTGCCGTTTAAAACTGACACCCGATTCACCTCTTCTTTTTATATTTTCGCCTTCTTCCCGTTAGATTCCTTTTTTAAAGCGGTTTTTAATATTATGATAATTACCAGAGAAATTTTTTTAGAAAAAATTTTTTTTCGAGAAGGATTTTGGAATTCTTTAGAGAATAAACATGACAACTGATTCATATTACACATTGGGGAGGGATGCTCATGGGCTTAACGTGGTCCTGGATCAGCGACCTGGCCGCCCGGCGCGCCGCTTTAACCCCGGAGAAACAGGCCGTTTACGACCGGGTGGCGGACCGGTGGTTCACTTACGGGGAATTAAACCGGCGGGCGAACAGGCTGGCCAACTATTTAAAGGACGGCTTAAACCTGGCCCCGGGCGACCGGGTGGCGGTTTTAGCCCGCAACCGGATCGAATGTTTTGACCTGTTCTTTGCCACCCAAAAGTTGAACGTGATCGATTTCCCCCTGAACATCCGCCTGTCGGCGGCGGAAATGGACGAGATGCTGGCCCGGATCGAGCCGAAAGCCCTTTTCTTTGAAGCGGAACTGGAAGAAAAAGCGGCTTCTTTGCGCTTTCCCTTTCCGGCGAAAATCCGGCTGGAGGGGGCAAAACCGGCCGCGCCGGCTTTGCCGGAGGCGCCGGATTATTCCGCGGTTCTGGCGCCGGCCAGTGAGCGGCCGCCGCAGGCGGAGCCCTTTTCCTGGGAGGAGACCCACCTGCTGCTGTCCACCGGGGGAACCACCGGCCTGCCCAAGGCCGCCATGATCCCCCACCGGATGGTTTTCGTGAATATCGTCAATGAAGTGCTGAGCTGGAATATCACTAATCAAGATTCCGCCGTCATTATCCTGCCCCTTTTCCATACCGGCGGGTGGCACCTCTTGACGCTGCCCATTCTGGCTGCGGGCGGCCGGATTTTCATCGACCGGCTTTTCGATCCGGAATGGGTGCTGGCCACCGTGGCGCGGGAACGGACCACCCTGCTGTTCGGGGCGGCGACCATGTTTTTGATGTTCGCCGAAACCCCCGCTTTTCCAAAGACGGATTTTTCCTCCCTGCGCATGGCCATGGCGGGAGCCGCCCCTTGCCCGAAGGAGATCATGGAACTATACTGGGACAAGGGCGTACCCTTCGTCAAGGGCTACGGTCTGACCGAAGCCGGCCCGAACAACGTTTCCATGCTCTGGGAACAGATGGACATGGTCAGGAAAAAGTGGGCTTCGGTGGGCGTGCCCTTTCTTTATACGCCTATTCGCCTGCTGGACGACCGGGGGGAGGACGTGCCCGCCGGCGCGGTGGGGGAGATCTGTTTTGCCGGCCCGCAGATTTTTACCGGCTACTGGCGGAACGAGAAGGCTACCGCAGAAACTCTGATCGACGGGTGGGTACATACCGGCGACCTGGGCCGGGTCGACGAAGACGGGTTTGTTTACATCGTGGACCGCAAGAAAGACATGTTTATTTCCGGCGGCGAAAACGTCTACCCTGCTGAAATCGAGGCTGTGCTGGTCACCCATCCCCAGATCCGGGAAGCGGCCGTGGTGGGGGTTCCCGATCCGAAGTGGGGGGAAGTGGGCAAGGCTTTTGTGGTTTTGCAAGAGCCGGGCCTGCCGCCGGAGGAAATTATCCGGTATTGCCGGACGCAGCTGGCCGGGTACAAGGTGCCTAAATACGTGGAAATCCTGGACAGTCTGCCGAAAAGCTCGGTCGGGAAGGTAGTCAAGGTAGAGCTGAAAGAGCTTGCCCGGGGAGGCGGTCAATCGTGAACGTTACTCCGGCCCGCGAACCGGTCGGACTGGTCAGCTACGGCATTTACCTGCCGGACAGTTATTTAACGGCGGAAGAAATCGGAGAAAGGGCGGGCATCCCCCCGGAGATTGTGGCCGGAAAGATGGGAATCGCCAAAAAGCACCGGGCCGGTCCGGACGAGCATATTTCGGACATGGCCGTCCAGGCGGCCCGCAGGGCACTGGGCGGCCTAAGCCCGGGGGAAATCGACGTGCTGATCTATTTCGGCAGCGAATACAAGGATTATTCCGTCTGGTCCATCGCCGCCCACATCCAGGAGCGCCTGGGGGCGCACCGGGCCTTCTCCTTTGAAATCATGTCCCTTTGCGCCAGCTTTGCCGTGGCCGTAAAAGTGGCCAAGGACATGCTCCTGGCCGACCCCGGACTGCAAACCGTCCTGCTGGTGATGGGGACGAAGGAAGGGGACCTGATCGATTTTCAAAACCAGCGGTCCCGGTTCATGTTTAATTTCGGCGACGGGGCCGCCGCCTGCGTCCTCCGGCGGGGGCACCGCTTAAACCAGGTCCTGGGTTCGGCTATTTACACCGACGGCCGCTTCAGCCTGGACGTTTACGTGCCCGCCGGCGGTTCGAAAATCCGGCCGACGGAGGAAACCATCCGGAAGCGGATGCATTTTTTAGACGTACGCGATCCGGAGAAGATGAAAATCAACCTGGATCCCGTTTCCCTCCCCAATTTTCTCGACGTGATCACCCGCGCCTGCACGCGCAGCGGGTATACCCCGGCCCAGATTGCCTTTTTGGGGATCACGCACATGAAGCCCTCCGTTCACCAGGCGATCTTAAGCGCGCTGGGCCTGCCCCCGGAGAGTTCCGTCTACCTGAAAAACCACGGGCACATTCAATCCGGGGACCAGTTGATCGCCCTGGCCGAGGCCGAGCAAAGGGGACTGCTGAAGGATGGGGACCTGGTCGTCCTGGCCGGCGCCGGCACGGGCTACACCTGGTCGGCGACCTGCCTGCGGTGGGGCGCGGAGGCGGCCGAAACCGGTTCCGGGGCGAAGGGCGGCCGGGAGCAGTGAGCGAGTGGTTGTTATTTGGACAGGCGCTGCTCAACGGCATTTTGAAATCGGGACTGTACGCCCTGGCGGCGACGGGGATGGCCCTGGCCTTCGGCGTGGTCCGGATCTTAAACCTGGCCCACGGCGATTTTTTAATGCTGGCCGCCTACTTTGCCATCTTTTTATTTTCCCGTTTCGGCTGCGATCCCCTGGCGGCCATTCCGGTTGCTTTTCTCCTCTTTTTTGCCCTGGGGGCGGTTTTGTACCGCGGGACAATCAAACCTGTCCTGAGGGCCGGGGAGCTCAACCAGCTTTTACTTACCTTCGGCCTTTCCGTTTTGATTCAAAATCTGGCGCTCATTTTCTTCGGCGGCAACGTAAAAACCATCTTTGTCTCCTACAAGACCATGACCATTTCCCTGGGGGGGCTCAGCTTCGGGGCCGGCCGGCTGCTTACCTTTCTGCTGGCCGTCGTCCTGCTGCTGGCCCTTTACCTGGTTCTCCAGCGGACCCGCTTCGGCCGGGCGATCCGGGCGGTCAGCCGGGATCCGGAAGGGGCCGCCCTGATCGGGATCGCGCCGGAAAAAATCAATCTTTATGCGTTCGGCCTGGCCACCGGATTTGCCGCCGTGGGCAGGAGGCGTTCAGCCTGCACATCGGGGTGGCGAGCCTGGTCATGCCGGTTTTCGGCGGGCTCTACAGTACGGCGGGGCCGCTGTTGGGCGCGGTAGTGCTGTACGGCGGGGAGGAATTCTTAAGGACCGCTATTTCTTATGGGTACATGGTGGTTTACGGCTTGATTTTAATTGCGGTTATTTTATTTATGCCCCAGGGGATTTTGGGGGTGGTGCGCCGGTGGAATTTCTGGAAGTAAGGGGCTTAAAGAAAACTTTTGACGGCGTCGTGGCGGTGGCGGATCTGCATTTCACGGTGCAAAAAGGGGAAATCCTGGCGATCATCGGGCCTAACGGCGCCGGCAAGTCGACCACTTTTAACCTTCTTTCCGGACTTTTTCCTCCTGATGCGGGGGAGATCCGCTTCGCCGGGCGGGAGATCACCGGCGCGAAGCCGCACGAGCGTTGTCTGCTGGGGATCGGGCGGACTTTCCAGGTTTGTCAGCCGTTTCAGGAATTAAGTGTCCTGGAAAATGTCGCTACCGCCTATCTTTTCGGGCGGCACCCCCGTCCGTCCCTGGCCCGGGCGAGGGAAGGCGCCGCCGAAGTGCTGGCCCGGGTGGGGCTCGCTGCCAAACGGAACCTGTTTCCGGCCCAGCTGACTGCCCCGGACCTGAAAATGCTGGAGATGGCCCGGGCGCTGGCCACGGGCCCCCGCCTTTTGCTTCTGGACGAGGTGATGGCCGGCCTTCTGCCGCAAGAATGTATCCGGGTAATGAATCTGGTCCGGGAGATCCGGGAGGAAGGGGTGACGGTCATTCTGGTGGAGCACGTGATGAAAGTTGTCCGGGAACTGGCGGAAAGGGTGATTGTGATGGATTACGGCCAAAAAATTGCCGAGGGAACTTACGCCAAGATCGCCGCTGATCCCCGGGTAATTGCCGCCTACCTGGGCCAGGAGGAGGGAACGGAAAATGCCGGCTAGCCTGCTGACGGTGGAGAATCGCAAGTCGTTTTAGCTTGACAAAAATCCTCTTTTCTCTTACCATTAGGTAAGAAGGAGGGATAAAAATGCATATAGTCAATCTTTCAACGAAAGGTCAAATTGTGATTCCAAAAAAAATAAGAGATACTTTGGGTGTGCAATCCGGGGCCAGGTTCAGGATAGAATTAGCCAACGGCAAGATTATCTTGAAACCCGTTAAAGAATATGTAGCAGACGATCTTTTCGGGAAATTTAAAGATCTGGATCTTCTTGGAGACCTGTCTAAAAACCGGGCTAAGGAATTAAAAAAGGAGACCGATCGTGGGCGCTAAACCCCCAATAACTGGTATTACTTTCGATTCATGGGCGGTTATGGCCTGGCTCCAGGGTGAACCCGCCGGAGTTTTCGTCAGGGACTTAATTGATTGGTGCGACGGAAAACCGGAGGCGGGGGAAAGTGTGATATCCCTTCTGCAAGGGGTATTAATCCCGCCGAGGCTTTTTTTGAGCATAATAAATTTGGGGGAGGTTTTTTATCTTCTGGGGCGGAGAAAAGGGGAAAAAACAGCCCGGGAAACTATTCGCAAGATCAAAATGACCTCCATCGAGATTGTTTCCATACCGGATGATCTTGTCCTTAAAGCGGCGGCAATTAAAATGAAATATCCTGTTTCCTATGCCGATGCCTTTGCTGTAGCAACTGCTAAAGGCAAAAACAGTTTATTAATGACTGGGGACCCGGAAATAAAGGGGATTAATGAAGTCGATATTTTATGGATCGGCAGGACTTAACGGAGGGAGATAGTTGAGCAGGTACGAAGAAATTAAAGTGGGCGACCGGGCCGTTTTAGAGCGGCGGATTACCGGGGAAGACATTGAAAAGTTTGCCGAGGTGACGGGGGACAAAAACCCCGTGCACCTCGACGAGGACTACGCGAAAGGCAGCTTTTTCGGCCGGCCGATCGCCCACGGGATGCTGACGGCGGGCCTTATTTCGAATTTACTGGGCAATGTGCTGCCGGGGCCGGGCACCATTTATCTGCGCCAGGAGCTGAAGTTTAAGGCGCCTGTTTATCCGGGGGAGTTGATCACGGCGGCGGTGGAAGTGAGCGCCAAAGACGACGCCCGGCGCCGGTTGAAGTTGCGAACCTGGTGCAGCAACGCGGAAGGGAAAACGGTGCTGGACGGCGAGGCGGAAGTAATGCTGCCGGAGTAGCCTTTTGGGCCGGAATTTGCGGAAGGGGGAGCTGGTTTCCCGGGGAGCGCTCAGGTGGCTGAGGGCTTGAGCGGCGGGAAAGCCGGCGATGGGCGGGTTGTCTCCTTAGTCTCGCCAGGGACTTCCGGCGAACCGGTCCAGCCCTGGAAAGTTTCTGCCAAAAGCCTTGCTGGCGGGGGCGGGGGGCTGTTGCCCGGTTTGGACAGCACCTCCGCCCCTGCTTATTTTTGCTTTGGAAAATTGTTGCAGGATTTTGGCCGGTGACCGGGAATTAAGATATGTGGGAAACCGGATTTTTCCCGGAAAAGAAGAAGGAAGTTCCCCCCGGGTTTTGTCCGGATTGTTCCCGTAATTTGCGGGCGGGGGTGTGCTTGCCGAAGGTGAACCAGGAAGCGGCCCTGGAGGGGATCCTGGAAAGGATCGTTTACTTCAGCGAAGAACATAATTACACGGTGGCGAAACTGCGGGTGAAGGGCGAAAAGGAACTGATCACCGTCGTGGGTAATTTGCTTGCCGTGCACCCGGGAGAGACCTTGAAACTGCAGGGAAAGTGGGTCAACAACCGGAAGTTCGGCCGGCAGTTCAAGGTGGAAAGCTGCCTGCCGGTGCTTCCCGCCACCCTTACCGGCATCGAGAAATACCTGGGCTCGGGCTTGATCAAGGGCATTGGTCCGGCGATGGCCAGACGGCTGACGAAGAAATTCGGCCTGAAAACATTGGAAGTAATTGAAAATGAGCCCGAAAAACTCGCTGAAGTGGAGGGGATTGGACCCGTCCGGAGCGAGCGGATCAAGAAAGCCTGGGAAGGGCAGAAAGAAATCAAGGAAGTGATTCTCTTCCTGCAAAGCCACGGGGTGAGTACGGCCTACGCGGTAAAAATTTACAAAGCCTACGGCAATAACGCGATCGCTTTGTTGCGGGAAAACCCTTACCGGCTGGCCATGGACATTGCCGGCATCGGTTTTAAGACGGCCGACCGCATTGCGCAGAACCTGGGTGTAAAGCCGAACTCCCCCCTGCGGGCGCAGGCGGGCATTCTTTACCTCCTCTGGGAAGCCACGGAAGAGGGACACGTGTTTTTGCCCCGCGCTGAGCTTCTCGAAAGAGGTTCCGGAACCCTGCAGATCGAGCAAAGTTACCTGGAAGAAGCGCTTCTCGCCCTGGAGCGGGAAGAAAAAGTGGTTGAGGAGGAGGGGGAGCAGGGAGAAAAGGAGGTGTATTTGAAGCCGCTCTGGACGGCCGAAGAAAAGATTGCCCAGAGGCTGCACCGGCTTTTCCGGGCCCCCAAGCCGCCGCTGGCCATTGACACGGAGAAGGCTATTGCCTGGGTGCAGAGCACCGGGGGCATCACGCTGGCGGAAAAGCAAAAGGAAGCCATCCGCAAAGTGGTGGAGCAGAAAGTTCTGGTCATTACCGGGGGACCGGGGACGGGAAAAACCACCCTGGTGAAAAGTATCCTGCAAATAATGGAAATGAAGGGGCAAAGGATCGTCCTGGCCTCGCCCACGGGCAGGGCGGCCAAAAGGCTTTCCGAGGTAACCGGCCGGGAGGCCAAAACCATCCACCGTCTTCTGGAATACAAACCGAGGGAAGGAGAATTCGCCCGGAACGAGGAGAACCCGCTGGCGGCCGACCTGGTGATTGTGGACGAAACTTCCATGGTGGACGTTCTGCTGCTGAACCATCTTTTGAAAGCCGTCCCCCCGCAGGCCACCCTCGTTCTGGTGGGGGACGTGGACCAGCTTCCTTCCGTGGGAGCGGGGAACGTGTTAAAGGACGTGATCAATTCCGGCACGGTGGCGGTGATTACCCTGACCGAAATTTTCCGGCAGGCGCGGCAGAGCATGATCGTGGTCAACGCCCACCGGGTAAACAGGGGCGAATTTCCGCTCCTCAAAAATGATCGGGGCCTGGATTTTTATTTTATCGAAAAGGAGGATCCGGAAGAAACCCTCCAAACGGTAAAAGAACTTTGCGCGCGCAGAATCCCGAAAGGGTTCGGTTTCCATCCGGTAAACGACATCCAGGTGCTTAGCCCGCTGCGCAAGGGTTCGGCCGGGGTGGAGAGGCTGAACACGGAGCTGCAGGCGTTGCTTAATCCCCGGGGCTTGGAAGTCGCCCGCGGGGGGCGCCTCTTCCGGCTCGGCGACAAGGTGATGCAGATCAAGAATAATTACGAAAAAGAGGTGTTTAATGGCGATATCGGCCGGATCGCCCACGTCGACCTGGAGGAGCAGGAAATTCTGGTGCAGTTTGAAGACCGGCGGGTCAGTTACGATTACAGCGACTTAGACGAGCTCACCCTGGCCTACGCCGTTTCCGTGCACAAGTCCCAGGGGAGCGAGTACCCGGTGGTCGTCCTCCCTTTGCTCAAGCAGCATTTTGTGATGCTGCAAAGGAACCTGCTCTACACCGCCATCACCCGGGCGAAAAAGCTGCTGGTCATTGTCGGTGACAAAAAGGCCCTGGCCATGGCGGCAAGAAACGCCCGCCCGCAGGCAAGGTACACCGGCCTGCAGCGCCGGCTGAGGCGGTGTTTTTCGGGCGGCGGAAATGGATAAAATAAAAGACCACCTGCTTTAGGGAGCGCCTGATCCTGGCGAACTAACTGACTTGGGGCCCCCGTCGAACTCCTCCGCACTACTTTCCGCTGCGGGTTTTTCCGTCCCCTTTTTTTGCGCCCCGGCTCCCCGGTATTGCGGAAGGCAAATTTTTCCTTTGGCCAGTTGTTCAATTATGGTAAAAGCGACGTCCCGGATCAGCTCGCTGATCTGATGATAGCTGTTCAGCAACTCCAGGTGCAGGTTGCTGGTGGCTTCCGATTCTTTAATGCCTTCCATCAGGCGGTGGACGTGCTTTTGCCGCAGCTCCCGGAAAAGGGCCGTGATTTTCGGCTGGCTGGTGACGGTTTGTTCCGCCAGGCAGAAATCAATTTGCACCAGCGCTTTGTGGGTTATCCGCAACAGGTCGATTACCGAGCTCCGGAGGACGGCCAGCTCCTCTCTTCCCTGGGGAGAGAATTCCACGCCCCGGTCGAGCTTGGCCTCGATAAGATACTTGACATTCCTGTCCAGTACGTCAGTAATATTTTCCAGATCGTCAAGGACGTGGATCAAGCCCATGGCGTACTCGAATTCTTCCCGGCTCAAGGGCTGGCGCAGAACGCGGGTGAGGTAATCCACCGCCGCCCGGTACAATACGTCCATCACCTTTTCCCGGTGCGAAATGTGGCTTAAAATATCCGCGTTGCCGCTGCGCAAGGCCCGTTCAACGTCAACAATCATCCGCAGCGTTTCCGCGGAGAGGCGCGTAACCTCGCGGTGGGCCAGGCCGAGCGCCACCGAGGGGGCGGTGATGACTTCTTCCTGGAGGTATTTTGGTTCCAGTTCCGGAATTTTTTTATCCGGGAGAACCCATTCCAGCAAACTGCAGCCGATTTTGTAAAAGGGCAAAAAAACGGCCGCCAGGCCGACGTTGAAGATGGTGTGGGCGTTGGCCACCTGAAAAGATACGGAGGGGGTAAGGGAGGCCAAAAAGGAACTGTACCAGGGCACGAAAGGAAAAAGAAGCGCGCTTCCCCCCAGCTTGGCCGCAAAGTGGGCCAGGGCCACCCGCTGCGCTTCGCGCCGGGAAGTTATGCTGGCCAAAAGGGCCGTAAAAGAGGTGCCGACGTTTGCGCCCAGGAGAAGATAAATGGCTGCCGGGAGGTTGATTACGTGCTGGGTGGCCAGCATCATAATAATGCCTAAAACGGCGGCGCTGCTGTGCACCAGAAAAGTCACCAGGGCGGCCACGATCACCGCCAGAAACGGGTTTTGGCTGACGGCAAGCAGGGCCTGGGTAACGGCGGGCATGTCCCGCAGGGGCTGAACGCTTTCGCCGATAATTTTAAGGCCCAGAAAGAGCAGACCGAAGCCGGTGATGGCCTGACCGAAACGTTTGTGGCGGTCCTGTTTGGCAAAAAAAACTATCGGCGCGCCTATCCCAACGATGAATAAGGATAACTCGGTAAACTTAAGGGCAATAAGCTGGGCGGTGACCGTTGTACCGATGTCGGCGCCCAGGATCACCGGCATGCACTGCCTTAAGGTGATTACCGCCGCCCCGGCGAGACCGACCAGGATGACGGAGGTGGCCGTGCTGCTTTGGAAGAGGACGGTGATGGCAATACCGGCCAGCACACCGGAAAGGGGGTTTTTCGTCACCGATTCCAGCAGGTGGCGCAGCTGGCGGCCCAGGATCTTTTGCAGGCCGTCGCCCATTACCTGAATGCCGTAAAGCAAAATTCCGATCCCGCCGAGCAGGCCGAAAATGATGGCCAGCCAGGACGTGTTCATGTACCTTCGCCCGCCTTGTTATGAACGTTAGGCAACAAATTGTGACGTAATTCACCAGCCATTTTATCATATTCTTTTTTGTCGTGTTAAGTCAATATTAATTTTGGATTAAGCAAATGTTAAACCCTTTTCAACCTTGGCGAAAACCTTGTTTTTGCTTTTTTTGTGTGCTATGATTATGGAGTAATTACCAGCAGGGTTGCCTGTCCTGGTTATTATATTCACCGCGTGGAGTTGTAGGCAAGTGAACTGGCTCGACATTGTTTTCTTGATCATTATTGCGTGGTCCGCCTGGCGGGGGTTTGCCGCCGGGTTAATTGCCGGCCTGGCCAGGCTGGCGGGGTTGTTTTTGGGGCTGGTGCTGGCGTTTAACTACGCGGTTCCTTTGGCTCAATACGCCGACAAGCAGTGGCATTTGCAAGATAAAATCACGGGCTTGTGGCCCGTGCCGCCCGGCCGGGAAGGTTTTCCGGGCCTGGGGGAACTGCCGCAGTTTTTTGCTCACGGACTGATCGAGATAGTTGCCTTTTTGCTGATTTTTTTAGTGGTTGCGCAGTTGACTTACCGGGTGGGTTCAATGGTCGCCGCGGCCGGCCGGGCGGTGTTTTTGGGGCCGGTCGACCGCCTGGGCGGGCTGGCTTTGGGGATTTTGCGCGGCGTGGTGATCGTCCTCGTTTTCCTGGCCCTGCTGGCGCCTTTGCATACCTCGGCTTTCTCGTTTCCCGGCGGGCACCAGGGAAGCTGGGGCTGGCTTTCCCGCGCCCTTGAGCAATCCGTCCTGACCTCCTTCTTCTGGCCGTTTTTAGTGAAGCTGCCCATGATCTTTCCGGGCCTGCCGTTAAAAAGCGGCGTAAATGTTTGAAGATAAAATAATCTGTATCAAAACCAAATATCTCGTTATAATTTAAAAAAGATGATTTATCCGGGAAGGAGATTGAAGAAGGAAGGTTGCGTATGGAAAAGGAGAAAGATAAGCATCAGGAGACCGAACACGTTTGGGAACGGCTGGACGAAGAGGGGCGCCGGGCGGCGCTGGCTTTTAACGAGCGGTACAGAGAATTTTTAAGCGTGGCCAAGACAGAAAGGGAGACGGTGAATTTTTTGGTGGAGCACGCCCGCGGCAGCGGCTTTGCTCCTTTGCAAAACTTCGGGAGGCTGCAGGCGGGCGACCGGGTTTTTCTGACCGGCCGCGGGAAAATTATGGCCATGGCCGTCATCGGCAGCGAACCTTTGGAAAAGGGGCTGAACATTATCGGGGCCCACGTTGACGCCCCCCGCCTGGATCTAAAGCCGAAACCCCTTTATGAGGAGGCCGGTCTGGCCCTTTTGAAAACGCACTATTACGGAGGAATCAAAAAGTACCAGTGGGTGGCCATTCCCCTGGCCCTGCACGGCGTGGTGGTGAAGGGAGACGGGCGGGTTATTTCCCTGGTGATCGGCGAAAAGGAACACGAGCCGGTCTTTACGATTGCCGACCTGTTGCCGCATCTGGCCAAGGACCAGATGGAAAGGAAAATGAGCGAAGCGGTGACCGGGGAAGCCTTAAACATCCTTGTGGGGGGCTTTCCGGTGACCGGGCGCGAAGGCAAGGAGCGCGTGAAAAGAGCGGTTTTGGAGCATTTAGCCCAGAATTACGGCATTGGCGAAGAAGATTTCGTCAGCGCCGAACTGGAAGCGGTGCCTGCCTGGCCGGCCAGGGACATCGGCTTTGACCGCAGCATGATCGGGGGCTACGGCCAGGACGACCGGTCGAGCGTTTTCACTGCTCTGGAGGCGATCCGCGAGCAGGAGGATGTGCGCCGGACGGCGGTGGCTTTGTTTGCGGACAAGGAGGAAATCGGCAGTGCGGGGAATACGGGTATGCAGTCGGTGTTTATGGTTAATTTTGTCGCCGAGATTGCCGCCCGCTGCCTGCCGGAGTACAGCGACCTGGCCTTGCGGCGCATTTTAAACAACTCCCGGGCCATCTCGGCCGACGTCACCGCCGGGCTGAACCCCAGCTACCAGGACGTGATGGATAAGCACAACGCGCCGCTTTTGGGGCACGGGGTAGTGCTCACCAAGTACACGGGCGCCCGGGGAAAAAGCGGCGCCAACGATGCCCACCCTGAATTTGTCGCCTTCGTCCGGGGGCTGTTTGACCGCGAAGGGGTCATCTGGCAGACGGGAGAGTTGGGAAAAGTAGACCAGGGCGGCGGCGGAACGATTGCCTACCTGATGGCCCAGCACGGGATGGACGTGCTGGACTGCGGCGTGCCGCTCCTGGGGATGCATTCGCCCTTTGAGGTGGCCAGCAAGCTGGATATCTACATGGCGTATAAGGGGTTCAGGGCGTTCTTTAGAAATGCCGATTAAAAGGCACAGAGGCACAAAGGCACAAAGGCACAGAGATAAGGGGACAAAGGGACAAAGGCATAAAGACGTAGAGGCACGGGGAACAGAGGCACTGCGGGAATAAAATCGGTTTTCCCGCCGCCACGGAAAAAAGCCGCTTCTCTATTCATCATGGGCTTGCTTTCCTTTGTGTCTTTGTGCCTGACATCTTCTGGGGAGAGATCCCTCATGCTGGTTAAGTATTGCGTCGGGGATGTCGTAAAAATGCGCAAACAACACCCCTGCGGCGGTGATCAGTGGGAAATCATGCGCACGGGGGTGGATTTTCGCCTTAAGTGTTTAAAATGCGGCCGGGTGGTTCTGCTCCCCAGGCCGAAGTTTTTAAAGCAGGTAAGGGAAATAGTCAGCCGTTCAGAAGGTTAATCAGCAGAGGTTAAGCCCTCTTCTAATCCCGTCCCTTTTTAAATGTGAACCCCTTTATTGCGGGGTTTTATTTTTTCGGGAAAGAGGCAGGAATAACCGCGAAAAGCAGGGAATTTAAGACTTAAAAAGTCAATAATCCAGGACAGGGGGAAATGATATGCGCATTCGTTTTTTAGGAGCAGCCCAAATGGTGACGGGTTCATGCTTCGTTTTGGAGGCGGAGGCGGCCCGGATAATGGTTGACTGCGGAATGTTTCAGGGTCCTCGCTGCATCCGGGAGAATAATTACCGGCCCTTTTCCATACAGCCGCAAAGCATCGATTATCTTTTGCTGACCCACGCGCACATCGACCACAGCGGGCTTATTCCCAAGCTGGTTAAACAGGGTTTTC
>JBFLZY010000005.1:0-75524 GCA_040755975.1 Bacillota bacterium | reverse complement strand
TTTAAAAAATCACGGCCTCTGGCACGACGAACTCGGCCCCTTTTTTCTGCAGTGCAACCTGCTGATTGCCGCTTTTAATTTGCTCCCGGCCCTGCCGCTCGACGGCGGGCGGGTCTACCGGGCGCACCTGGCCGCCAAAATCGGTATCCGCGACGCCACTTACCGGGCTGCTGCGCTTGGCCAGGTGTGGGCGGCTTTGATTGTCCTGTTCGGTTCTTTTGGTTTGTTTTTTAGATTTAGCGGCCTGGACATCTTGTTTACAGGGCTCTTTCTTTTCTACGCGGCAACGCGCGAAAAGGGTGCGGCGCCTTACCTTTTTGTGCGCCACCTGACGCGAAAAAAGGGGGAGTTGGCCAAAGCCGGGGTGCTTCCCGCCGAAACTTTTGTGGTTATGGAAAACTTGACTTTAGGGGAGATCATCCGCCCCTTTTTGCCGCAGAGATTTCACGTGGTGCTGGTTTTGGACAGGCAGTGGCGTTATAAAGGAATGCTTACCGAGGCGCAGGTCATCGACGGCCTGCTGGAGCACGGCTTTGACTTGCCGGTGGGGAAGCTGCCTTTGAAGCCGTTATGAACTCGTATTACAATTTAAATATCTTTTGCTGCTTGTTGTACTGTGCGATGTCTTTCTCATATCCCCGCCGCCGGTCGGCGTAGTCTTGCCTGCCCATAAGGGAGTAGGTAATATTTTTGCCTTCCTCCACGCCGGGCTGATTGAAGGGGTTAACCCGCCACAACTGCGCGGAATACACTACAAGGGCTTCGTAAAAATAGAACAGCGCGCCGAGTGTGGAGGCGGAAATATCTTTGAGGGTGATCCGGTAGCAGGGGCGCCCGGCCCCGGCCAGGCTCATTTCCGTGGCCATTTGCTCAATATTGAGCTGCTCGCTCATGGTATGGCCGGCAAAGTAGGCGTATTCCACTTCCGTAGGAAACTCGCCGGTGAGCTCAATATCGGTGGGGAGAGTGCCAATTTTAAGAAAACCGTACACTTTGTCGTCCGGCCCCTCTTTAAAGAGCTGCAGGAGGGAATGCTGGTCGGTAGCTCCCAGGCAGGCCAGCGGGGTAGTCCCGGCGTTGATGACTTCCCCGGTGGCAGACAGCTTTTTGCCCAGGCTTTCGGCCCATAACTGCATGAACCACAGGCCAAATTCAAAAAGCAGGCTGCTGTAGTTAAAAAGGACGTGGATGGTCCTGCCCCGGCGGGCGTGCTCATAAAGACTTGTCCCCAGGGCAAAGACGGCATTTTGCCCGGCGGGGGCGCCGGCAACCGCCTGGTGAACCACCCGGGCGCCGGCCAACAGTTGTTGGCTGTCGATGCCGGCAATTTCCGCAGGAAGGAACCCCACCGAAGATAAAACCGAGTATCTGCCGGGGAGGTCGCGGGGGATATGCAACAGGTGGCACCCCAGGTTTTTGGCGATCCGGTTGATCCCGTTGTCGCGGCGGTCGCAGATGATGACGATGTCCCGGAGATTGCCGCCGGCTTCTTTGTACATTTTGTAAAAATGGATAAAGCTCGCCGCCGTTTCAGGCGTGGAGCCGGATTTGCTGGTGTAAATGAGCCCCGTCCTGGAAAAGTCCAGGAGTTCGTCCAGCTTTTTGACCACTGCCGGGTCCAGATTGTCCAGTACGAAGATGCGCGGCTGGCTGCGCCTTTCCAGATTATAAAAAGGCCCCTTGAGGAACTGCAAAACGGCTCGAAACCCCAGGGCGGAGCCCCCGATGCCCAGCACTAGAAAATTTTCGTATTTGTTTTTCAGGTTTTGGGCCAGGCGTTTTATTTCCGGCAGGGAGCTTTCTTCCGTGAAGGAAAGGGTAACAGGCGAGCTGTTTTCTTTTAGCGCGGATTGAAATTCGCCAAAGGCGCCGCCATATTTTTCGACCCAGGCGGCGAGCCGATCGTTTTCCTGTAATAAATGGCCGACATCGACAGTCAGAATTTCCTTCATTTGAGCCACTCCCTTTGTCTAAACCGAATACAGGTTATAGTATTGAACACAAAATACCATATTATGCCTTTTTAAGTCAAGTCCTTAAAAAAGTGTTGCCAGCACCGGTACCTTTATGGTATATTGTATACAGGAGGGGAGACGCATGTTGCTGTTGCCGGTCAGGCCAGCAAACGCAATGACTACTATCAACACCCCGGGCATGCCGATGTGCACCGGGGCAATGGCGTTTGCGTTTGCATACCTGGGCCGGCAACCTGCCGTGGACTTGCTTTGAAATAGTTTTTGCTGAGTTAATGAAAAGGAGCAAGGGGCCACCCAGGTTGGGTGGCCTAAAGTTTTTTAGGCAGTCACAGGGGTACAAAGGTACAGACGCACACAGGGATGGGCGGGACGCGCAAAAGGTAACCGCTGGTATCTGGAGAGGAGGTGCGCTAGGTAATGCTTTTTGAGGACGTAGTTTTCGTTTACTGTGAAAATCATTGGCTGGCCCTTTACGACGGCAAATTAATAGCCGCAGCCAGGGACTACGAAGAGGCCCTTTCCCTGGCGCTGGCCGCGTCTTTGTTTTAATAATTGCAGGTTTTTAATTAAAATATAGAGAAGATGTTAAGGAACCATTTAGCGTTGGTAATAATAGGCTTTAAGGCATAGCAAGGACCGGCTGCTAAATTTATTTTTCGTTAAGCTTTGCGTTTTTTTCGTCTTTGCGGTTATTTTTTTCGTTGAGGAGGAGCCATGAATCCCGAAATCGAAAAGGTTTTAACCCGCGTCCAAAAGCCGGCGCGCTACGTCGGCGGCGAATGGAATGCCGTCCGGAAAGACTGGGCGCAAACCCCGGTGAAAATTGCTTTTGCTTTTCCCGACGTTTACGAAGTGGGTATGTCCCACCTGGGCCTGCAGATTCTTTACCACGTGGTTAATCAGCGGGACGATGCTTTAATGGAGCGCACCTTTGCTCCGTGGGTGGACATGGAAAAGGAAATGCGCCGGCACGGGATTCCTTTGTTTACCCTGGAATCGCACCGTCCTATTAAAGACTTCGACCTGCTTGCCTTCACGCTGCAGTACGAATTGACCTTTACCAACGTTTTAAACATGTTGGATTTAGCCGGGTTGCCGCTGCGCTCCGCGGAGCGTAGCGCCCGGCATCCCCTGGTGATCGCAGGCGGGCCTTGCGCCTATAACCCCGAACCGCTGGCCGAATTTATCGATCTGTTTGTGATCGGCGAAGGAGAGGAAGTATTTCACGAAATTATTGATCTCATCAAGGATTTCCGGCTGGATGGGAACAGGGAAAAGCTTTTTTTGCGGGCCGCCGGAATATCCGGTGTTTACGTTCCTTCATTATATCTGGTAGAATATAAACCGGACGGAAGAATTAAGTCCCTGGAGCCGCTGCGGGAAGGCGTTCCGGAGCAGGTAACCAAAAGGGTGGTCAAGAATTTTGAAGCATCCCCCTTTCCGGCGGCGTTGATCGTGCCTTCCACGGAAACAGTTCACGACCGCGTTATGCTGGAAGTTATGCGGGGCTGCACCAGGGGTTGCCGTTTTTGCCAGGCCGGCGTGATTTACCGGCCCGTTCGGGAAAAAAGCCCGGAAAAGTTGCTGGCGCAGGCCCGGGAGCTGGTCAAGCATACCGGTTACGACGAAATTTCGCTGGTTTCCTTAAGCACCGCCGATTATTCCCGGGTAGAAAAGTTGGTTCGGGAGCTTCTGGACGAATTTGCCAGTCAGAAGATCAACATATCCCTGCCTTCTCTACGCGTGGACGCCTTTTCGGTGGATCTGGCGAGGGAAGTCAGCCGCGTGCGCAAGGCGGGCCTGACCTTTGCGCCGGAGGCGGGTACGCAGCGCCTGCGGGACGTGATTAACAAGGGGGTTACCGAAGAGGATCTTCTGCACGCGGTGGAAAGCGCTTTCACTGCGGGGTGGGCGGCGGTAAAGATGTATTTTATGATCGGTCTGCCTACCGAAACGCGCGCCGACGTAGAAGGTATTGCCCGACTGGCCCACCGGGTGCTGGAAACGGGGCGGCGCCTGGGCGTGCCGCGGGGCAGACTGGCCGTGACGGTGAGCGTATCCTGTTTCGTGCCCAAGCCCCATACCCCCTTTCAATGGGAAGCCCAGGACACCCTGGAAAGCTTAAATGAAAAACAGGCCGTTCTTAAGGATTTGTTGAGAACAAGGGGGATCGTTTTCCGCTGGCACGACCCCGAGATGAGTTTTTTGGAAGCCGTGCTGGCGCGCGGGGACAGGCGCCTGGGCGCCGCCCTGGAAGAGGCGTGGCGGATGGGCTGCCGTTTCGACGGCTGGTCGGAATCTTTTCGCTTCGCTCTCTGGCGGGAGGCCTTTGCCCGGACCGGGGTCGACCCGGACTGGTACGCCCACCGAAGGTACAGCTACGACGATATTTTGCCCTGGGAGCACATCTTTGCCGGCGTTTCTAAAAAATACCTGGTCCGCGAGCACGAGCGCGCCCTGGAGGGAATACCGACCCCTGACTGCCGGGGGGGCAGATGCTCCGGTTGCGGATTATGCGTGGCCTTAGAGATTGAACCGGAGCTTTCGGGAGGAAAGAAAATTGCCCAGATACAGGGTTCAGTTTAGCAAGGATGGCCCGGCCAGGTTTTTGTCGCACCTGGACCTGGTGCGCACCTTTGAGCGCGCCGTGCGCCGGGCGGGACTGCCGGTAGCCTTTTCGCAGGGGTTTAATCCCCACCCGCGGTTTAGTTTTGCCGCGCCGCTGCCGGTGGGGGTGGCCGGGGAGCAGGAATATTTAGATATCGAATTGGAGCAAAATATATCCCCAAAAGAAATTTTTTTCCGCTTAAGCGGGGTTTCCCCCGCGGGCCTGCAAATCAAGGAGGTCCGGCCGCTTGAGGATAATTCGCCTTCTTTGATGGCGGCTCTGGAAAAGGCTGGCTACGAAGTGGAGGCAGAGCTTTCCGAAGCGGTAACAAACGCCGCACTCCAGAAAAATATCCGGTCGTTTCTTGCCCTTGAGGTTGTAAACGCAGCCAAAAAGAAAAAAGGGGAGCTCAAAACACGGAACATCCGTCCCGGAATCTACCGTTTGCGAGGCAAGGCGGAGGAAAAAAGAGTGGTTTTGGAAATGGAACTGCAGGCGGGCAGCGCCGGCTACGTCCGCCCGGAGGAGGTTTGGCAAAGCTTTGTGGAGAAATACAGGCTTCCTGTGCTTCCGGAAACAATAAAAGTGAAGCGTACAGAATTATTTTTTAACGAAGGTAAGTAGTAAAGCAAGGAAAAAGAAACGAACCGCAACAACCCTTTTTCTGCCCTGGTGGCGAAGAAATTGGCAACGATAAAAAAATTTTTACCGTATTTGGCATCTTTATGCTGAATCCACTTTCGTAAGGAGTTAAAAAACGTGTTTAAGGAAATTGTTATTCACACGGGGGAAGAGGAAACAAAAGTCGCCGTTTTGGAAGATGACGCAGTAGTAGAGGTATATATCGAAAGATCCTTTGCCCAAAAACTGGTTGGCAATATCTTTAAGGGGCGGGTGGAGAACGTCCTGCCCGGAATGCAGGCCGCTTTTATCGATATCGGCCTGGAAAAAAACGCCTTTTTGTACGTTGAGGACGCGTTGGCCCCGCGCGCCTGGAACGGCAACCACGGGGAAGCAACAACGAATATTTCTGCTGTGTTGAGGCGTGGTCAGGAAATTATCGTCCAGGTCGTCAAGGCGCCGATCGGCACTAAGGGGCCACGGGTCACCACCCACGTGACTTTGCCGGGGCGCTACCTGGTGTTGATGCCGACCATGGATTATATCGGGGTTTCCCGGCGCATCGGCTCGGAGAAGGAGCGGGAAAGGCTCAAATCCCTGGCCGGGCGCGTAAAGCCGGAAGGAATGGGCCTGATCGTCCGGACGGTTGCCGAAAGCGTGGACGAGGGCGATTTGCAGCAGGACGTCAGCATCCTGACCCAGCTTTGGAAAAAAATCCTTTCCCGGGCCAAAAACAGCCCCGCACCCAGTCTAATTCACCGGGATCTGGAACTCAGCCAGCGCATTTTAAGGGACCTCTTTACGGAGGATGTCGATCGCCTGATTGTTGACTCCCGTTACGAATACGAAAAGATTATGGATATCCTGGAAATCATCAGCCCGCGGTTAAGAGCAAAAGTGGTTTTGGAGATGCGGAACAATATCTTCAAAGATTACGGCATCGACCAGGAGATTGAGAAAGCCTTAAAACGGAAGGTGTGGCTGAGATCCGGGGGATACCTGGTCATTGACCAGACGGAGGCCTTGACGGCGATCGACGTAAATACGGGGAAGTTCGTGGGTTCCGTCGACCTGGAAGACACGGTGTTGAAAACAAACTGCGAGGCGGCGATCGAGCTCGCGCGCCAGGTAAGATTGCGCAACATCGGCGGGATTATTATCGTAGACTTTATCGATATGCAAAAAGAGGAGAACCGCCGGCGGGTGCTGGAGGTGCTGGAAGAAGAATTCAAAAAAGATAAGACCAAGACCAATATCCTGGGCATTACGTCCCTGGGCCTGCTGGAGTTGACCAGGAAGAAGGTGCGCCCCAGCCTGGCGGAGGTTTTGCAAAGGCCCTGCCCGTACTGCGACGGGCGGGGAAAAGTCCTTTCCGAAGAGACACTCGGGATCCACATTAAAAATCTCATTTACGACCTGGCCGGCCGGACCACTGCCGGTACCATTCTGGTGGAGGCCCATCCCCACGTGGCGGCGCGCCTGATCGGCAGCGGGGGGACAAATTTGCGCGACCTGGAGAGACAAACGGGCAAACACATCTACATCCGGGGTTCGCAGGCCCAGCACATCGAATCCGTCCTCATCCGGCCCTTGTACGACAAGGCTGAAATCAAGGCCCAGTCCCTCCCCGTCCACCCCGGCCAGTTGCTGGAAGTAAAAATTGAGGAGCCCCACGCTTCGAAAGCGGAAGACGGCATCGCCCGCGTTAACGGGTTCGTTCTGGATATCGAAGGGGCGGGTTCGCTGGTGGGCGAAACAGTACCGGTAGAGGTGGGAAGGGTTTACCGCACTTACGCCCGGGCCAGGCTGGTGAAGTAAGTAAATTCCGGTCCAAACGCATAAAAGACACAGAAAGTGGGACTGCGCTTGACAAAAAAATACTATGTGTTAGAATAAGGCTTGTAAGTTACCGCTCCGGGCGGGTTTTGAAAAGGCTTTTTGCCGCGGTTGGCCTACCCGCTCCGGGCGAGTCCTGCTTTAAGAGGGGTTGATTTTATGTACGCCATTATCGAGACGGGCGGCAAACAGTACCGGGTAAGCGAAGGAGATAAGCTGCTGGTGGAGAAGTTGCCGGTGGAGCCGGGAGATACGGTGGCCGTCGACAGGGTGCTGGCTGTTGCCGGTGCAGGTGGCTTAAAGGTAGGCACGCCTGTCGTGGAGGGCGCAAAAGTGTTGCTCAAGGCTGTTCGGCACGGGCGCGGCCGGAAAGTTATCGTGTTTAAGTACAAGCCGAAAAAGAATTACCGGCGCAAAAAGGGCCACCGGCAGCCTTTTACCGAGGTAATTGTAGAGAAAATCGAGACAGGGATTTCTTGAGCTATCGGGAGGTGAGGACATAGATGGCGCATAAAAAAGGTGTTGGCAGTTCGCGAAACGGCCGGGATTCGCAGCCGAAAATGCTGGGCGTCAAGCGGCAGGACGGTCAGCTGGTCACTGCCGGCAGCATCCTGGTCCGTCAGAGAGGGACGAAAATCCATCCCGGCCGAAATGTGGGCAGGGGCGGCGACGATACCCTGTTTGCCCTCATCGACGGAGTTGTTCACTTCCAGCGGAAAGGCCGCGATAAGAAGCAGGTTCATGTTGAGCCGGTCCCTGCTCTGTAAGTAAACGTCGCAATATTCAAGAACCGGTCCTTTCCTGGGCCGGTTTTTTCGTCAGCGCTTAAGCCTTGATTTCCTTAAAGAAGGAGTTTTTCCATGGAGGCCAGGTCAATCTTAGGAGTAGTGCGCGCCCAAAAACACGATTTTTTAAACCATCTGCAGGTGATCCTTGGTTATCTTCAGCTCAACAAGATTCCCGAGGCCAGGAAATATATCGAGGAAGCGGTTTTTGAAATCAACCGTTTGAGCAAAGTGAATCACCTTTACTTCCCCGAAGCGGCTTTAACTTTTTTAGTCGCCCAAAACGAAGCAGTAAAAAGAGGCATAAATATAGAATACGATATTCAAACGGATCTCAACATGTGTGCTTTATCCGGCGGCGAAATTAGCGCGTGCCTGGAAAATATCCTGGCGCAGGTTATTTTTTCTTTGAGCCCACCCCAGATTGCCAGCCGTCAGATTAAGGTCAATTTGACCGAGGAACCGGGTTATTACGCCTGTTATATTGAGTTTTGCCCCGGCGATCCTGAGTATATAGAGCAAGAGGTCAGGGCAGTCAACGACCGTTTAGCCCCCCGGAAAGGGCGGGCGGAATTTCAAGCAGGCGGCGGGCAGGGGGTAATCTCGCTTTTCTTTCCGGCAAGGTGAAAGCGCGATGTTTTACGATACGGCGAAAATTTACGTCAAAGCGGGAGACGGCGGGAACGGCTGTGTATCTTTCCGGCGGGAAAAGTACGTTCCCGAGGGAGGTCCGGACGGCGGGGACGGCGGCCGGGGAGGAAACGTTGTTTTACGCGCCGACGGGGGGCTGCGTACGCTGGTTGATTTTCATTACCAGCGCCGCTACCTGGCCGGGCGCGGGCAGCACGGGATGGGCAAAAACAGGCACGGTAAAAGCGGGGAAGATCTGTTGATGCGCGTTCCGGCGGGAACGGTTGTCCGGGATGCCGAAAGCGGTGAAACACTGGCCGACCTGGTCCGCGACGGCCAGGAAGTTGTTGTGGCCCGCGGCGGTCGCGGCGGGCGGGGAAATACCCGTTTTGCCGGACCTAAAAACAGGGCGCCCGCCATCGCCGAAAAAGGGGAGCCGGGGGAAGAGCGGTGGTTGGAACTGGAATTAAAACTTTTGGCCGACGTTGGTCTGGTGGGATTTCCTAATGCCGGCAAGTCCACGTTGATCTCCCGGGTTTCCCGGGCGCGCCCGAAGATTGCCGACTACCCTTTCACTACGCTGGTTCCCAATCTGGGCGTGGTTGATTTGGGCGAAGGAAGGAGCTTCGTCATCGCCGATATCCCGGGTTTGATCGCCGGGGCGCACGCGGGTGCCGGTCTGGGCCACCGGTTTTTGCGCCATACCGAGCGAACGCGCCTTTTGGTGCACGTTATTGATGCCGCGGGCGTCGAGGGGCGGGATCCGGTACAGGATTTTTATGTGATCGACAGGGAACTTTCGCTGTACGATCCGGTTTTGGCCCGGAAGGCCCGGGTAGTCGCGGCGAACAAGATCGATTTGCCGGGCGCGGAAGAAAATTTTCAGCGGCTGCGGACGGCCCTGGGTGATCAATATGAGCTTTTTCCGGTGAGTGCCCTGACCGGGCAGGGTTTGCCGCCGCTTTTAGGCAGGGTGGCCGAGTTGCTTGCCCAGCTGTCGCCGCCCCAGCCCCAAAAAGAAACCGCTCACCGGGTGACCGTGCTTAAAAAAGAACCGCCCTTTTCCATCACCCGCCGGGACGGCACTTTTGTCGTGGAAGGACGCGGTATAGAAAAGCTGGTCGCTATGACCGATCTGGATAATCCGGCGGCGGTGACCCGGTTGCAAAAAATTTTTGCACGGATGGGGCTAGAAAAAGCTCTGCTGCAGGCCGGCATTAAGGATGGTTCCCCGGTCCGGATTGGCAAATACGAGTTTATTTACCGCCAGGACAAAGAAGCATTGCAATAAATCCATTTATTGTTTATACTGGTTTTTAGATTTAACCCCGGGAGTGAGCGCGTATTTCGGCCCAAAGGCAGTTTCCGGTACTAAAACGGATTGTGGTTAAAATTGGTTCAAGTTCCCTGGTTTACCCTACCGGACGCCCGAACCTCGCCCAGATCGAAAACCTGGTTCGCCAGCTGGCTGACCTGCATAACCAGGGGAAAGAGGTCCTCCTGGTTACTTCCGGCGCAATCGGGGTAGGCTTAAACAGGCTCGGCTATGCCCGGCGGCCCAAGACAATTCCGGAAAAACAGGCAGCGGCGGCGGTTGGACAGGGCATCCTGATCCATATTTACGAAAGATGCTTTGCCGAATATAACATACCGGTCGGGCAGGTGCTGTTAACCAGGGAGGATTTTGCCGACCGGAAGCGTTTTTTAAACGCCCGCAACACTCTGTATACGTTGCTGCGTATGGGTGTGCTGCCGGTCATCAACGAAAACGATACGGTGGCCGTGGAAGAAATCAAGCTGGGGGATAACGACAACCTGGCCGCGCTGGTGGGCGGCCTCGTTGACGCCGATTTATTAATCATGCTTTCCGATATCGACGGTTTTTACGAGGGCGACCCGCGTTGCGGTTCGGCCAGGCTGATTCCCGAGGTTAAAGAAATCACGCCGGAATTGGAGCAAATTGCCGCCGGCACGCGGAACAGCCTGGGTACCGGCGGCATGGTCACCAAAATCCAGGCCGCGAAAATTGCCATGCATTCCGGAATGATTATGGTTCTGGCTGCGGCGGCCGAAAAAGACGTAGTTCGCCGGGTGGCAAGCGGGGAGTCGCTGGGGACGGTCTTCTGGCCCGTGGTGCGGCTGGAGAATAAAAAGCGGTGGATTGCCTACAGCGCCAACGTGCACGGGAAGATATACGTCGACGAGGGGGCCGCCGCGGCCCTGGTGCACAGGGGAAAAAGCCTCTTGCCGTCAGGCGTCGTCGGGGTGGAGGGTGACTTTGAAATGGGTAACACGGTAAGCATTTACGATTCCGCCGGCAGGGAAATCGCCCGCGGGATAAGCAACTTTTCCGCTGAGGAAATCAACACAATTAAGGGCGCGAAGACAAGAGATATCGAAAAGCTGCTTGGTCACAAAGGGTACGAAGAGGTTGTTCACCGGAATAACCTGGTGTTGAGTGGATAACAACCTGACATTTTGTGGTAGGGAGGCAAGGCGAATTGAGTTTTGAGCGGGAAGTCAGGGACAAGGCGGCCCGCGCCAAAGAGGCCGGGCAGTGAGGGGAAAGGCACAAAGGGACAGAGGGATAGAGGTAGAAAGGCACAAAGGGACAAAGGAGTATTGATTTGGTGCAGAGAGTCGGTATTATGGGCGGAACTTTTGATCCCATTCATCATGGCCACCTGGTGGCCGCGGAAGAAGCCCGTTACCAGTTTGGGCTCGAGCAGGTGATTTTTATCCCGGCCGGGCAACCCCCCCACAAGGTTTCCAGAAGGATTTCGGACGCCCGTCACCGCCTGGCCATGACGCAGTTAGCCATTCAGAGCAACCCCTTTTTTAGTGCTTCCGCCATTGAGATCGAGAGACCCGGTTTATCCTATACAATCAATACGGTCAGGGATATGCGCAAAATCTATCCCCTGGCCGAAATTTTTTTTATTACCGGGGCGGATGCCGTATTGGAGATTTTGAGCTGGAAGCACATTGATGAATTGCTTAACCAGTGTTGTTTTATTGCCGCCAAGCGCCCCGGCTACAGGCTGGGCAGGCTGGGGAAGAAACTGCCGGGTATTCAAGAAGAGCAGTTGAAGCGGATTATTGTGATGGAGGTGCCGGCGCTGGCGATATCCTCAACGGACATCCGGGAGCGCGTGCTCACGGGCCGGCCAATTAAATATTTGCTGCCGGAGGTGGTAGAAAATTACATCACGGAACAGGGTTTGTACAAGGAGGATTGATCAGCGGACAGGCGGAAGGGCACAATAAATTTGCATTGCCGGTGGCGCGATTGCAAATAATATGCTCTAGAAAAGAGGTGAAAAAACTATGGTCCGCACTTTATACGTGGGCAACCTCCCCTGGTCGACCAGTGCTGAAGACCTCACCGAAGCCTTTTCCCAATACGGTGAGGTACTCGACAGCCGGATTATCAGGGACCGCCAGACGGGGAGATCGCGGGGCTTTGGTTTTGTGGAAGTGGCCGATGCTGACGCCGAGGCAATTATTACCGCCCTAAACGGCAAAGAGTTCGGCGGCCGGATCATCACCGTCAGCGAGGCCAGGGGAAGGGAGGGAAGATAATGAAATTTACTTCCCTGCAGAGGAGGAACTATGCGCCAAAAGGAGAATATAGTATAAAAAATCAAATTTATAGGGGGAGTTCGTTTGGGATTAAACCCACAGGCATTATTAAAAATTGCCGTGCGGGTCGCCGAGGACAAAAAAGCCTACGATGTTACTATTCTGGAGATCAGCAAAATTTCCATCATTAGCGACTATTTTTTAATCTGTACGGGGAGGTCGCCAATCCACGTAAAAGGGATCGCCAGGGAAGTGATCGGAGAAATTGCCAAAGAAACAGGCCTTCACCCCCGCATAGAAGGTTTGCGGGAAGGCCGGTGGGTGCTTTTGGATTACGGTGATCTGGTCATTCATATTTTTGTTGAAGAAGAAAGGCAATTTTATAATTTGGAGCGCCTGTGGGGGGATGCCGGGGAACTGAATATTGCCCAATTATAATATGATTTGTCATTTTCTGTGCATCATGTTATAATTGGCAAAGGGACACAGATGAGATGGGGGGTGATTAAATGGTGAAAAGCCTGGTAACCGTCCTGCACGTTCTTTTGAGTTTGTTTTTAATTGCCGTTGTGCTTTTGCAGTCGGGGCGGAGCGCCGGTCTATCCGGAACAATTGCCGGCGGCGCCGAAGCGATTTTTGGAAAAAAGAAAGGATTAGACGAGTTGCTGGGCAAGATGACTACGGTCGTAGCTGTCTTGTTTGGGGTAACGGCGTTGTTGCTGGGCTTTTGGCAATAAGCAGGGCGGAAAAGGGATGAGGAGGTAGTTTTGCGTTTTTAACAGGCCTCTAATGCTTGTTGGTGCCCCCGCTTTTTTGGGGCCAATCCAGTGGGGAAAGGAGTGGAGAAAGCCTGGTGAATGAGGCCGCCAGGTGAATTGCCTTGGATCAGGTAAATTTAATTACGTGGATAGGTATTATTGCTTCGGTGATTGGGCTTTTATTTGCCGTTTATCTGATTTCCTGGGTTTTGAGCCGTCCCGCCGGTTCGCAGCGGATGCAGGAAATCTCGGCGGCTATTCAAGAAGGCGCCATGGCCTACCTGAACCGTCAATACAGGACGATCGCAATTGCCGGTATAATCGTGGCTATTTTAATTTGGGTGGGCCTGGGCGCGACGACGGCCATAGGGTTTATCGTGGGCGCCGTTTTTTCTGCTTTATGCGGTTACGTCGGAATGTACGTGACCACCCGCGGGAACACCCGGGTGGCCGAAGCGGCTAAGAGCGGCATTGGTTACGCCCTGCAGGTGGCTTTTAAAGGCGGCGCGGTGACGGGGATGATTTGCGTCAGCCTGGCTCTGCTGGGCGTTTCCGGTTTGTACCTGATTTTTCAAGACCCGGTTTCTCTGGTTGGGATGGGTTTTGGCGGCAGCCTGATCAGCGTGTTCGCCCGTCTGGGCGGCGGTATCTACACGAAGAGCGCGGACGTGGGCGCCGACTTGGTGGGGAAGGTAGAAGCGGGGATCCCCGAGGACGACCCGCGCAACCCGGCGGTGATTGCCGATAACGTGGGCGACAATGTGGGCGACTGCGCCGGGATGGCGGCCGACCTGTTTGAAACGTACGCCGTCACGGCCATCGGGGCCATGTTGCTGGGCCACCTGGTTTTTCCGAATAACCCGTTGGTCGTCGTCTATCCCATTTTGCTGGGCGCGGTGGCGATTATCGCCTCCATTATCGGTAGCTTTTTTGTCCGCATGGGCGGCGGGCAAAATATCATGGGCGCCCTGTATAAAGGTTTGTGGGCTTCGGCGATTCTGGCGCTGGTCGGCTTTTTCTTTGTCACCCCTTCGATTATGGGTTCCAACGTATTTTTTATTCCCGCTTTAATCGGCGTGGCGGTAACCTTGGCAATCGTTTATATAACCGATTATTACACTTCGAAATCTTTCCGGCCGGTTAAGTCGATCGCCAACGCTTCCCAGTCCGGCCACGCGACGAACATCATCACCGGCCTGTCGGTAGCCATGGAAGCGGGGGTTTTGCCGGCCCTGGTGATCATCGCCGGGATTCTGGTTTCTTACGTGGTCGGCGGCGGTGACGGCGGCGGCGGGTTGTACGCCATTGCGGTGGCCTCCATGGCCATGCTTTCCATGACCGGGATAATTGTCGCCATCGACTCCTACGGGCCGATTACCGACAATGCCGGCGGCATCGCCGAAATGGCCGAACTGCCGGAAGAGATCCGGAACATTACCGACCCCCTGGACGCGGTCGGGAACACCACCAAGGCGGTTACCAAGGGGTACGCCATCGGTTCGGCCGGCCTGGCGGCCATTGTGTTGTTTGCCGACTACACTTACCATTTAAAAGACTTCGTGCCCGCCCAAGAACTTACTTTCTCGATTAACAACCCGTGGGTGCTGGCCGGTCTTTTGGTCGGCGCGGCGCTGCCTTTCCTCTTCTCCTCACTGGCCATCGGCGCGGTGGGGCGGGCCGCCTACGAGGTGGTTAACGAAGTCCGCCGGCAGTTCCGGGAAATTAAAGGCCTGATGGAAGGCAAAGCCCGTCCGGAGTACGGCCGCTGCGTGGATATCGTTACCAGAAGAGCGCTGAAAGAAATGATCCTGCCCGCTTTGATTCCCGTGTTGGCCCCGATTATTTTCGGTTTGATTCTGGGTCGCGACGGGTTAGGCGGGATGCTGCTTGGCGCGATCATCAGCGGTTTGTTCCTGGCCATCTTTCAGACCGCGGGCGGCGGTGCCTGGGACAACGCGAAAAAGTACATTGAAGAGGGCATGTACGGCGGCAAGGGGACCCCGGCCCACGCGGCGGCGGTCACCGGCGATACCGTAGGCGACCCGCTGAAGGATACCGCCGGCCCGGCAATCAACCCGATGATCAAGGTGGTCAATATCGTGGCGCTGCTCCTGGTGCCCTTAATCTATGGTATCGTCCGCTAACAAATAGATTAACCCGCTTTTTGAGCTGGGCTGCCGGCCCAGCTCTTGCTTTTGCAATGCTTTTGGCAACACAGCCAGCATTGCCAAACAGATATCCTGGATGTTTTTGAGCCGGTTGATGTTCTTGATCTTGCCCAAAGCGGCAAAGAATAAAAGCAGAAAAACCTGTAAAGAACCGAGCCCTTTTCGGGAGAAATTGTTCCACAAACATTCGGCAAACCGCCAGACTTCGGCTTGCAAAAGGAAGGGGATGATTAAGAATAGACCAACGTAATAAGTCTCGAAACCTTTGGCCAGTAATGTGGATACCCGAGTACTGACCTTTTCTTTGGGCAAGCTCAAGGAAAAATCCTTTTTCCGGCGCCGGGAGAGGAGATCCGGGATATGTTATAGACAGACATCGGGTTACACTTGCAGAGACCATTGCCCATAGCTACCGGGTTTATCGATTTTAGCTGTTTTCTGGCGTGTCTTAGAAATTGCAGTAAAGACAATCCCCGTTCCCCACGGCACCCGCGCGGCGAGGACCGCCCGACACTATGGCGCCTGCCCCTGAGGTGCGCGGGCAGCTTTGGCCGCTGCCTTGGCATTGAATTTGACCGCGTCGATGATAAATCTCTCGTGGGTGCCCTCGGAAATCTTGTCGACGCCGTCATCGGCGACGATGGAAAAAGTGAGCTTTCTGCCTTCCGCTTTCTCCAGTTTAACTTTTACAGTCACGGTCAGACCCGGCGGAGTGGCCGCCAAGTGGCTCAGATTAACGCCAGTGCCCACGGTTTGTTCACCGGGCCAGTCAAGGTGTGGGTTGATGGCCTGGATACAGGTCCATTCGAACAGACCGACCATAAACCCCGTAGCCAGAACTTTAGGCATGACCTGAAATTCCGGTGCTTCAGGATAAAGGTAGGGTACGGTTTTGTTTTCCGGGACCTTAAATTTAAACTCATAGGTTAAGCCGGGTTGTAAAGTGTCTTTCATCGATTCACTTCCCCTTCGTTTTAATTTTTATTAAAACGTGAAGTCAGGCTGGCTATAGTTTAGCATGGGTTTTATAATAAGATAAATTATTTATTTTGATATTATCAATTAGTACACTTAATATATTTAGCCAAGTTTACCGGCAAAATTAAATGATTGCGCCCATTCTTAATGAAATATCCGGGTTGCCTGTTAAACCTGAAGAAGAAAAAATTTGACAGGGCAGGCGGCCTCGTTTTAAGATGGGGCTGATTAAAATTGTTAATAATAACCTGAACACTGATTAGTTGGTGAGCGGAGCAAAAATGGAATGGAAGCAGATTATGAGTTTTTATCACGTGGCTAGGCTGGGGAGTTTCACCAGGGCTGCTGGGGTTATCTTTCGAACCCAGTCCGCCCTGACCCAGCAGATTAAAGCCTTGGAAGAGGAGTTGGGCTGCCTGCTCTTTGAGAGGATCGGGAAAAGAAAATTGAGGCTCACGTCGGCAGGCGAAAAGTTCCTTGCTTTTGCGGAGGAGATTATGTATAAATATGATTCTTTGCTGGAGGAACTGGCCGAACTGAGAGGCCTCCAAAAAGGGAAGCTGAGCATCGCCGCCCCTTTTACGACACTTTACCACCTTTTTCCGGAAGTGCTGAAGGAATACGTTAAACGATTCCCTTGGGTCGAGTTGACCGTGCTTGACCGTTCCCAGAAAAGCGTGATTGAGCTCGTAAAAAACGGCGAGGTTGACTTTGGACTGGCGCTTGAATCTGTTGTGCCAAAAGAACTTGCGAAGCTCCGCTGGAAAAAGGTGGAGGCTGTCCTGCTGACACCCATAGGACACCCCCTGGCCGAGGCAAAACGGGTTACGATCAGGCAGATCGCGCAATATCCCCTCATTTTGCCCCCCAAAACCAGTGAATACACCAGCCGTATCAAGCTGGAGGAACTCTTCCGGGAACTGGGGATCAATTACCGTATAATCATGGAGTCTTCTAACGTTGAATTAAGCTCCCTCTACGTAGAAGCAGGCCTGGGCATTTCTTTCGCTACCGTAGTAAGGGACCTACCGGGACTCAAGCAAAGAAAGCTGGTATTTGTCTCCTTAGGCCACATCTTCGAGCCTGGCTACATAGCGGTGGTAATGCGCAAAGATAAAATCCTTAATTCGTTCAAGAGCGCCTTTGTCGATATTTTGCTGGGTTGCTCTCCGGGACAAAGTGTCTTCGGACTCTAACGCCTGCCCACATGAAGGACAACCTTATGCCCCGGATTAATTCGAGCGGTTTCTTTAAATAGTTGCCAATAATTAAGCCTTACTTTTAATTCTTTAAATCTTTGCAGTTATTTATTTTGTGGAGGAGGGGTCCCTCATGCGGGACAGTATGTGCTTTGCCTGCAGTCCGCAAAATCCCGTCGGTTTGCACTTAAAATTTGACCTGGAGGATGAAATCTGCCGCGCCGTTTTTACCGGGAACGAAAACCACCAGGGGTGGGACGGGCATGTTCACGGCGGGCTGCTCGTCACTCTGCTGGACGAAGCCATGGCTCAATGGCTGTGGCGGAAACAGATCAAGGCGATGACGGCGGAAATGAACGTCCGGTTCAGCCTGCCCGTGGCGATCGGGCAGGAAATAACCGTGGAAGCTTTCTGTGAAAAAAACTACCGGCGGCTCTACCAGCTGGCTGCCCGGATAATCTTGCCCGATGGCCGGCAGGCCGTCCGGGCCACGGCAAAATTTTTAACGATCAATTAAGTAATATTTTGCTTTTTCGAGAGGATCTTGCTGATTTAGTGTCGAAATAAAACCCTGAGGTGTTCTTTTGTGCTCCGGCTTTACAACGTCTCCAAGGTATACCCGAACGGGGTCATCGCGCTGGAGAACGTTAACCTCCACGTGCGCAAAGGAGATTTTTTATTTCTGGTTGGTCCCAGCGGGGCTGGTAAAACCACCCTGGCGAAACTTGTTTTTCGCGAGGAATTGCCTACGCGGGGGCAAATCATTTTTAACGGGAAAAATGTCGTGCGGATGCGCTCCCGGGAGGTTCCTTTCCACCGCCGGAAAATCGGGATGGTTTTTCAGGATTTTCGCCTGCTGCCGCAAAAAAATGTATACGAAAATGTAGCTTTTGCCCTCGAGGTAACCGGAGCGTCTCCAAAGGAAATCAAGAGGCGGGTACCGGAAGTATTAAAACTGGTCGGTTTGGAAGGAAAAGCGAAAATGCTTCCCCACCAGCTTTCCGGCGGCGAGCAGCAAAGGGTTTGCGTGGCCAGGGCGCTGGTGAATAACCCGCTGTTGTTGATTGCCGATGAACCCACGGGCAATCTCGATCCCGACACTTCCTGGGATTTAATGCGGCTTTTTCAAAAGATTAATGAACAGGGAACGACCATTATCATGGCCACGCATGCGTGGGATATTGTGGATGCCATGAAGAAACGGGTGGTTGCGCTCGCCAAAGGCCGGGTAGTCCGCGATGAAGAAAGCGGGGCTTACAGTTATGGGGCTTAATACGGTCCGTTATTATTTCCGGGAAGCTTTTGCCTCCATGCGGCGCAACGGCTGGCTTTCTTTGGCCTCGGTAGGTACGGTGACTGTTTCCTTGTTTATTCTGGGATGCTCTTTGCTGCTGGTGCTCAATGCTAACAAAGTAGCCGCTGCGCTGGAAAATATGCTGGAAATAAATGTATTTTTAGTTAATAACATTGAAAACGAGGAGATCAAGCAGCTTAACGAAAAGATTAAGTTTTTGCCCGGGGTGGCGGAAGTAGAGTTTATTTCGAAAGAAGCAGCTTTGGAAAGGATGCAGGAAAGCATTGGCGCCGAAAAGCTTGCGGGCCTGGATTACAACCCGCTGCCCGATGCTTTCCGGGTGAAAACCTACGCGCCGCAGCAGGTTCCCCAGGTGGCCGGGGAAATCGCGAAGCTGGCCGGTGTGGAGGAGGTACGTTACGGGCAGGGATTGGTCGAAAAGTTATTGACCGTCACCCGCGGGATCCGCGTAGCCGGCTGGGTAGCCATGGTCATCCTGGGGGGGGCGGCGGTGTTCCTTATTTCTACTACTATCAGGGTTTCTGTTTTTTCCAGGCGGAAAGAAATCGGCATCATGAAGTTTCTGGGTGCAACTAACTGGTTTATCCGCTTCCCTTTTCTTTTAGAAGGAATGTTCCTGGGTTTGGCCGGCGCAATTTTGGCTTCCGTGACCGTTTATTACGGTTACCTCCTTGTGATCAGGGAGATAAATGGGTTAATGCCTTTTCTTCCCGTAGTTTACCAATTAAGTGAGCTAATTCCTGTTTTTCTTTGTGTTATTGGCCTGGGGTTCGTTATTGGCGCGGCGGGCAGCGTTCTTTCCGTCCATCGTTTCTTAAATGTTTAAAGCGGGGGGATCACGCAGTGGCCGGAGCGGGCTGGCGAAAAATTTGCGTCTTTTTTTTAACGTTCGTCTTTGCCTTTAGTTCGGTGCACGCAGCCTATGGTCTCAGTCTGGAAGAAAAACTCCAGCAGACCAGGGACAAGCTTTTTCAGAAGAGACAGGAAGTAAGCCGCGACAAGCAGGAAGTTAACCGCTATATCAATCGTTTAACCGAGATCAACCGGGTAATTAACGAAAAGGAAAATAAAATTTTCGAGCTTAATGATAACCTGCAGATTGCCCTGGCCGACCTGCGGGAGGCGGAAAGGACACTGCAGGAAGCAGAAGCAAGGCTGGCCAAAAACAGGCAGGAATTGGGTAAGCGTTTATACGACGTTTATCTTTACGGGCAGGTAAGCTACCTGGAAGTGCTTTTTAACTCTCAAGATTTTTGGGACTTTCTTAACCGTTACGAATTGCTCAAGCGGGTTGTTGCCCACGACGCCCGCCTGGTCAGTCTTGCGAAGGCGGAGCAGGAGGCTATTCTAAGAACAAAAACTGAACTGGAAAATAAGCGCAACCAGATTGCCGGGCTCATTCAGGAGCAGGAGGCAATCCGCCAAAAGCTGGAACAAGACCGGGTGCAACAGAGAACGTTGGTTGCCTCGGCCCAGGCCGAGCTAAGCCGGCACCAGGAAGAAGTCGACCGGCTGGAAGCGCAGGAAAGGGAAATTTTAAGGCAAATCGCCCTGGAACGGGCCAAGAAAACTCCGCGTAAAGAGGGTGCCTTTACCTGGCCCGTGCCCGGATATACCACCGTGTCCTCCGGTTACGGTTACCGCATTCACCCGATTCTGCGCGTAAGCCGCTTTCATAACGGGATTGACATCCCTGCTCCCACGGGAACCAGGGTGGTCGCTGCCCAGGACGGCACGGTTATGCACGTGGGCAACATGAGCGGCTACGGGCGGGTGGTGATGCTTGATCACGGCGGGGGAGTGGTTACCCTGTACGCCCACCTTTCCGCGCAGTTAGTGTCGGAAGGCCAGGAAGTTGTCAAGGGACAGGCCATCGCCCGCGTCGGCAGCACAGGCATGTCCACCGGTCCGCACCTTCACTTTACGGTTATGGTTAACGGTTCGGCGGTTGACCCCAATTCGTATTTGTAACCCGGATAAGGCCATTTAAGCTAACTCCCCTGGTGTCTATGGAATTGGGAATTGGGAATTGGGAATTGGGGAAAAGAAAGAGATGGAAAATGGCGGGCTTTATTTCCCTAATGCTCAATCCCTGATTCCCAATTCCTGATTTAGGAAACTGGATTTTTGCCGGTCTTTTTTCGCCACTTCACCTATTGTCCAAATTTATGGTTTTAATTGTGGTATGATTGGTATAGTATAATACTGTATCTTTTGAGGAACCGGTCAGGCAAGCCTGAATTTGATCAAGGCACCCTTTTCTTTCGTGCCTTTGGCCCGGAAGCTTTGCGCCCAATTCCGAAACTGGCAGGTGAAACCGCTTGCGTTATTACCCTTACAGCACCAGGAGCTGGCTCTGGCGTGGTTTGATTGTTCTCGCTGCCCTCATTTTTTTCGTCATCATCGGGGCGGGAGGAATAATCGCGACAAATTATAAACATTTCGGGAATCTATTTAAAGTGGTGTCGCTGATCAATTCCCGCTATTTGGAACCCGTCAACGTAACCGACCTGGTGGACGGTGCTATCCGCGGGCTCGTTGAGGCCCTGGACGATCCTTATTCGGTGTATCTCAATCCCAAAATGTTTGCCCAACTGGAAGAACAAATCAGCGGGACGTTCGGCGGGTTGGGTATTGTGGTCACGGTTAAGGACGGTGTTTTAACAGTGGTGCGGGCGTACCCGGGGACGCCGGCTAAGCGGGAAGGGATTTCGGAGGGCGATATAATTGTGAAAATAGACGGCCGGGATACGCAAGGGTTGGACCTGGAAACGGCGGTCGGCCTGATGCGGGGGCCGGTGGGCAGCAAAATAAAGTTAACCCTTACCCGGAAAGACAATTCCGCAGTCCGTGAGTTGGAGATTGTCCGGGAACAAATCAGCGTGCCCACCGTGGAGGGTTACATGATCCCGAATACGGGGATCGGTTATCTGGCCCTGACCCAATTTACGATGAAGACTCCGGAAGAAGTGGAGGCCATGCTGAGGCGCTTGCAAAAGCAAGGTATGCGGGGACTGCTTTTAGATTTGCGGGATAACCCCGGGGGTGAATTGCGGGCGGCGGTTAAGGTGGCCGAGCATTTTATTCCCCGCGGACCGGTGGTTTATATTCACTACCGTGCGGGAAAGGACGAAACATATACGGTTAACGGCCATAGGCTGGGCATTCCGCTGGTTGTGCTGGTAAACAGGGCGAGTGCGAGCGCGGCCGAAATTTTAGCCGGAGCGATCAAAGATACCGAAGCCGGTGTTCTGGTGGGCGAGAAAACTTTCGGCAAGGGAATTGTTCAGGAGTTGTTCAGGCTGGATAACGGCGCCGGTTTGAAGTTAACCACTGGCCGGTATTTGACGCCGGCCAGGCACGACATTCACAAGAAGGGAATCGAACCTGACGTGGTTGTTCGGCAGGACCCCGGAAAGGAAGATTTGCAGCTGCGAAAAGCTGTGGAGATCCTCAAAGATAAGCTTAAGCAGGCAGCTTAAAAGGCTGGTGAAATAATGTTCCCCTTTGAGCGCATCCTGCCGCTGCTGCTGGGTTCAATGGCCAAAGTGTTTTTTGAGCCCTTATTTTGGGTGGTGGTGTTGCTGGTAGCCCTGCAATATCACCGGATGTCCGCGGTAAAGAAGGGCCTTTTTGGCGTCAAAACCCGCCACGTCTGGTCGGATACGGTGGTGGCCACCGCCTGCGGGGCAGTAGGCGGCCTGGTCGGAAGTTTGCTGATCGTCGTGGCGGGCCTTACTCTATCCGGCCCGGGCTTGCTTTATTTATGGCCGTTGGCCATTCTCTTAATGCTGATTAACGCGCGCTTTTTGTGTTTCGCCTACGCCGGCGGGGTGCTGGCTTTAACAAGTTTGGTTTTTGGTTTTCCAGTCTTAAATGTTGCCCAGATCCTGGCTCTGGTTGCCATCTTGCACATGGTTGAAAGTATGCTCATTCTGGCTTCCGGTCACTTAGGCGCGGTGCCCGGCTATTTTAAAGACAGGCATGGCCGGGTGGTGGGGGGATTTACCCTGCAGAAGTTCTGGCCCATCCCGATTGTGGCGCTGGTGGTGGTAGGGCATGCCCTGGCTCCCGAAGGGATCAACATGCCGGACTGGTGGCCGCTGTTCAAACCTACCGGGGTGGAGAATCTGGAAAATGTTGTTTACAGCATGATCCCTGTTGTGGCCGGTTTGGGGTACGGGGACCTGGCCATCGCCCGTAACCCGTGGCAAAAAAGCAGGCTTTCGGCGTTATATCTGGGAATATATAGTTTGCTTTTGCTGCTGTTGAGTGTTTTAGCCCAGACTTCCCGTTTTGCCGCCCTGGCTGCGGCTTTCTTTTCGCCCCTGGGGCATGAACTGGTTATCCACGTTGGGAAGAAGATGGAGTTACATGAGCGTCCGGTTTACGTTCCTTCTTCCCAGGGGGTGCGCGTGCTGGATACGATTACTGGCACTCCCGCCTGGAAAGCGGGGATTCGCTCGGGAGATCTGATTTTATCCGTAAACGGGCAGCGAGTGTTTAACCGCGCCGGCCTGCAGGCGGCTTTGGCGGGGTTCTTCTGGCCGGTGGAAGTGGAATTTTTGCATGGCCGGGAGCAAATTTACCGCCGGGAAGTGGCCCCGGTGGCCGACAATCCCCGGGCTTTCGGCGTGCTGTCCGTTCCCGAGGGGACTGAGGAAGCATTCGTGGAGCTGAGCACTGCCGGACCCCTGGGGAAGTGGTGGGGAGAGTTTTGGAAGCGGCACAGGCAGTGAAATAAAAAGGATCCTTGCTAGCCGTTGACTTGAACAGGAGCAGGTAATATAATCAGAAATAGGCGAGAACCACGGAGGTCGGGTATGGAAAGCCAGGCAGGGAGCCTTGCTCAGCCAATAGATTTTATTGAACAAAGAGGTGCATGGGCCATGTGTGAAGCCAACGCATACCTGCGCAAGGACGGTCAGGAGGAACTGTTTTTGGAGGCGGTAGATAAGGTTGTTCCGCACGAGGATGGTTTAATACTGGAAGATATTTTCGGCCGGCGGAAAATTATCAAGGCCAGAATAGCCGAGCTTGCGCTGGTTGACCACCGGATAATTTTAGAAAAAGAATAACCTGCGGAGGAATTTGTCCCCCTCGGGAAGAGGGGGATTTTTGCTTTTTGGGGAGACTTTATAAGGAGGATTTTGCCTGTTTTTGGCGAAAAGAAAAAGAACAAACAGCATTCGGCTTTCGTTGCCTAAGCAGGAAAAAGGTTTCCTATGACGAGCCTTAAAGCATGATAATAGAGGGCTGGAATTAGTCCGGGCGAGCGACCCGGCACTCACCGGTAATCGGGTTGCTTCGGCATCAGGCAGGGCGATCTGGAACAGTAGGGCATTCAAGAACTCCGGCACTCACTGGCGATGCTTCGTGGTCAGCCGGTGCTATTTGAGACAGTAGAACAGTAAGCATACTGAGTGCCGGTGAGTGCCGGGCTTAAGGCGCAACGAAAATTTATTTTTTGCTCGAATGTTTTCTTTATGCCCGATCTTTGCAAGGGAGAGTGCTCTATGCTGTTTGGGGAAACCAGCTTATTCGCTGATCCGGATTGGGATCTATCCGGCATTACGAACCTGGACGAACTGGAGAAAAAGGTTAAGGAGTGTACGCGATGTAATTTAAGGGCCGGTTGCCGGGGCGTGGTTTTTGGCGAAGGGAACCCGCAGGCCCGGGTGGTGTTGTGCGGAGAAGGGCCGGGGGCAGACGAAGATCTGGTGGGACGCCCTTTTGTGGGCCGGGCCGGCCAACTGTTGGATAAAATTTTGGAGGTTTGCGGGTTTGAACGCTTCCAGCACGTTTACATTCTCAACGTGGTGAAATGCCGGCCTCCGGGGAACCGCACCCCTACGGAAGAAGAGGTAGCCGCCTGCCGCCCGAATTTAAATGCGCAGTTGCGCATTTTACAGCCCAAAATTTTGGTCCTGTTGGGCGCTGCCGCCCTGCAGGCAGTTCTCGATCCGAAGGGAAAAATCACGCGCGACCGGGGAAAATGGGTGAACCGGGCGGGCGTTTTTATCCTCCCTACTTACCACCCGGCGGCCTTGCTCCGGAATCCCGGCCTGAAACGGGAGAGTTGGGAGGATTTCAAGCAAGTGGTCGCCAGGTACCGGGAGCTCATCGATCCTCATCACTACTCTCCCCACTGCTAGCTATCCCCGGAATAACCGGCTTGAGTTGCTCTCCAGGCCAGGCCGTTATTCCTTGCGCGCGGGCTTGTTTGAGCAAAACCATGTATCTTTTTTCCGCGGCATTAATTTTGTAAATCAAATAGTCGGCTACTTCCTGGTCACCCAGGTTGAATTCCTGGAGGGCATTTTGCCAGGAAAGGCGCGATTCGTCAACCATGTCCAGCAAGCTGGCCTGCTTTGAACGGTGGTAGACAGATTGTCTGACGAACCAGTTATAGATATTTGCCCGGATAAATTTCAACATGCTGATACCCCTGAATTGGCCGGAACTCACCAACCAAACTAAATATTTCTTTAAAAATATTTATATGTACGTTAATAGTTGTTAATTACTGGCAGGTAATTGCCTGTCTCATATTTCCCTGGCGATTAAGCATAATACAAATAAAACAGGGAGGGGAAAGAGATGGGCAATTTAACTTTTAAATGGTTGGGATTAATAACTGCCTTAATGTTGTTGATGGGCGGCTGCAGCCCCAAACCGCAAAAGAAGCCCCTTCCGCCGCGTCTGAAGATAGCTGTTGCCGTTTCTGACCTGGAGTGGGACGGTATGCAAGTTATGCGGAAAACTTTGGAGAAAAGGAGCAAAAACGAGCGCTTGGACGTAACCTGGCTCGACGCCAAAAACGACCCCCGGGAACAAAAAAAGCAGATCGAACAATTGCTTAAAAAGACCGGGCGGCAGAAGGCAAAAGTCGTCGTTTTGCAGGCGGTTGACCCGTTGCAAAGCTCCCCCCTTGTGGAAAATCTGGCCAGGGCCAGGATTAAAGTACTCGCCCTGGAAAATTTGATTCCCAATGCTCCTCTTGACGGGTATATAGCTTTCGACCACTTCCAGGCGGGACAGTTACAGGCCCGCTACGGATTAAGTGCAGCCGGTACCCGAAAGCCTCTTAACGTGCTTATCTTAAAGGGAGACCCCGGAGACCCGGCGGCCCGGGAAATTGCAGAGGGTATCCGCAGCGTTTTTAATGAAAATATACGGGTAGTCAAAGAAGTGGAACATGTACGCAACGACCAGGGCAGGGCCACCCTTAACGTGCAGCAGGCCCTCAAGGAAAACAAAATTGAGGTTATTTTTGCCACGGACAGCCGCCTTGCCGCGGGGGCCGCGGCGGCTTTAAAATCTGCCGGCTTGAGCGAACAGGTGATCACTGCCGGGGTAGGGGCCGACCGGACCGCCGCCCGCGCTTTAATCGCCGGTGAGCACGATGCCGAGGTGGACACCATGCCCGAGTTAATGGGCCAGTATATTTTGGATGCGGCGGTCAGCCTGGCCAAAACGGGGCACTGGCAATACGACACGCAGGTAAGCAACGGTAATTACAGCGTGCCGGCCAAAATAACGCCCGTGCGCTTGATTGACCAAACCAATGGATACCTTTTGGAACAGCGGTGGGGCAAAGAACTGCGCAAGGAGGAGGGACGGAGCGCCGGGCAGCACCAGGGTGAAGGGGGCAGCGGGGGAGATGCGGAAGGGGCAGGTGAAGAAGGCCAAAGCGAAGGCGGGCAGGGGGGACAGGAAGGCGAGGGAAAGCAGCCTGAAGGCGACCGGCAAAAAGCAAAGACGAAGTTGCGGATTACTACCCAGGAAGGGAAAACAATCGAGGTAGAGATACCGGGAGAGATCAAGCGCATTGAATCGTCCCGGGAAGGGCAGGCAAAGCAGGAGGGGGCGGGGGGCGCTTAAGCAAAGTGGTTCATTTATGGTATAATGTCGGTGGATTGTTGCGGCGAACTTGACCACCGGAGCGCGCTGCACCGAGAATCCGGGAGAGTGATGATCATGCGCTTTCGTTTGAAATCGGATTTTGAACCCAAAGGAGACCAGCCCCAGGCCATTGCCGCCCTGGTGGAGGGCCTCAGGCGGGGTTATAGAATGCAAACGTTGTTGGGAGTGACGGGCAGCGGGAAGACTTACACGATGGCCCAGGTGATTGCCACCGTTCAGCGCCCTACGCTGGTTCTGGCGCCGAACAAGGCGCTGGCCGCCCAGCTCTGCAGCGAGTTTAAAGAATTTTTCCCGGATAATGCGGTTGAATATTTTATCAGTTACTATGATTATTATCAGCCGGAGGCTTACATTCCCCAAACGGACACCTATATCGAAAAGGATTCCTCCATTAACGACGAAATAGACAAATTGCGCCACTCGGCCACCTGCGCCCTTTTTGAGCGCCGGGACGTGATCATCGTGGCCAGCGTATCCTGCATTTACGGCCTGGGCGACCCGGGCGAGTACAGGGATCTGGTTGTTTCCCTGCGCTGCGGCCAGGTTTACGACCGGGATGCCGTCTTGCGCAAGCTGGTGGACATCCAGTACCAGCGGAACAACGTTGATTTTAAGCGCGGGACGTTTCGCGTCTTGGGCGACGTTATTGAAGTATATCCCGCCTCGTACACCGACCGCGCGATCCGGCTGGATTTCTTTGGCGACGAGATCGAGCGTATTTTGGAATTCGACGTGCTCACCGGGGAAGTTTTGGGCGAGCGCCAGCACGTTTCGATTTTTCCGGCCAGTCACTACACGGTTTCGCGCCCCCGGATGGAGCGGGCCATCGCCGCGATTGAAGAAGAACTGGCCGGGCGCCTGGCGGAACTGCGCAGCCAGGGTAAACTGCTGGAAGCCCAACGCCTGGAGCAACGGGTTGGCTTCGAAATCGAGATGATGCGGGAGATGGGGTATTGCAAGGGGATTGAAAACTATTCCCGGCACCTTACGGGGCGCGCGCCGGGGGAGCCCCCGTATACCTTAATCGATTATTTTCCGGACGACTTTTTGCTGTTTGTTGACGAATCTCACGTGGCCCTCCCGCAGGTCAGAGGGATGTACGAAGGGGACCGGTCGCGGAAAGCCGCCCTGGTGGAGTACGGCTTCCGGCTCCCCAGCGCCTTTGACAACCGGCCGCTGACGTTCGCTGAGTTCGAACGGCGGATTAACCAGGCGATCTTTGTTTCCGCCACCCCCGGGCCTTACGAACTGGCGCACAGCCGGCAGGTGGTGGAACAAATCATCCGGCCGACGGGGCTGGTGGACCCGGAGTTGTCCGTCCGCCCGACCAGGGGGCAAATCGATGACCTGCTGGGCGAAATCCGCGGCCGGGTGGCCAAAAAACAGAGGGTGCTGATCACCACCCTGACCAAAAAAATGGCCGAGGACCTGACCGATTATTTGCGCGGGGTGGGGATTAAGGTCCGTTACATGCATTCGGACATCAACGCCATCGAGCGGATGGAAATCATCCGGGACTTGCGCCTGGGCACCTTTGATGTGCTCGTGGGGATCAACTTGCTGCGGGAAGGGCTTGATTTGCCGGAAGTCAGCCTGGTAGCCATTCTGGACGCCGACAAAGAGGGTTATCTGCGTTCAGAGCGCTCCCTTATTCAAACCATCGGCCGGGCGGCGCGCAACGTGGAAGGGAAGGTGATTATGTACGCCGACCAGGTAACCGCTTCCATGCGCACGGCTATAGAAGAAACGGAGCGCCGCCGCCGTTTGCAGATGGAGTATAATCGCCAGAACGGGATTACCCCGCAGACGGTTCAGAAAGCCGTGCGCGAAATTATTGAGGCCACCCGGCCCGTCCACCAAAAACCGGTTGTTTCGGTCGAGCAGGGAGCGAAAAAAGCAAAACGGACCAAAAAAGAGCTCCGGCAGATGATCGCCAGGCTGGAAAAGGAAATGCGGGAATGCGCCCGGCACCTGGAATTTGAACGGGCCGCCGAGCTGCGGGATTTGCTCATTGAATTGCGCCTGGAGCTGCAGGGAAGAGACAGCCGGCTGCTGCCGGTTACTGAAGAAGCGGGTTAGGTTAAAATTTGATCAGCCGGCCGGCGGCCAACCCCAGCCCCATCGCCACCAGGCTGCTTACCAAAACCCAGAGCATATCCCTTTTCACCCGCCGGACCAGTTGCTCGTTCGTTTCGCCCGGCGGTTTTTCCGGAACCGCAACTTTTTTTATTGTTCTGCTTTTCGTTGTCATACGATCTATCTCCTCGAAAATAGCTTTCTGCCATCATTTCCCATCGGGCTGGAATTTATCCGGCTCGCTCCGATGCTCCGGGCCGACGAAACAGCGGCTTGGTTCGGAGCGAACCAAGCAATTGAGAGGTGAGAGGCGAGAGGTTAGAAGTGAGAATTTTAAATCCCACCTCCAACTTCTCGCATCTCACTTCTCAATTGCGCTGCCGGTTCGCTTGCCTCACCTGCGCCGTGTTTCGTTACCGGCCCTTCGCATATGTCGCTCGCCCGGATAAATTCCAGCCCTCTATTTTCATTGGTTATGGAGAGAATGCATGTTCACAAAAGAAACTCCAAAGAAATGGTTCTGATTTCTGACCTCTGACGACTAACGACCGAATCTACTGCCACCTTACCGGCACGGTTACTTTATTGAGTTCGCTCCCGTCTTTGGCGCTTTTCTCAAAGACTTCAAGAAAACCCTGCCCGGCCGGAGGCGGTTCGAATTTCAATCGCAACTCGAAATCGCCGCGTTCAGGGGCGCCTTTTAACGCGGTGGTATGGCCTTCGGCGAGGACCTTCCCGTTTTTGTCCACCAGCCTGACGTAAACGGTGCCTTCAAATACTCTAGCGTTGCCTTTTACCAGCAGGGGGATGCTGATTAACTGGTTTTCCGCCGGGTGGGTCACCCAGATGGCGGGCTCGTATACTTTGGAGAGGTCTCTGTGAAAGGGTTGGTTATATAAACCGACGTGGCCCCACCAGTCTTTTGTCCGGTTATCCAGCTTGCCTTCCACCTGAAAGGAAACCGCCCGGATTTCCGGAAATTCCGTTAACGTGTTCACCATGCTCTGGATGCCCAGGGCTTCTCCTTCCGAGCCGACACTGGCCGAAAGCACTTCCCGGGAAAAATTGACGGTGGCCAGCCCGTTTTCGACGGTTAGGCCAAGTATTTTTGTTCCGGGAGGAAAAATCTTTTCGGCGCCTTTTGTTAACGGCCGGCCCTGGATTAATTCCTGGGCCGCCGCTTTCAGGCTGTCCGTTGTATAAGGAAGGCGGTGGATTTCTCTGACCAGGTATTCCTCCTGGTTGTGAATTTTGACGTAATAGACAGCTACGTTCAACGGTTCCTGGTTTGACTCGATGTGGGCTTTTTTAGTTGTTCTTTCTTTTATCGCCGCGCATCCCGATAGGCCGCCAATCAACATGACGACCATGGTGGCCGCAATGTATTTTTTCCAGGCCAACAACCAGAAAACACCTCTTCAGGACTAAAAAGATAAATTTATTATACATCAAGTATACCATCAATACAAAGTTAATGCAAAAATTTATCTTACTGTGTCTTCTAAGCACATAATATTCACCTGGTTGCGCCCCTTTGCTTTTGCTTCGTAGCAGCGGCGGTCCGCTAAGTTCAGCAGTTTTTCCACGATTGCCCCTGGTTCTTTCGTTTCCTCGCCTTTGAATGTGGAAACACCTACGCTTACGGTAAAATGGATGGTCCCTTTATTCGTGCGGAAGGCATTGGTGGCGATGGTTTCCCGGATTCTTTCCGCCAGCCGGGTGGCGTTGTCCAGGTCCGTCTGCGGAGCCAGGATAATAAATTCCTCTCCTCCGTACCTAGTCAGGATGTCCGTGCTGCGGATGGCCAGCATCAAAAGCCGGACAAACTCTCTTAAGATCTCGTCCCCAACCTGGTGGCCGTAGGTATCGTTTATGTCCTTAAAGTAGTCGATGTCAATAAAGAGAACGGCCATCGGTTGTTTGTGCCTGATGGAAAAATTAACCTGGCGGTACAGCTGCTGCATCAGGTAGCGCCGGTTAAATACCCCCGTGAGGGGATCCTGCATGATCAATTCCTTGAGTTTGAGGTTGTTCTTCACTACGTTTTGATGGGCGGCTTGCGCTTGCTCGTTTTGCTTTTCCAGCGTATTAATTTGGTTCACCAGCTTTCGATAGGTAAAAACAAGGTAATAAGACATGGCATTGAAGCTTTCCAGGAGTTGATCGAGTTCAGCAAAATAGGATGGCTGGCAGGAAATACCAAAGTTGCCCGCCGTAATTTGCTCGATGCTTTGTCGTAATTCGTCGATAAATTTTGAAATTTGACGAAGAAGAAAAAACGAAAACAGGAGTAATAGCGCTGTTATAACTACGCCCAATACAGCGCAAGCGATTAACCTTGTTTCGTTAATTTCCTGGAGGATTGTCGGTTTAGTGGAGAGATAATTAACCAGGAAACAGGCTGCGGAAGATAAGAGACCAAAAACGATGAACAAAGTCCCCAGGATAACCCTTAGCTTGCCTCGCCAAAGAAGTTCAAGCATTACATTTTTCCCCAAGGGGGATAAGTGATTCTCCTTATCCGGGATTATATATTAAGAATGAATGGTTCTTCCCGACGCTTTTTCTTCAACCTTTTCCATGATGCGGTTTATTGGCCGGGCAAAAATCCCCGCCAGGGCGCCGAGCAAACCGACAACCAATAAGGCGGCATAAAAAGGGCTCCAGTCTACCGGCATGATTTTTACCTTCCTCCCAAAAATTTAACGTAATTAAACTTTATCATCAGTTGCGAAGCAAGTCAAGATATGGTATATTATGGAAAATATCCTTAATTACGAAAAGCGGTGGCGCAAAACTCGGGGTAAACGGTTTGCACCTTTTCTTTCACAACATTGCGCAAGACCTGTAATTCTTCTTCGGTTGGCGGCGGGGTTGTGCGCACCCGGGCGGGGATGACCAGGGTGAAGCCCGTGTTCTCCACTACCTGCTGCACCGTTGCGCCGGGGTTGACGGCCTCCAATACGGGCTTTTCGCCCGCAAAGTTTAATACGGCCAGCGGCGTAATGCATTTGGTAAATTTCCCCCGGCGGTACACGTTTGGCGGCGGATTATTCGTTGCGGTGATAAAATCTACTTTTTCAACGAATGTCCGTTTGGAGTGGTTAGTCTGGAATAATATAATGCGGGGGACGGTATAAGACAAGGTTCCCGATCCCGCCCCGCCGGGCAGTCTGACCTTGGGGTGGTTGTAATCCCCGATGGCGACCAGGTTTGTGTTGCCGTACTGGTCGATTTGCGCGCCGCTGAAGAAAAATAAGTCAAGCTTGCCGCGTTGGCCGTAATCGAATAATTCTTTCATCCCTTCCGTAAAGGGCCAGTATTCGTTGAACCGCCAGATGGCCAGGGTGGCGTTGGGGGCGTGCGTGTTGTGGGCCAGAATGCATCCGGCGGCCACCACGGGGGAAATGGTACCTACTCCGACCCGCTCGAAGTCGCGCACTTCCCGGCTGATCAGCACGGCCATTAACTCTTCAGGGGTATAGGCCAGTTCAGACATATTTTTCACCTCCGGCTTAAGCAAGAAGCTCTTCCAGGTACCGGCGGAAAGTTTCCGGCGTTTTGGCCGCCTGCAGGTAGCGCCGGATCTCTTCGTCATTGATTTCGTAGTATCCCGGGCAGGCCGTCGGTTTCGCCCCGCCGGGCAAATGCACGACGGCGTCGATGTAAATACCGGGGATAATAATTTTGTCTGCCTCCGGTTCTAAAGCGGGAACGACTTCCTCCACCGCAGCGATGGTGCGCTCTGCCGCCCTGGCCAGCAGGGGGTCGCTTTCCCGCTTGTCGGTCATCACGTTGCCGGCCGGGTCTGCTTTGTAAGCGTGCATCAGCAGCAAGTCCGGCTTGATTGCCGGAATGGCGACCAGGTCGTCCTCTCCGTAAGGATTTTTGATGACTTTAAAATCCGGGCGGATGCGCAGGTAGTCGGTGCCGATCAGGCCGCGGACGGGCAGGAAAGGCAAACCGATGGCTCCAGCCTGGAGCCCGGCAAAAAAACTCGTTCAGGCGTGTTCTCTGGTTTTGATCCGGCCGCTTTCTGCGTAGCGCCTCATGTTGGGGGCCAGACCGTATTCCCATAAACTTATTTGGGCGAACTCTACAGACTCAACCAGGTCCGCGCCGATCAAAAGGTCTATACCAAGCCCGCCCACCGGGGAAGCAACGAGCTTTAAGGAGCTGCAGCCGCTTTTGATTAATTCTTTAATTAAACCCATGGGGTTTAAGAAGACAGACTGGCCGCCGATGGCGATGGTGCTGCCGTTTGGAAAAAATTTCCGGGTTTCACTCAGCGGGGTTAACTTTTCCGGCATTTTGTCTTCCCCCTTTCCTTAGCTTATGTATAAACTAATTCTGCAAAGAAGAAATTAATCCTTCCGGAAGTTTAATTTTTCCCCGGCTTGTCGAGGACGATCCGGTAAGGTAAAATAAACCGGGAGGAAAGCAAAAGTGCTGGACGGAGGAAAAATTGCCCGCGCCACGGCGATCGTGACGGGAGCGACAATTTTCAGCAAAATCCTGGGTTTTGGCCGGGAAATGGCGCTGGCCGCGGTTTTCGGGGCCAGCGCGGTTACCGATGCCTACCTGGTGGCCTTGATTATTCCGGCGGTCCTTTTCGGGATTGTGGGCAGCACCATCACCACCGTGGGCATCCCGGTTTTCAGTGAGTATATCCACCGGCCGGAAAAGCGCGGGGACTTGGGCGGAATCATCTGGGCAACTTTTCACGTTCTGCTGGTTGTTTTTGCGGCGGTGGTTTTGATCGGTTTGCCGCTGGCCCCGTGGCTGGTGAAAATACTGGCCCCCGGCTTTTCCTCCGCTCAGGCTTCTTTAACTGTCGGGCTGGTCAGGATAATGCTGCCCATGGTGATCCTGATGGGGCTGGTGGGCTGGGCGCAAGGAGTGCTCAATGCTCATCAGCATTTTACAATGCCGGCCTTAATGGGCATTCCATACAACCTGATTATGATCGGCGGCATCTTTCTCGCCGGCACCTTCGGGGGTATTGCCGGCGTAGCCTGGGCGACGGTGCTGGCTACGGTCAGCCAGTTTTTCATCCAGGTGCCGGCGTTGTATCGGCACGGAATTGCCTATCGCTGGACGTGGCACTGGCGCCACCCTGCTTTACGCCGAATGCTTTTGCTGGCCGGACCGGTGATCGTGGGCGTAGGGGCCAACCAGTTAAATATAGTCGTCGACCGGATGCTGGCCTCCGGCCTGGCGGAAGGGAGCATCTCGGCGCTGAGCTACGCGCAGCGGGCCTTGGGCATTGCGCAGGGGCTCTTTGCCGTTCCCCTGATTACCGTTTTGTATCCATCGCTGACCGAGAGAACGGCGCTTGCCGATCTTGATGGCTTGCGGAGAGCGTTGGGACGCGGCGCCACCCTGTTGGCTTTTTTGATTCTTCCTTTAACTGCCGGATTAATCGTCTTAAGGCAAGATCTCGTCCAGTTCCTTTTCCAACGCGGCGCTTTTGACGCCAACGATACCTGGATGACCGCAATCGCGCTGTTTTTTTATTCGCCGGGCTTGATTTTTCTGGTCTGGCGCGATTTGCTCAACAGGGCTTTTTACGCTCTCCAGGACACCGTGACCCCGATGTGGACAGGCGTGGCCGCCGTAATCAGCAACGTTGTCTTAAACCTCATCCTGGTCCGTTATCTGGCGCACGGGGGGTTGGCTCTGGCCTCCTCGCTGGCTGCCGTCTTAGCCTGCCTGCTGTTGTTTATTTTCCTGCGCCGCCGTCTGGGGCACATCGGCGGCCTGCATTTGTTGCGGGAAACCGCGCGCATTATGGCGGCCACCCTTTGCATGGGGGTGGTAGTCCGGTGGCTTGCTGTTTGCGGTCTGGAGGCCGCCGGCTGGACGGCTGTGCTGATCCGGTTGGGCCTTGCCGGGGACGGCGGACCGGGGGGTTTTGTGCTGCAGGGATTGCGCCTCGTTGTTTTAATTGCCGGCGGCGCTCTGGTTTACGCTTTGTGCTGCCGGCTGTTTAGGGTCAAAGAAATGGAGCTCGTCTTCGGCCTTCTCCGCAAAAAGCCTTTCTTGTCTTAATTAATCCAGGGGGTTAATCACCAGACCGGTGATCAGCTTCGGGTAAAAATAAGTAGATTTTTGAGGCATTTTCTCCCCCCGGGCGGCCACTGCAATAACCTCTTCCACCATTGGGGGGTTCAGGAAAAACGCCAGCTGATACCGGCCGTCGGCCACCGCCGCCAGTGCTTTTTCCTCTTCCCTGGTATATGCTACGTGACCTTCCCCGGCTAACTGTTCTTCCCCGATGCCCAGAAGCTTATCCAGGATTAAAGTGTGCAGCACGGTGACATCCAGATCTTGCCGGGCGGGGGAGTGCTTGTCGCCGTTTCGTTGATCCGGAGCAGTTGCTTCCTTCAAAGTCAATATGTGGATCGTTTCGCCTCCGCCGTACAGGCCAAAGGCATGGGGGCGGCGGGCCGGTCCGGAAGATTTTCCGGACGCGTTGGGGATGACTTTCCCCCGTTCTTGCAGTGTTTTCCGGAACGCTTGCAAGTCCGCGGGCAACGAAAAAGTTTCTATCCGGAAATTTTCTTCTATGCCGGCGAGCAGTCTTCCCATGTCCAGGTCCGGCACGTTGCGGACCAGCCGGTGGGTGGGCAGGATCACCAGACCAGGGTCGTAAAGGTTGACCAGGGTCATCAAGACATAGTCGTAGGGCTGTTCCCATTCATTAATGATTTTTTCTTGTTCCCGGCGTTCGTTTCGATAGTGAAGAGCGGTTTCGTAACGGTGGTGGCCGTCGGCTATGTAAATGCGTTTACTGGTCATGGCCTGCTGCACCCGGGTAATTGTTTCCGGCTCCGTGATTACCCATAAATCATGCTGCTGACCGTTTTCGTCGGTGAAGGAAACGTCCGGAGAACGCTTGCCGGCGTTTGCCAGATCTTGTTCCACAATTTTTTCCTGATCGGCGAAGAGACCAAAAATAGGGCTGAAATTAGCCCGGCAGGCAAGCATTAGAGCCAAACGGTCGGCCTTGTGTTTGGGCAGGGTTTCTTCGTGGGGCAGGACTACCCCTTTTTCGTAGGGTTCCAGCTTTACGCCGCAGATTAAACCCCGGCGGGTTTTTAATTGGCCGGCGTGGGTAAACTTTTGTTCGTAGCGGTACAGGGCCGGAACCGGCTCCCTTACCAGAATACCTGCTTGTTGCCAGGTTTTAAAATCCGCCGCCGCCCGCGTGTACCGGTTATTTTGTTCGTCGTCGGCAGGGTAAATTTTCCCGTATTCCAGGCGAATAATGTTGTAGGGGTGGCGGCGGTAATACTTATCCTGCGCGTCCTGATCAATAACGTCGTAGGGGGGGGTGACGAGACGGTTCATTGGACCGGCCTTGGCTGCATAGCGCAATCCCTTTATTGGTGCGATGGTTGCCATGGTCTTCCTCCCGGCGGGCATATTTACGAAACAATTTTAATATAACCTGGAAGGATAGACAAGGGAAAAATGTTGAGGATTGATGAAAAAACCGGGGGGTCTCTAAAAAGAAGCCCCCCGGTTTTTGAATCGCTGCTTTGGCAAGTTTTCTTTGTCCGCCGGTGCCATTAAAACCCTTCCGCCTTTTTTGTCCCGTGCTGCGCCGCCCAGATGTCGTCGGCCACCTTGCCCCATTCTGTGGAGCGGCGGTCCAGGAAGCGGGCAATGGTTCCTTCCAGGACGGTTTCCGCACCCTCGTGGGTGGGGCGGGCGCCGGTCTCGCGGACGATCTCCCGGAGCGCCTGCGGAACGTCAATAACCGGGCAGGGGCACAGCAAGTTGGGATGGAAGGGTTGCCGTTTCTGAAAAGCCTTAAACAGAGGTGAATCCAATACTTCCAGCAAGCTTTTCTCGTTGATGTTATCCAGGGCGAAGTGGACGAAAGCGCAGGGTTCCACGTCACCCCTGGCGGTAATATGGAAGTAACTGCGTCCCCCGGAAATGCAGCCTCCCACCAGTTCGCCGTCGTTCCAGAAGTCGGCAATCTGGATCGGCTTGTGGGTCCTGATGTACGGGATGCGTTCGGCCAGGTAAGCCCTCTGTTCCGGCGTAACCATTAGATCGACGTCGGGATTGCGTCCGATGGGGATGTAATGAAAAGTCCAGCCGTAAACGGCGCCCTTGTCAACCAGAAAATCGATAAATTCGTCGCTGGTTACCTCCTCGACGTTATGCCGGGTGATGGTGATTGATACCCCGAAAACCGCTCCTCTTTCTTTCAATAAATCCATGGCCCGCGTTATTTTGTCAAAAGTTCCGGCTCCCCGGCGGGCGTCGGTGGTCTCTTTCCATCCTTCCAGGCTGATGGCCGGGGTAAAGTTGCCCACTGCGATTATTTTATCGGCGATCTTCGCGTTGATCAGTGTTCCGTTGGTAAAGGACATGAAGGCCATATCGTTGTGCCTGGCCAGCAAATCAAACAGGTGGGGGTAGCAAAGCGGTTCCCCGCCCGAGAAGACAATCCAATAGATACCCAGGTCTTTTGCTTCCGCAAAAAGACGGTCCAGCCGTTCAAAACTCAGCGCGTTCTTCTGGGAATATTTCCCGGCCCAACAGCCTGCGCAGCCCAAATTGCAGGCACTGGTTGGATCGACCAGGATGAAATTGGGGATGTGGACGCCAATTTTGGAAGCCAGGCTTTGCCGGTAAGGAATCCCCAGCAGCATGGCACTGATGAACCAGTTATGACCCAGGCGTTTTTTCACATTCGGATGGATGTTTGTCAGCAGGTGGTTAACGTACCTGCGGATGGCCTGGTTCTCCCGGTAAACTGCGGCGACCCGGTCTACCTGTTCCTTGTGTTTTTGTAAAACAGCTATTTTTCTGGCGATAGCTAAGAGCCTGGGGAAGTTAACTTCCGGATTTTTCTCCAGGTAAGCGATGATGCGGAATAAAATTTGTGCGGCCAGGAAGTTCCGGGCGTGAAAGAGATTAAACGGTGCCCTGCGCATGATTTTCCCTCCCTGAAGTTTTTTTCGATGGGCAAAATAAACCTTCCGGTAATGCCGCCACGTACCGCGTGCTTCCTGTTGAATACTTAATATAAAACGATCATTTATCCATCTTGGTCCCACCTCCCAAGATTTACTGCGCAACCATTTTTTGTTGCGATCAGCGTACCCAAAAGACCAAATAAATATGCAAAAATTTATACTGTTGCCCGTTGCAAGGTTTCCCCGAGGAAACTGACCAGGAGCTTTCTTTCGTTTCTGCTAAATTCGGAAACGTGTTTTTGGAAGATCTCAATTTTTGTGGCTAATTTTGCGGTCATTGCCTCTTTCATGCTTTTAATGGCCACCCCCAATACCGTGCCGGCAAACAGACTCAGAATTAATTCCGGCCTGGGAGCGAGGTGGAGGTAGCTTTCCATCAGCTGAATTCCCCGGTTGCCCAGGGAGGACAGGTAGGCGGTCAGCAAGGCGATGGTGTATGCACTGTAGGTAATCGGTTTTTCGATAGTATGCATTTCTTCGAGCAATTCATCAATGATTTTTTTGGGATCCAGGTTCTTAATGTTGTCAAGGATGCCCAGCAGCCGTTTTTTAACCAGCAGCCAATCTTCACCGGGCAGATTTTCGACCTGCCCGATTTCTAACATCCGCACGGCCACCGGGGTTGGCCGGAATAAAACCTGTGAACGCCCGGGAAAGCGCTCCTCCCGGTTGATGGCGTATTCCATAATTAAAAGGCCTTCTTTCTCCAACTCCCGGAGAACATCGTAAGCGGTCCACTTGCTGACTCCTAAGGATTGGGCGACCGTTGCGTAATGGACAGGTTCACCAGTCCTGGCGTATATTTTCATAATTTTGGCCAAAAATTCTTTCCGCCGCCTGGTTAAAGTCACTCTCCCCCTCCCTCCTGCTTTGTATTTTATACCTACAAAGGCCAAATTGTTATCTACATCACATTAATTTGATTTAGAATGTATTATGTATATAAATTTTAGTTTGTTAAAACTGCTTCTGTCAAGAAAAATTCAAGAAAAATTCCCTTGACACCCGGGGCGGTTTTTGATAATCTTTATCTGAAATAAATCCTTTAAACCCGGTCCAGCGAGGCCGGTAAGGAACATAGGAAAGCTAAAAGGATGGCTATACTATGCCTGCTTACCGGTGTAAGCAGGCATTTTTGCTAAGGTGATCAATCAATGAGCGAAAAGTGCTTGCGCCAGAAAGCCCAGATCCTCGATGCGGAAGGGATCCGCCGGGCCCTGGTGAGAATTGCTCACGAAATTGTGGAGCGCAATAAAGGAACGGAAAATCTGGCCTTGATCGGTATTCAACGCAGAGGCGTTCCGCTGGCCAGGCGGTTGTCCGGTTACATAAAAGAGATCGAGGGCAAATCCGTTTCCGTGGGAATCCTGGATATCACCCTCTACCGGGACGACCTTACCACCTTGAGCCACCAGCCGTTGCTGCACAAAACCGAAGTTCCTTTTCCGGTTGAGAATAAAAAGATAGTCCTGGTTGACGACGTTATCTATACGGGGCGTACGGTGCGCGCGGCCCTGGACGCCATTATCGACCTGGGGCGGCCGAGGTTGATTCAGCTGGCCGTGCTCATTGACCGGGGGCACCGGGAGTTGCCCATTCGCGCCGACTACGTAGGAAAAAACGTGCCCACCGCGCGGCGCGAAGTAGTGGCGGTGCGCCTGCAGGAAACCGACGGCGAGGATAGGGTCCTCATTTTGGAGAACCACGGTTAAAGTGCGAAAATTCCCGCTTTGCCGTTCGTTTGCAAGGAGCGTCACGGGCGGGGGGGCCGGCGGGATCGGCCGTCAGTCGTCCCGCGCCGGACGGCAACGGCAGGCACGGCTGGTGACCGTTTTTTGGAGGTAGCGATGAGACCACAAGGAAAAGATCTGCTGGGACTGGCGACGATCACAACCGAAGAAATCGAACTCATCCTGGATACGTCGGCCCGGATGAAGGAAATTCTTTCCCGGCCCATTAAAAAGGTGCCCGCTTTGCGCGGACGCACGGTCATCAACGTTTTTTACGAGCCCAGCACCCGCACGCGTGTTTCCTTCGAACTGGCCGCCAAGTACTTAAGCGCCGATTGCATAAATATTTCCGCTTCCGCCAGCAGTGTCGTTAAAGGGGAAAGTTTAAAGGATACCGCCCGCACCATCGAGGCTCTCGGGGCAGACGTGGTTGTGCTCCGCCACCCGCTGGCCGGGGCGGCGCATTTGCTGGCCAACACAATTGCCGCCGCGGTGGTAAACGCAGGAGACGGCGCCCATGAACACCCTACCCAGGCGCTCCTGGACCTGTTTACTGTTAAAGAAAAAAGAGGCAACTTAAAGGGGATCAAGGTGGTCATCGTCGGGGACATTTTGCATAGCCGGGTAGCCCGGTCCAATATCTGGGGCTTTCGAAAAATGGGCGCGAAAGTGGCGGTTTGCGGCCCGGCGACCTTGATTCCGAAGGATGTGGAACGGATGGGCGTAAGTGTCCACCACAGCATGGAAGAAGCGCTGTCAGGAGCGGACGTCGTTATGATGTTGCGCATCCAGCTGGAAAGGCAAAAGGCGGCTTTTTTCCCGAGTTTACGGGAATACAGCCGCCTTTATTGTTTGACTCCCGAAAGGCTGTCTCTGGCCAAGCCGGATGCTCTGATCATGCACCCCGGGCCGGTTAACCGGGGGGTAGAGATCAGCGCCGAAATAACCGAACATGCCCGATCGGTAATTAACGAGCAAGTTACCAACGGGGTAGCGGTCCGGATGGCTATTCTGTACCTGCTTAGCGGAGGGGAAGATTAACCGATGAGACTGCTCATCAAGGGTGGCACAATCGTTGATCCCGTTTCCCGGAGGATGTTTTCCGGCGACGTGCTGGTCGGCGAAGGGAAGATTGCGGCTTTGGGTGAGAGTCTTGACGACGCCGTGGGCGACGGGGGGGACGTCATTGATGCTTCGGGAAAGCTGGTCGTTCCCGGGCTTATTGACCTGCACGTGCATCTAAGAGACCCCGGCTTTGAGGCCAAAGAAACTATTGAATCGGGTACGCGCGCCGCGGCCTGCGGGGGGTTCACCAGTATCGCCTGCATGCCCAACACCAATCCGGTGGCGGATAACCAAACGGTGATTAATTATATCCGGAGCAAAGCGAAAGAGCTGGGGATGGTGAACGTTTTTCCAATCGGCGCCATCACCGCCGGTTGCGCCGGTAAAGAGCTTTGCGAAATGGCGGACTTAAAAGAGGCGGGAGCGGTGGCTTTTTCCGACGACGGCCGCTGCGTGGCCGATTCCGGAGTAATGTACCGGGCGATGCAGTACGCCGCGATGGTGGGTTTGCCCATCGTTGCTCATTGTGAAGACATCACTTTATCGGCAGGCGGGCTCGTTCACGAAGGTTATCTATCCACAATGTTGGGATTGAAAGGTATCCCGGCGGCGGCCGAAACAGTAATGGTAGCCCGGGATATTATTTTGGCCGAGGCGACCGGCTGCCGGTTGCACATCGCCCACGTCAGCACGGCCGGGGCGGTGGAACTGGTCCGGCAGGCCAAAGCGAAAGGGCTCCCCGTGACCGCGGAAGCGACCCCTCACCATTTTTCCCTGACCGATGAGGCGGTGGCCGGCTTTGATCCCAACACCAAAGTAAACCCGCCCCTGCGCAGCACCGCTGACGTGGAGGCCGTTTGCGCGGGGCTGCGGGACGGCACCATCGATGTGATCGCCACCGACCACGCGCCGCACACTCCGGAGGAAAAAGACGTGGAATACGGCAACGCCCCCTTCGGGATGGTGGGCCTGGAAACAGCCGTGGGGCTGGTCTGGACGAAGCTGGTGCATACCGGCATTCTCGACCCGGTCGAGGCCGTCGCCAAGATGACGGTTAACCCCGCCCGCATCCTGGGCATCCCGAAGGGCACCCTGGAGGTGGGGGCGGCGGCCGATATTACCATTATCGATCCAGAACTGGAAGAGGTCGTGGACCCGGCCCGGTTCAAAAGCCTGGGGCGAAACACCCCCTTCGCCGGCTGGCGCCTGAAGGGGCTCCCCGTGGCGACCATTGTCGGCGGCCGGGTGGTGTATCAGCGGGAAGTTGCCCGTGAGGACTAGTATTCTCTCTATGAAGATGAAATGATGGCAGAAACTATTTTCGATTGGAGGAGGCGTATCTAATGCAGGCAACCCTAGCCCTGGAGGACGGTACCATCTTTCAAGGCCGCGCTTTTGGCGCCACCGGGGAACAATGGGGCGAAGTGGTCTTCAACACCGGGATGACCGGTTACCAGGAAATCCTTACCGATCCCTCCTACTGCGGGCAAATAGTCGTCATGACCTACCCGCTCATCGGCAACTACGGGATTAACCGGGAGGATTTTGAAGCGAAAAAATCCTACGTGCGCGGCTTTGTCGTCCACGAGGAGTGCGCCCGGCCCAGCAACTGGCGGGCCAGCTACCGCCTGGCCGACTTTTTGGCCCGGGAAGGGGTGATCGGTCTCTCCGGTGTGGACACGCGCGCCTTAACCCGTCATCTGCGTAATTTTGGGACCATGCGCGGCGTAATCAGCACGCTGGCGGCCGATCCGCAGAAACTGGTCGAAAAAGCCCGGAACTCCCCTCACCTGACCGGCCAGGAACTGGTTCCCGAAGCGGCGACCAAAGAAATTTACGTTTTAGAAGGAAACGGCCCCCGGGTAGTCTTGATTGACCTGGGTTCGAAATTGAATATAATCCGCCATCTGCAGAAAAGAGACTGCGCAGTGGTCGTGGTGCCGCCTAAAACCCCTCCCCGCGAAATAATTTCGCTCAATCCCCAGGGAATTTTGATTTCCAACGGGCCGGGGGACCCGGTGGACGTGCCCGCGACCATCGCGACGACCAGGGAGTTAATCGGGTGCCTGCCCATATTCGGTATTTGTTTGGGGCACCAGGTAATTGCACTGGCCCTGGGCGCCAAAACCTATAAAATGAAATTCGGCCACCGGGGCGCCAACCACCCCGTGAAGGATCTGGAAACCGGAAAGGTATACATAACTTCCCACAACCACGGTTTTTCAGTAGACGAAGAGTCCTTAAGGGAGTTGCCGGTATTTGTTTCGCACCGGAATTTAAATGATCACACCGTCGAAGGAATCCGGCACCGGCACCTGCCGGTTTTTTCTGTGCAGTACCACCCGGAGGCATCCCCCGGGCCGCAAGAGTCCGCTTACCTGTTCGACCGGTTCATGGAGCTCATGGGAGTTGGGCAGGGATGACTTGGTATCGTCGGAGCGAGCCGGACGATTCCAGCCCGATGGCTGAAGTTAAGCTATTTTCTGGGGAGGAAAGTGACACAAGAAATGCCAATCAAAAAAGATCTCCGCAAGGTAATGGTAATTGGCTCGGGTCCGATTATTATCGGCCAGGCGGCGGAGTTTGATTACGCCGGGACCCAGGCCTGCCGCGCTTTGCGCGAAGAAGGTCTGAAGGTGGTGCTGATCAACAGCAATCCGGCCACCATCATGACCGATACCAACATGGCCGACCGGATTTACATTGAACCCTTGACTATCGAGTTTGTTGCCGCGGTAATCAGAAAGGAAAAGCCGGACGGCCTGCTGCCCACTTTGGGCGGACAGGTAGGGTTGAACATGGCCCTGCAGCTGGCCGAAGGGGGGGTACTGGAGGCTGCAGGAGTAAGGCTGCTGGGTACTCCCCTGGAAGCGATCAAAAGGGCGGAAGATCGCGAAGAGTTTAAAGCCACCATGGAAAGAATCGGTGAACCGGTTCCGGCCAGCACCATTGTCCAGAGTGTGGAAGAGGCTGTGGCATTCGCCAAAGAAACCGGCTTTCCGCTGGTGGTTCGTCCGGCTTACACGCTGGGCGGCACGGGCGGAGGCATGGTTTATAGCCTCGATGAGTTAATCGCCGTGGCCACAAGAGGCTTGCGGGCGAGCATCATCAACCAGGCGTTGATTGAAAAAAGCGTGGTCGGGTGGAAAGAAATCGAGTTTGAAGTAATGCGGGACGGCGCCGACAACTGCATCACTGTCTGCAGCATGGAGAACATCGATCCGATGGGCATTCATACAGGGGACAGCATTGTCGTCGCCCCGGTGCAAACTTTAAGCGATCACGACTACCAGATGCTGCGCACCGCAGCGCTGAAAATTATCCGGGCGCTGGGCGTGGAAGGGGGCTGCAACATCCAGTTTGCCCTGGATCCGGACAGCAACCGGTACTATGTGATCGAGGTAAACCCCCGCGTATCCCGTTCTTCGGCCCTGGCTTCCAAGGCCACCGGCTACCCGATTGCCAAAGTGGCCAGCAAAATCGCCATCGGCTTAAACCTGGACGAAATTAGAAACGTCGTCACCGGCAAAACCTACGCCTGTTTTGAGCCTTCCATAGACTACGTGGTGGTTAAGTTTCCCCGCTGGCCCTTCGACAAATTTACCCTGGCCGACCGGAAGCTGGGCACCCAGATGAAAGCCACCGGCGAGGTGATGGCCATCGACCGCACTTTGGAGGGGGCGCTGCTGAAGGCAGTACGTTCCCTGGAAACCGGCTTAAAAGGTCTTGACTGGCCGGATCTCGCCAGGTTAACCGATGAAGAGATCGAGGAAAAGCTGATCCGCGCTGACGATACGCGCATTTTTATAATCGCCGAGGCGCTGCGGCGGGGGATGCTGGTTTCGCACATCCACCGGTTGACCAAAATCGATCTTTTCTTCCTGGACAAGATAAGGAATATAGTCGACCTGGAAGTAAAGATCCGCAAGCATGGTAAAGCGCTCTTGACTGCCGAACTGCTGGGAATAGCGAAGAAAATGGGTTTTGCCGACGCGTATCTGGCCCAGGCGGCGGGAACCGGCGAGGAGGAAGTACGGACGCTGCGCCGCCGGCACGGGATCCGTCCCGTTTATAAAATGGTCGATACCTGCGCGGCCGAGTTTGAAGCCGTCACCCCGTATTATTATTCCTGTTACGATTCCGAAGACGAAGCTCCCCCCACCCCGAACAAGAAGGTAGTGGTGCTGGGCGCCGGACCCATTCGCATCGGCCAGGGTATTGAATTTGATTACTGCTCGGTGCATTCCGTCTGGGCCCTGCGCCAGGAGGGGGTGGAAGCCATCATCGTCAACAACAACCCGGAAACGGTGAGTACCGACTTTGACACCGCCGACCGCCTCTACTTCGAGCCTTTGACCGTCGAGGACGTGCTCGGCGTTCTGGAGAAAGAAAGGCCGGAAGGGGTGATCGTGCAGTTCGGCGGGCAAACGGCGATCAACCTGGCCTGGCCCCTGGCCCGCTTGGGAGTCAATATTCTTGGCACTTCCGTTGAGGATATCGACCGCGCGGAGGACAGGGAGCGTTTTGATCAGTTGCTCATTGAACTGGATATTCCCAAGCCTCCGGGGAAAGCGGCCTTTTCCGTCGCGGAAGCCACCGCCATTGCCGCCCAAATCGGCTTTCCCGTTCTGGTCAGGCCTTCTTACGTGCTGGGCGGGCGGGCCATGGAAATAGTCGACAACAACGAGGAGTTGCTCAACTACATGGCCAGCGCCGTGAAAGTAACCCCCGAACATCCCGTGCTGGTGGATAAATATCTGCAGGGTGAGGAGCTGGAGGTAGACGCCATTGCGGATGGGGAAACGGTGTTTATCCCGGGGATCATGAAGCACGTGGAGCGCGCGGGCGTTCATTCCGGGGACAGCATTGCGGCTTACCCTGTTTCCTCCCTGGATGATGCCGTTAAACGGCGAATCGTGGATTATACCACGCGCCTGGCTCTGGCTTTAAACGTCCGCGGGATGATTAACATCCAGTACGTTTTGCATAACGGAAAGGTTTATGTGCTGGAAGTCAACCCGCGCGCCAGCCGGACCGTGCCGTACATGAGCAAAATCACGGGCATTCCGATGGTCAACCTGGCCACGAAAGTAATCCTGGGGCGCACTTTGAAAGAAATGGGCTACCGGGGAGGCCTCTATCCCGAGGGATCCCTGATCGGCGTAAAGGCGCCCGTCTTCAGCTTTGCCAAGCTGCTCCAGGTGGACGTAACCCTGGGGCCGGAAATGAAGTCTACCGGGGAGGTAATGGGAATCAACCGGAGTTACCCGGTAGCTCTTTACAAATCGCTGGTGGCGGCCGGGTACGCCGTTCCCAAAAACGGCACCGTTCTGGCCACCATCGCCGACAAGGACAAAGATGAAGCGTTGCCGGTCATCCAGGGCCTGGCCGGTTTGGGCTACCGGCTCTGCGCTACCGCGGGAACGGCTGATTTCTTGCGCCGGGCCGGGCTGCCGGTGGAGCGGGTAAAAAAGGTGCGGGAAGGTTCACCGAACATCGTGGATTTAATCCGCAGCGGGAAAATCAATCTGGTAATTAATACGCTTACCAGGGGAAAAATGCCCGAGCGCGACGGTTTCCGCATCCGCCGGGCGGCCGTGGAGCACGGGGTCCCCTGCCTGACTTCGCTGGACACCGCCCGGGCCATTCTGGAGGTGTTGACGGCCATCAAGGAGGGCGATCCGATCGAATTGATCCCCCTGCAGGAAATATCCTGAGCAGTCCGTAAAGCCATAAATAAAGGCACGAAGGCGCAAAGGCACAGAGGCACAAAGAGAAATGTACCGGGAAGATTAACTTTGTGCCATTGTGGCTGGGAAGCTTTGTGCCTGATCTTTAATTTAAAAATTTGTCAGTTCCCAGAAAGACGGGGCAGCCATGCTTTTACAGAAAAAAGCCGCTCTTTATCTTCTCTTATTTCTCTTTCTGTCCGGGTGGGTGCTGGGCTGGTTTTTTTACCAGCGCAACGCGTCTTCTTTTTCCGCCGGGCAAAAAAAATTACCGCCTGGGGCAATCTGCGATCTTTTGGTGGTCGGCAGCGATCCGGAAGGGATCGCGGCGGCCGTTTCCGGAGCGCGCAACGGCTTGCGCACCCTGCTGATCGACACGCGCCCCGAGCCGGGCGGATTGATGACTCGCGGCTGGCTGAACAGTATCGATATGAATTACGGGCCGGACCGGAAAATCCTGAATAAAGGTATTTTTCTCGAGTTTTTTCAACAGGTGGAAGGGGATTCTTTTGACCTGGAAACAGCGGCAAGGACTTTTCGTTCCTTGCTCGACAAAGAAGACAGGCTCGAACAATTACTTGCTGTCCGGGAAATAACACCCTTGGTTGAAAAAACCGAAGGCAAAACAGTGTTGACGGGGATCGCGGTGGTTTTGCCTTCCGGGCAGAGAAAAGAGATTTTTGCCCGCCGGATCATCGACGCCACCCAGGACGCGGATCTCGCCGCCGCCGCGGGCGTTCCCTGCACCGTGGGCTTGAGCGACTGCGGCCGAACGGATGAGCGCATCGCCGCCACCCTTATTTTTAAGTTGCGGGGCGTGGGGGAAGAGGAGTGGCAGAGGCTGCGGCGGGCCATCGCGGAGCACGGGGAGCCGCATACCGGCGCCAATGATTTGAGCGCCTGGGGATTTGCGCAAACCATGAAAGGGTACCGGCCCACGAACGGCCGCCTGGGCGTGCGCGGTTTAAATGTCGGCCGCCTGCGGGGTAATTGGGTTTTAATAAACGCCCTGCATATCTTTGGCGTGGATCCTTTAAGTCCGGATTCCCGGAAGGAGGCCCGCCTTTTAGCGGAACAGGAAATCCCCCGTCTGGTCGCCTATCTCAAAACACACGTTCCGGGTCTGGAGAGGGCGGAACTGGAAGGCGCGGCCCCGGAGTTGTACGTCCGCGATTCCCGGCACATCCAGGGCCTCTACCGGTTAAGCGTCAACGACGTCATGGAAAACAGGGATTTTCGGGACCGCATCGCCTTTGGCTCCTATCCGGTAGATATCCAGGCCACCGGGCCGCACTTCACCGGAGACGTAATCGGCAAGCCGGCAAAATACGCCATCCCCTTCCGGTGCCTTGTTCCGCGGGAGGTGGAAAACTTGCTGGTGGTGGGCCGTTCGGCCAGCTTTGACTCCCTGGCGGCCGGCAGCGCCAGGGTGATTCCGGTGGGGATGGCCACCGGACAGGCGGCCGGGGCTGCAGCGGCTTTAAGTATTGAAAAAAATTTATCTTTTCAAGAAATGAGCAGTTCTCGCGAAGTTATTGAAGAGTTGCAAAACAGGCTCAATTCCCAGGGGATGGAACTCCAACCCTTTCAAGCGCCAATTCCTTCCGGAGATCACTGGGCGTACCCGGGGCTTAAGTTTATGCGGCAATGGGGGCTGGCTTCCGGCGGCTATACCAACAACTACCGGCTGGACGAGGAAATGAAAGAGGAGAGCTTCCGAAACTCCCTTTGGGCCGTCCTGAGGATGAACGGTCTGGCCGGCCTTAATCCCCCGCCGATAAAAAAATATCCTCAGGGGAAAAAACTAACCCTGGAAAGAGTTGCCGAAATAGTTTGCGCCTTTCAGGGACACCAGCTTTCTCCTGAGCAGGCATACCGTCATCTGGAAGAAAAAGGCTTCTGGCCGCCCGTTGTTTTGGAGCACGTGCGCAAGGAAGGAAAAATAAGCCGCGGCGCCGGTTATATGCTTGTGAAACGGTTTGTAGAGCACTGTCGAGGATAAACAAGTAAAAAAATATGTAAAATTAATTTTAAGGGGTTGTCGAAAGCGACCCCTATTTTCTCTTTATTTAGTAGAAGGTGGGAACTAGAGAATTACTTCGCTGGCTGTTAAATTGCTGAGGTAGCGGCGTAAAAAGAAGGCGGTTCCAAAAGATAACCCCATTACTCCCTAACTGCTCTTTTCCAAACTTAATACCCCTGTTGCCAATATTGTTAAGCAGAGACTCCTCATCGGGAAAGTGCCTTTCCACCAGGGCCAGGTGCTCCTCCAGTAACCCCTGGCTATGACCTTGGGATGACACGGGAACGAGTTTTAGACAATATGTTGTCGTTCGAGGCACCGTAAGCGCCTAAATGGATTCTTAATTATGTGGAGCTGTACTAATAAGGTCTTTCATAATTTTTCTATAACCCCCATTTTTGTCTGACCATATACACGGGCCTTTGCTTTACCTCGTTATAGATCCGCCCGATGTATTCACCAAGGATCCCGGTGCAGATAAGCTGCACCCCACCCAAAAATAATACAATGGTAACCAGTGAGGGCCAACCAGGCACAGGATTGCCATAAATCAGGGTGACCATTACGATATAAGCAGCATAAAGAAAAGCCAGGAGTGCAACCACAAGCCCTACATAGGTAGCCAGCCGAAGAGGAACATAACTAAAAGAGGTAATACCTTCTATGGCAAGGTTGCAGAGCTTAAAATAATTCCACTTGGTTTTTCCCTTATGGCGAGGTTCTCTCTCATAATGGACGGCAGCCTGTTTAAAACCCACCCAGGCAAACAGGCCTTTCATGAAGCGGTTTCTTTCCCTCAGGGCTTTTAAGGCTTCCACCACAGACCTGTCCATCAGGCGGAAGTCACCGGTATCGCGGGGGATGTTGATATCCATAATCTTTTCTGCGAGCCGGTAAAAGGCATGAGCCGCCAGCTTTTTAAACCAAGATTCTCCATGACGGCTTTTCCGGGTAGCATAAACCACCTCGTAACCCTCTTTCCACTTAGCCACGAGATGCGGAATCAGCTCAGGCGGGTCCTGAAGATCCGCATCGATGGGAATAATTGCCATCCCTGAGGAGAAGTCAAGACCTGCCGTCAGGGCTATCTCCTTGCCGAAGTTTCGCGAAAAGTCGATAACCTTTACATTCTGGTCTTTTTCTCGCAGCTTCAAGAGCTTCTCCAGAGTTGCATCGGTTGAACCATCGTTTACGCAGATTATCTCATAGGGCTCGCCAATCTCATCGAGGACCTTTCTAAGCCGCTCGTAAAACGGTCCAATATTCTCGGCTTCGTTGTACATAGGAACAATGATCGATATTGTGGGAAATTCCTTCGCTTCACATGGTTCATACCTTTTATCCTCCATAACTGAAACCCCCAGGATTAACGATTAAACTCTATCTTCAGTTCATTGGTGAAGGTGTTCCGCAGGCCATGGCTTCCGGCACAGATAGATGATATCTTCGTAGTGCGGCATGTTCCTTTCGTGCTCGATCCCAAGTTTTCTGCATAATTATGGTTATTGTTTCTATTTTCGAGGGAGGGGAGGAGCACTTACGGCGATATGACGCCAAATTTGTTTGATACGGGCTTTTCTAACTATCTGGTGCTAGTGGTGAATAAAATAGATCCCAATAATGATGCAAGCCAGTCCGGCCAACTTCCAGGCGGTAACTTTTTCTCCCAGGAAAAGAACGGAAAAAAAGAAAACAACTAAATAAGCCAAACTCACAGACGGATAAGCTCTGCTTAACTCCATTTCGGAGAGAACTTTCAACCACAGGATCATACTTGCGGCAAAAATGATTAGACCTGAAATGATCCCGCTGTTGGTGAATATTTTCGCCAAAACAGGGAGGAAATTCGGCCAATTGAAAACAACGCCGTCCATCTTGAGCACCGAAAGCTTAAGGAGGCACTGACCGATGGCGCCAAGGAGAATTGATGAGATCAACCAGAGAAATTCGTTTTTCACAGAGAACACCCTTCAGTTTAACAGTTTTTTGAAGCCGGGTTGTGCACTTTTTGAACTAGATGCCGGAGCGCTTCCTTTGCTTTCCGAAGGGGGTTTTCCACCCTCCACGCGCCCGGCTCCTGGAGGGCCAGGATGATTCCCGCCAGCCGGAACCAGTAGACGGTCCAGCGAAACACGGGAAGGAAGAAGACCGCCCACCATATCTTCTTCAGCCCGGTCCGGTAATCCGCAGGGACGTACCGGCAGGCGGTCAGGTAATAGATGAAGTCCAGGGCCAGGTAGCAGATGTAGAGCCCCACCAGGGCGGCCAGAACCAGCGGCAGGGGGTAGCCCAGAAGGTACAGGAAGGGGATCAGGAAGGTCCAGGTTAACCGGGAAAGGCTCAACGTGTGGTCGGAGATCAGGATGCGCCCGGTAAAGCGGGTCAAGGCCGTGAAAAAGCCGGTGTCCCACCTGTATAAAGAGGCCACCTCCAGTTCGCCCCGCTGCCACCTCACCCTTTGCGAGTAGAGCCGGTCCAGGGAGGAAATGGGTTCTACGTAGGCCACGGCCCCCGCCACGCAGCCCAGCCGGCAGCCTTTCTTCCGGGCGTCGCGCAGGCGGTAGGAGAGGTCCGTGTCCTCGGAGAGGGTGCGGCTGGAGTACAGGTGCGAGCAGTAGAGGGCTTCCCGGCGGAAGGCGGTAAGCGCCCCCGAAAGGGTAAAGATGGTGTTGGTGAGGGTTTGAAAACGCCTCCCGATGGAAAAAGCGATCAGGTACTCCAGGGCCTCACAGTAGTGAATTACGTCTATTAAATTTTTCCCCGCACCGAGGTCCTTGTCGATGCGGATTTCCCCCGTGGCGGCGACGAGAAGCGGGTCGTTTTCAAAAGCCGCTATCATTTTCCTCACCGCGTCCTTTTCCACCCGCACATCCGAGTCGACATTGACCAAGTATACACCCCGGCTTAAGGAGAACCCCGCGTTCAAGGCCGAGGACTTGCAGGGGCGGGACAGGCTGGCCCAGGAAATTACCGCCTCGGGGTGGTCGAGCTGGAATTTCTTGTAGACGCTGAAGCTGTCGTCCGTGCTGCCGTTGTCCACGCAGATGATCTCCATCCGGTTTTGCGGGTAGGTCTGGTGGACGATCGAGTTCAGGCACTGGTAAAGGGTGGCGGAAGAATTGTAGACGGGGACCACGACGGAAATGAAGGGCGGGTTGGCCGGCACCTCCGCCGCCGGGCCCTTCCTGGACGGCGATAAGAACAGGAGGACGGCGGCGAGGTGAATTACTGCCGTGGAGAGGTCGATAAGCAGGGGAGCCAGCAAAAAGACTCCCCAGAAAAAGAGGACGCCTGCCGCCCTTTCAAGGAAGAGCTCAGTCATGCAGGTGCCCCCTCAAGGCCGCCAGGGTGGGCCGGGAGAAAATCGCCCAGTACAGGGCCACGATCAGGAAAAAGAACACCAGCCGCCCGGCCAGGGTGTGGGCCAGGTAAATGGCCTGCCGCCCGCATGCGTTGATGAGAAAGACGATGGTGCACAGCCTGAGCAGGTTGATGAGGTAGATGGCGAGAATCCCGGTTGAAGCGTAGAAGATTCTTTTCGGCAGGGAAAAGGCCGGGTAAAAAAAGACCAGCCCCAAAAAGACGCAGCTCTCCAGGAGACCCGAGCATTCTATATCGATACCGAGGGCTGTCCAGCTTTTCTCCGCCTCGATAAAGACCAGCACCATCCCCGCCGCGCGGTCGAAGACGCTGGCGGGGATGCTTAAAAGGCCCATTACCTGTTGGAGGAGAAGGGCCGTTGCTCGTTCCAGGTGGTATTCCACCGGGGAGCCCCGCAGGAAGAGAATAAGGAGGAGTGTCAGGCCTACCGCCCCCCAGGGGAAGTAGAACACCCAGATGCGGTGGCTCCTGAAAAATGCCAGCCCAACTACCCATAATAAAGCGGCCGCCATTAAGAAAGCCAACCCTTCTCCCCCTTTTTCTTTAAGAAGATAACGATGAGCGTTGCGCTCAGGATTAGAAGAGCCGCCAGGCCCGCCGGACCCATAAAGGGTACGGGCGACCACTGGATGTCGCCAGTATCCGGGCAGCGGTCGGAAGGCATTGCCTGGCTGCTCAGGTACATCCTGATGGTCTGGCCCGGATCAATGCCCAGGTACGTCATGGTGACGTAGTACTCGCAGTAGTTTTGCCCCTTGTTTGTTCCTTCCCCCCAATTGCCGCCGTAACCGGCGATAAGGGTGCCGTCGGCGCGGTAGACCCTCACCTGCACGTAACCCTTGCTCCGGGTGGGGGAATAGGTGATAACCGCGTAGCGGTCGACGGAGTCCGTGTAAGAACCGTTGTTGTTGATGTCGAAGTTTTGCTGGTACGAAACGGAAACGGGGTTGTAACCCGGGAAAGCGCGCTCAACCATGAAGTAAAGGTTGGATTCTCCGGGGTTGGTGGCCCAGTAGAAGACCATGACGTCCCCGCCGACCCCGCCGTCGCCGGCGGGGTCGGTTATGTGCGCCTGGCCGTCCCAGTCGCCGAACTTGCCGTCCATCACGATTTTGTCGGCGGCGGAGGCCGGCCCGGCCAGGATGAACAGGATGAGGAGGACGAAAACGGCCGGACGGCTTAAAAAAGACTTCACACCTTTTCCCTCCTTTTCCTTCCGTAGAGCCAGAAGAGGGAAGCGGGCGCAAGGGCAAGGCTGGTAAGGGAAACCGCCCTGCCCAGGGCGTAGACCGGCGGCTCTTTGAGGGTTAGATCCAGGAAGTGGCGCCCGGCGGGCAGCTTCACGAGGACGAGGTTCTCGAATTTTTCCAGGGGAACCGGCTCGCCGTCAACCTCCGCCTGCATCCCTTCCAGGGCGGCCACAGGGATGACTGCCCGCACCTCGCGCTCCAGCACATAAGTGATTAAATATCCATTATCCTTAACCTGGTATTCTTCCAGGGGAACGATTTCGGGAGGGCTGAATTCCTCCGCCAGTCCGGTAACATCCGCCAGCATTTTTCTTGCCGCGGGGTCCCCGGTGAGGTAAGCGTGGTACGCCAGGTTCAAGCCCAAAAAGCCGATCTTGGAACCCCCGACGTTTTTATACCCCCACAGGGCAACTTCTTTGTTGAAGTAATCGGCCGCGAGGTCCACCTCGTCCAGGCCGTGGGGTGCGTAGCACTTCCACGCCTGAAACTCCCCGGCGAAGGGGGCGAACTGCGGGGAGCGGCCGTCGCTGCGGGTTTTGATCTCCCCGGCGAGGGTTATTTCCTCGCCGTAAACGCCCAGGAACTTCGGCTGCCGGCTCCAGACGTCCGGCGGAAAGCCGGTGAGGTCGACGACGACCCTGCCTCCTCCTTTCGCGTAGTCCACGACCAGCCTTTCGGCCCTTTCCCGGGAATGGCAGGAGGCGCCGGAGAGGATGAGCACGGGGTGGCGCGCCAGCTCCTCGGGGGTGTAGTCGTCTATATAAACGCTGCGGCCGATCTCCAGGGCCGGGAACTGGAGGGCGTATATGCTGGCGTGCTTCCCCACCGCAAGGCCGCGGTCTTTTTTGATTATCAGGTAGGGGCCGTTTGCCCTCCCGTGCCACAGGCCGATCCCGCCGGCCGAGGAAAGTTTTTGGTAACCCGCGGCCCCGGCCAGCTTTTCAAAAGAACCGGGATCTTTAACCAGGTCTTCTTTCGCCACGAGGTCGGTGGCGCCCAGGAATAGGAGCGACCGGAACAAAAAAGGGTAGTGGCCGAATTCGAAAGAGGTGTTTAAAAGCATGATGTTTTGGGCCGTGACGGCCCCCTGCCAGGCCCAGCCGAATACCTGCTCCCGCCCGGAGCGGGCAGAAAAATAGTAGGCCGGGGAAGAACCGAGCTGACTCAAATCCAAAGTGGCGACCTTCCAGCCGGGCACCTCCTTTAGCCTGTCTGCCGCCTGGACTATGAGGCGGGGCTCGGGGCGGGCGACTGCCAGCAGGCGGGCGGAAAGGGAACCGTCCAGCAGGATAACCCCGGAGATGGCGAGCAGGAGGATTCCTCCGGCCAGCCGCTTGAATAGGCGCCCCTTTTCCCTGCCCCTGGCCGCCACCGCAAACCCGCCCGCCAGGAAGGCCAGCCCGGCAACGCTTGAAAAGCGTTGCGGCCAGAGAAGGTGGTGAAGGGGGAGCAGCCTGTAGAGCGGTTCGAAGGCGGGGATAGTAATGAGCACCAGTAAAATTCCCAGCGTGAAAACCCCCTTGACCCACGGCGGCCTCGTCCGCCATTTCCAGAGGATTGCCAGAGCGATGATTACCGTTGCAAAGCTCCAGTAAAAGACTTCCGCGTCGGCGAACCGGGCCAGCGGGTTAAAAGAGATGGCGGCCGGAATAAACTGGATACCCCCGGAGGCTGCTTCCCGGCCCATTTCCGCCAGGCCGCCCTTTAGGGACGGCAGAAGCCACCAGGCCGAGGTTGCCACTCCCGCCGCCAGGGCCGCCGCCCCCCTCAGAACCCCTGCCAGGGAGCAGCCGCCGAAGAGAAAGAGCAGAAGAGAAAAGGCCGAAAGGGAGGTTATGTAGACGGCCCCTATCATGGCGTGGCAAAGGATCACGCCGTGGGTAAGCGCAACAAAAAACGCCGGTTCCCGCAGGCGGCCCCTTTCTTCCAGGGTTCGAAGAAAGAAGGCGAAGAGAAACGGCAAAAGCGCCGTGGCGGCAACCCGCGGCAGGTTGCCCTCGGAAAAGGCTACACGGAGGTTATCCGGCCAAAAGATCCAGGCTGCCCCGGCCAGGGCCGCCGGCCAGAGGCCGAGTTTTCCGGCCAGAAGGAGCCACCCCAGCCCTCCCAGGAAGGCGCAAAGGAAAAAGTAAATGTTTCCGGCCAGAAAAACGTTTGCCGCCCAACTTTTTACGGCTGCAACAAGATAATAGGATAACGGCGCCCAGTAACGGAAGGGCTGGCAGCCGTTGTACCATTGGGCCGACAACGACGGGTAAAGGTTTCCCTTCCCTATCTCGCCGGCCAGGAACTCCGCTTTGTAGAGGTGTCCCCAGGTGTCCGATCCCCAAGGGCATAGCGCTTGGGGCGGGGCAAAAAGGATCCGGTGGTAGGCAAGCAGGGCCGCCCCGAGAATTAAACAGGCCGCCGCGACGTACTGCACCGGCGGGTATGAGCGCGCTTCCGGGGAAGTGAGTTCTTTCTCCGCCGCCGTTCCGGCGGCAGAGAGTTTCAAGTCTTGACCTTCGTGTGCCGCCGCCCGGGAAGCGGCGGCTTCCGCAGCCGCCTTTTCGGTTTCCGGAGGGTCTCCGGTCTTTCCGGCACCCTCCAGCACGGGGCAGATGTACCCCGGCAGCTTCCCGGAAACTTCCACCCCTTTTATGGGCGACTCCCACGCCGTCAGCTTCCGCAGCCGGACTCCCAACCCTTCCAGTTCCTTGCTCAGGACCTGGTAGAAATATGCGCCGATATTTTCCGTCACCGGCGGTATTTTGTCAAAGGGGCTTTTTTCGTTTAACAGGGTATTTTCGAAGGGGGCCAGCGCCTGCTGGATTTTCTCCTGAAGTTCCCTGAACATGACGAAAAATTCTTCCCCGTAAGGAACCTCGGTTTCTACCTGGAACTGCCAGGAGTGGGCGTGAACCGATCCTTTACGTGATTTGGTAACCAGGAAGTGCCTTGCGTTTAAAAAAGCGACCAGCCGGATGAGGTAACAAGAAACTAAAGGACCTGTTGAATGAGGCGGGTTCTGGGGTTCCCCGGATTTGCGGACACCTCCTGCAGCGGCCGTTTCTTTAGGAGATCCGGCCTGGCCGGTAATCTGCTCCAGTAAGGACATCTCTTTTTTCAGTGCGTCGATCTCGCCGTTTAGTTGAGACAAATAAGCCATCGGCTCTTCCAGGGTTTTATTCAGCTCCCTGGCGGCAGTGTGTGCCCTGGCGGAAGCCGCGGCCGTTACTTCTGCAGCCAGCTTGCGGGCGTGCTCCACTGCTCCGGAAGCCCCTGCCAGTTCCGCTTCCCGGTTCCGCAAATCTTTTCTTAGCTCCTCTACCTCGTCTCTTTTTTGGGCCAGCCTTGTTTGCAGGCGGGCCAGCTCCTGTTTTAACTCGTGTTCCCGCGCGCGACCGCTAATGGCTACTTTCCTCCTGTCTGGGAAGAGGCGGCCTGCCTGGAGTCCTTAAGCAAAAAGACGGTTGCCTGTTTTTCCTCGCCGGTGCCGGGAAAATTCTCCAGCGAGTAACGGTAGCGCTCGAGCACCTCTTTAAATTCTTCCTTGAACTTTTCAACCCTGGCTTTGAGTACGCTCAACTCCTGCTCCTTGACGCGGATCTGGGCATTTACCTGCTCTAGAGCCGCACGGGCGTTTTCCCTTGCTTCGGCTTCAATTTGCCGGGCTTCCTGGTGGGCTTTGATTAAAATTTCGGAAATCAGCGCTTTCTGTTCCTCGTATTCTGAAAGTTGCTTCCTCAGTTGCCCTGCTTCCTGCTCAGTCTCGGTCAAAATCCCCTGGACGTGCTCGATTTCTTTTTCCAGTTGAGCGATCTTCTCCTGGTAACCGGCATCCATTTGCTCAATGGCGGTAATCACCTCCCGCGGCTTAAAGCCGAAGAACGATCTGCGAAACTTCATGATTGTTTCCCCCTAACGCAAAAAATGACATCTTATACCGAATTATATCAAAATTTTAACAAAATGAATAGTTAATTTACAGAGATATTTTAATTTTTTATTTTTGTCTTTTCGGTAGAAAAGACGTTTAATGCGTTGGTTTATGGAGTACTGGATTCCGTAACCGGCAGGTACTATTTGGGAGGGGAATCGGTTTACTTTTTTCGACACGGTTCCCGAAGGGTTTTCTTTCCCGGGTGTAAAACATATCTGCTCGGGGTGAAATTCATGCGGGCCAGCCGAGTTGTTCTGATTTTCTTTTTCCTGAATCCGTTACAGATATTTTTTAAAACGCTTGATATTCTACGATATTTAAAGTATAATGGAGATAATCAAAGTTAAATGAAACATATCAACCTCACCTTGGAGGTGCCCGGTGAAATTTCTCCTCGAACAATCTGAAGAAAACATTACTACCCACTCCGGACTGTCCCTGGTCGGGTTGCTTGTATCCAAAACATCCTTAAAAGAGCGCCTCAACCAAACCAGTTTATTCAGGTATATTTTTAGAATGAAAAATTTTTGAGAGTTACCTTTTAACCGGGAGAGGGTAAATTCTATGAGGTATTTTCCAGCGGTGGAAATTTCGCGGCAGGAAAAGCTGGCTGCTGATTGCTACCGGATATCCTTTATCTCTCCGGAAATTGCCGGCTTGGCCAGGCCCGGACAATTTTTGCACGTCAGGATAAATCCCGGGCTGGAGCCTTTGTTGCGGCGTCCCTTCAGCGTCCACGCGGTCAACCAAAGGACCGGCGAGATTGCTCTGCTTTACCGGGTGGTTGGCCGGGGCACCCGGCTGCTGGCTCAAAAAAAGAAAGGTGATTTGCTGGATCTCATCGGGCCTCTGGGGCGGGGGTTTACCCTTCCCGCCGCCGGTCAGAACGTTGCTTTGGTGGCGGGGGGAATCGGGATCGCCCCCCTGTATTTTCTATTGCAAACGCTTGCCGGTGCGGGCAATTCCCCGGACGTTTTGCTGGGGGCGCGCACGGCGGGAGAATTGTTTCTGGCCAGTGAGGTCCGGGAGTTGGCCGGCAAGGCCGCCGTTCTGGCGGCAACCGATGACGGCTCTTACGGACACCGGGCGCCGGTGACGGAACTGCTGGCGAAGCTTTTGGCGGAGAAGAAAGTGGAGATCGTTTATGCCTGCGGCCCCGCGGCCATGCTAAAGGTTGTTGCCTCGCTTTTGGAGCAGTACGGGGTGGACGGTGAAATTTCCCTGGAGGAGCGGATGGGCTGCGGTGTTGGCGCCTGCCTTTCCTGCGTTTGCAAAATGCGGGATAAAAAGGGTCAGGATGTTTCTTATCGCCGCGTTTGCCTGGAAGGACCTGTTTTTAAAGCCCGCGAAGTGGTCTGGCAAGATTTTGGGTAAAGCATGTCCGGTCCTATCCCGATCAAGTTGTTAAGTTCCTTTGCGTTCTCTGCGTCTTTGCAGTTAATCTATTTTACAGGGAGCTAATCCAGGTGAGGAAACCAAGTTTAACCGTGGAAATTGCCGGCCTGAAATTAAAAAATCCCGTTCTGACTGCCTCGGGCACCTTCGGTTTCGGCGCCGAGTACACCCCTTTTGTTGATTTGAACAGGCTGGGGGCAGTTGTCGTCAAAAGCCTTACCTTAAAACCCCGGGAGGGCAACTCGCCTCCCCGGATTGTCGAGACCCCGGCCGGCATCTTAAACTCCATTGGTTTGCAAAACCCTGGAGTCGAGCGCTTTTTGGGCGAACACCTCCCTTATTTGCGGCAGTTTTCAACCCCGGTAATAGTCAGTATTGCGGGAAACACCATCGAGGAGTACGTTGCCGCGGCTGAAAAGCTCGCCGGGGCAAACGGTGTATCTGCTCTCGAGCTCAACATATCCTGCCCGAATGTGAAACAAGGCGGCCTGCAGTTCGGGGTCGACCCTTTGGGCGCTGCAGAAGTGACGCGGGCGGTGAAGAGGGCGGCTGACCTGCCCGTAATCGTGAAACTTTCCCCGAATGTCACCAGTATTACCGGGATGGCCAAAACGGTGGCCGAAGCAGGCGCGGACGCCCTTTCCCTGATCAACACTCTGTCTGGTATGGCGATAGATATTTACCGGCGCCGTCCGGTCCTGGGGAATATTACCGGGGGCCTTTCGGGCCCGGCCATCCGGCCGGTGGCCGTGCGGGCGGTCTGGGAGGTTTACCGGGCGGTAAAACTACCCCTGATCGGTATGGGTGGAATTGCCTGCGCCGCTGACGCCATCGAATTCATTATGGCCGGAGCCAGGGCGGTGGCGGTAGGCACGGCTAATTTTCTCAACCCCCGGGCGACTATCGAAATAGTGAAAGGGATTGAACGTTATCTGGAGGAGAACGGGATCGGGGACATTAATGAACTGGTGGGGGCGGCGCACAGTTTTTAGAACAACGGGCTTTTTTCGTTAAATTTAAAGGTTCACGCGGCAACCTTTCGGGCAGCCTGGATTGGCGCCAAAACATTAGTACATGTACCAGCCGCCGCTCACGCACAGGCAGGCACCGGTAACATATGCCGCCTTTTCCGAACATAAAAATAAAACGGCGTTGGCCACGTCCTGGGGGGTGCCCATCCTGCCCAGGACAGTCTGTTTTCTTACATCTTCAAAATAGGCCGGAGGTCTCACTTTGCCTAAAAAAGGATTATAGATTAACCCCGGCGCCACCGCATTAACGTTGATGTTGTATTCCCCAACCTGGTGGGCGAGTGCTCTGGTTAAACCCAGGATTCCCGCCTTGGCGGCAACGTAGGCCGCCCCTTCCTCTTTGCCCCCCAGCCAGGCGACAACGGAAGAAAGGTTGACTATTTTTCCCTGCTTTTGTTCCATCATTACGGGAAGTACGGCGCGGCAACAGTTGAAAACGCCTTTGAGATTGACGTCGATCACCAGGTCCCACGTTTCGTCGTCCATTTCCCAGACCGGTGCGGGCCTGTCTATCCCGGCGTTATTAACCAGAATATCGATTTTGCCCCATTCCTCCATGGCCGTCCGGACCATTTCCTCTACCTGGCCGCGGTCCCGGACGTCACATTGCCTGCCCACCGCCCTGACCCCGTACTCCCTGGTTATTTCCTCGGCCACGCTGAAGGGCCTTTTGGCGTGCGCGTCGCTGACGATTACGTGCGCCCCTTCGCGCGCGAAGCTTCTCGCTACGGCCTGGCCGATCCCGGCGCCTGCCGCGGCCGTAACAATCGCCACCTTGCCGGAAAATTCCCCCATTTGTTAAATTCCCCCTTTTAATAATCTGTGATTTTGATCGCGATCCCGTTAATTAAACTTCTCTGTTTTCCCGGCTGCTCCTCCCGGTTAACATAAAAATTATGCATTGGTTTAACAGATCCGGGAACTGTCTATAATAACAAAGGTGAGGTCTTTTTTGAGGCTGGGAGTTTTCGCTTGATGAAGATAAGCGTCGGGATACCAAGAGCGCTCCTTTATTACTATTATTTCCCCTTGTGGCAGGCCTTTTTCCAGGCGTTGGGCGCGGAGGTGGTGGTTTCCGGACCCTCGACCAAAGCTGTTTTGAACAAAGGAGTGGAACTGGCCGTTGAAGATGCCTGTTTGCCGGTAAAGCTGGCTTTGGGGCATATCGCCGAACTGGCCGGGAATGTCGATTACCTTTTTCTTCCCCGCCTGGTAAGCGTGGCTTCCCGGGAGTATATTTGTCCCAAGTTTTTAGGCCTTCCCGACGTGGTGAGGCAAACTGTTCCCAATCTGCCCGGGATAATCGACGTAAACGTAAACCTGTACCGCCGGAAAAACCGGCTATATTCCGCTTTCCGGGAGGCGGGAAAAGTTGTTGCGGCCAGTGAGGCGCGCATTTATCTGGCCTACCGGCGCGGGCTGGCCGCCCAAAAGAAGTACAGGATATTTTTAGAGCAAGGGTTTATGCCTGAGGAAGCAATGCAACTCCTGGCCGAATCCGGTTTCTTTTTGCAGCAGCCGGTCTGCGGCAAAAATGCCCGCCAGGTGCTTGATCCCCGCGGTAAAACGGAGCAGGCTCTTAAGCCGCCCGAGAAAAAACCAGTGGTGGCGGTGATCGGCCACCCTTACAACCTTTATGATCCTTACATCAGCATGAACGTTTTAAAAAAGTTGCAGCAGGCTGGAGCAAGGGTGATTACTGCCGATCAGGTGCCGGAAGAGACGGTCCGCAGGGAAGCCGGCGCCTTGCCCAAGCACCTCTTTTGGACCTTGAACCAGCGCATGATCGGGGCCGCCTTTTATTTTTTGCGCGCGGGTCATCCGCGGGGGTTGCTGCAGGTTACTTCTTTCGGCTGCGGCCCTGATTCAATGACGGGTGAATTGATTGCCGGACGTGTTCTGGGTTCGGGGGGCTTACCGTTCCTCAATCTGGTTCTGGACGAACACTCCGGGGAGGCGGGTATGCTTACCCGCCTGGAAGCGTTTTTGGATATGGTTTTAAATTAAGCTGTTGCAAATACGGTCTGGCCTGCAGGTTCATTTAACAATGCCCGGAAGGCCTTTTCTTAAGGATGGGCAGGAAATCGGGCAGGCTGATCTTGGAAAAGGGTAGCAGGGAGCGAAATAGATGGGTCTTTGTTCCGGAGGTGGGCAATCGTGAAAGTAACCTTTCCGCACATGGGTTACGTCTGGCTCTGCGTAAAAGCCATGCTTGAGTATCTGGATGTGGATTTAGTCATCCCGCCCCCCTCCAGCAAGCGCACCCTGGCCCTCGGGGCGCGCTACGGCCCCGAATTCGCCTGCCTGCCCTTAAAGCTTAACCTGGGCAATTTCATCGAGGCCAGCGCCCTGGGCGCCGACACCATCCTCATGGCGGGCGGGTGCGGGCCCTGCCGCTTTGGTTATTACGCGCAGGTGGAGCACGCCATCCTCCAGAATTTGGGCTATCAGTACCGGCTGGTCGTCCTTGAACCGCCGGAGCGCCACGCCGGCCAGCTTTTGTCCAGGATCAAGGTCATTACCGGGAACAACTCCTGGAAGCAGGTGTACAGGGGGGTGAAACTGGGCTACCAGAAAATCCGGGCGGTAGACGAACTGGAAATAACGGCCCATCGGTTGAGGCCCCGGGAAATTACCCCGGGCAGCACGGACCGGGCTTTTCGGGAAGCGCTGAAAGAGATCGAACGCGCCTCGGATTTAGAAGAGCTGGCTGCCGCGAAAAGGCGGGTGGAGGAAATTATGGGGTCGGTGCGGACCGAAGAACGGGATGTTTTACGCGTAGGAATTGTGGGCGAAATATTTACCCTGCTCGAACCCTTTGCCAATCTGGACATTGAGCGCCGCCTGGGCAGGCTGGGGGTGGAGGTGGATCGCTCCATATATCTGAGCGAGTGGGTGAACGATCACATGTTATTCGGGCTGATCAAGGGCCTGCGCAGCCGTCGCGACGCCTGCCGGGCGGCGCTGCCCTACCTGAAGCATTTTGTCGGGGGGCACGGCCAGGAAACGGTGGGCAGTACCATTTTATATGCCCGCGCCGGGTATGACGGGGTCATCCAGTTGCTTCCCTTTACCTGTATGCCCGAGATCGTTGCCCGGAGTATATTGCCCGTCGTAAGCGCGGAACTGGATATTCCGGTTCTCACCCTTACCTTCGATGAACAAACGGGGGAAGCGGGCATCCAGACGCGGCTGGAGGCTTTTGTGGATTTGCTGGAGAGAAGGAGGAGAAATAGAGATAGAAAGACAACGAGGGTACGTGAAAAGTGAAAGAGGCACAAAGGCACCGCGGTAAAGAGGATTTTCCTTCGTGCCTGAATCTTTTTTGAGGAAGGAGAATCTGTTTTGGTTAAGTGTTACCTGGGTATAGATGTAGGTTCGGTAAGCACCAACCTCGTTTTTATGGATGAAACGGGCAGAATCAGGGAAGCACTCTATTTGCGCACGCAGGGGCGCCCCATCGCCGCCATTCAAACGGGCTTAAGACAACTGGCTGAAAGCCTTCCACCCAGGGTGATCGTCCGGGGGGTGGGGGCGACCGGCAGCGGCCGGCACTTAGCCGGCGTAATTACCGGCGCCGATATCGTTAAAAATGAAATTACCGTCCACGCCGTCGCCGCTTCTACCCTGGTGCCGGGCGTGCAGACAATTTTGGAAATCGGCGGCCAGGACTCGAAGATGATCATTTTGCGCAACTCCCTCGTCACCGATTTCGCCATGAACACCGTCTGCGCCGCCGGCACGGGTTCCTTTTTAGACCAGCAGGCCGCCCGCTTGGGGATCCCCATTGAAAAATTCGGCGAAATAGCTTTGCAGGCCGGGGCGCCGGTACGGATTGCCGGACGCTGCGCTGTGTTTGCCGAATCCGATATGATTCATAAGCAGCAAATGGGTTACGCTCTTCCGGACATCCTGGCGGGGCTGTGCGAAGCGCTGGTGCGCAACTACCTGAACAACGTCGGCAAGGGCAAAGAAATTTTACCGCCGGTGGTGTTTCAGGGCGGAGTGGCGGCCAATGCCGGCATGAGGAACGCTTTTGAAAAGGCCCTGGGCTTGGAAGTAAAGGTCCCGCCCTATTATAATGTCATGGGCGCGGTAGGCGCCGCCCTGCTGGCCAGAGAAAAAACGGCCCGCGGGCTGCCTTCCGGCTTTAAGGGATTTGACGTGGCGCAAACGGATTTTGCCTCCGGAGGTTTTACCTGCGAGGGCTGCCCGAATACGTGCGAGGTGGTGGAAATCAGGGAAGAAGGACGGGTCATTGCCCGTTGGGGAGACCGCTGCGGCAAGTGGGCCGGCGCCCTGGCCGAAAGAAAAACCGCCATATAGGAGACTGTCGAAAATCCAAAACATAAATATAGTATGGATGTTAAATTTAACGGTCCGGGATTAAGCCCGGACCGTCCAGTTGAAGCCGCTGTTATTGTCCCAGTTATTTGCCGAATCTTTAAAGCAGAAGTTCATCAGGTTGTTTTGCATCCTCAGGGTTTTTTCCCAACCCCGGTGGCTTCTGTCCATCCGAATGGTGTTTACATTGGTCCACCCTTTGGGGTCGCCGAAACCATAGTGCAGGTACACCTGGTCGGCACCCGATTTGGCCAGCAGGCCGTTGTAGCAAATATTCACCTCGTCAAAACCTATGGGTCTTACTTCTACCCCCTTTGGAAAGTCGTTCCATGCCTGAATCATTTTTGCCAGCACCTCCTGAGCAATTTAGATTTCAACGTTTATTATTGGCAAATAAGGATTTAATATAACAGGACATTTTTGGTAATTTAACGCACATAAAATTACCGGATTCTGAAAAAGATGAGGCGCAAACCGGCGCCCAAGTGCAGGATAACAGCCGCAAGGAGCAGAAGGGCGATGGTTAAACCGAAAATGATTAAGGATAGGGGCAGGTCCCCCCAGAGGGAAAAGCTCCGGTACACGGGCAGCCCGGGCGCGGCGAGGGCGCCGGCTACGGGGGAAAGGAGGTTGAACATAGCATAAGTATACAAGGCGGCGAGAATCGCGTGCGCGACCCGCGTCAGAATAAACGGGAGCATCCGGATGTCGGTTTCGGCAATCATGCTGGCGGCCTGGGCGTGGATGGACAACCCGCTCCAGGCCAGGATCATGCTCACTGCCACCACCTGTTGCTGGAGGGGGGCAGCCGCCTCGCTGGCCAGTTTGGCACCGATGGTCATTTCGATCAACCCGCTGGCCAGAGCCGGCAGAACGGCTTCGGAAAACCCGAAAGGAGTGAGGAGAACGCTTAATTTTCGGGTTAAAAAGTTAATAAATCCGGCCGCCGTTAAAAGATGGATCAAAACGGCAAATAAAATAATGAACCCGCCGATGTTGAAGAGGTTGTGGACGGCGTTCCGGACGGCGTCACTGATAATTTTCCCCAAAGTACGCTGGTCCTTTTGATAAACCGCAAACATTTCGGAAAAAGCTCTTTTTAACGTGCTTTCCCGGTTCGCCGGAAGGTTTACGACTTCGGGGTCGTTTTGTCCGTAAAAACGCAAAAGAAAGCCCAGGGTGAGGTTGGCCGTGTAGTGGGCGATGGCAATTACCGGTCCTAACTGCGGGTTATTGAACATCCCTACCGACACGGCCGCCAGCATAAAAAGGGGGCTGGAATTGTTGGTGAAGGCTATGAGTCTTTCCGCTTCCACGCGCGTACAGAGTTTCCGGGCCCGCAATTTCGCCGTGATCATAGCGCCGATCGGGTAGCCGCTGGTGTAGCCCACGGCCAGCACAAAAGAGCCCGTTCCCGGGACGTTGAAGAGGGGGCGCATGACCGGTTCCAGCAGGACGCCCATAAAGTGCACTATGCCCAGGCTCAACAATATCTCGGATACGATAAAAAAGGGGAGGAGCGAAGGAAAAACGATATTCCACCACAGGTTTAGACCGGTAAGGGCGCCCTGAAAAACAATTTTCGGCTGGGTGATCATCCCCAGCACCAGCGCCAGGGTGCAAAGGGAAAAGAATATTTGCGTCGTCCGGCCTCGTTTAGAATCATCCGGCGGGGAGATTTTCTTTGCGCAAGCAATCAGGACGGTCAAGCCTGAAAGCAGGATGGCGAGAGTGAGCATGCTGCTTTTTCGCCTGCCCCTTAAATGGAATTTTGCGTCTCCCCATGATATATATGGTAAAGATACTCTAGATATGTTTTAAATTACCAATAGGAAGGAATTGCTCTTCACCCCGTCGAAGTTAGGTAAGGCTACCGCGAGTACAGGCAGTGGCATTTGATGCATTTGCCCTTCGACCCTTTGAAAAGATCCTTAAATAACTGGTCAAGTTCTTCGTGTTTGAGCCGGATCAGCCCTTCCGGATTAACCAGCACGTTGTTGACGAACATCCGGATGTAAGCGTGTTCTTTGGTTTCGACAACAATTACCAGCTTGTATTCGTTCATTTTTTAAATCACCACCTTGAAGGGACGTGCTGATGAAAGTTTTTGCCCTTGGCGATTTGCACCTGTCTTTTCGGCAGACCCCCGATCCGAAAAAACCGGAAACTTTTCAAGAATATAAGCCCATGGGAGAGGTCAATGCGGCCTGGACCGGCCATGCCCGGCGAATTTACCAGAACTGGTGCAATATCGTGGGTGCTGAGGATGTTGTGCTGGTTCCCGGGGATATTTCCTGGGCGATGCGTTTGCCGGAAGCAATGAGCGACTTGAATTTTTTGGGTCTTTTGCCGGGCTTAAAAATTTGTGTGCAGGGTAACCACGATTATTGGTGGCAGAGCATCTCAAAAATACGCGCCGTCTTGCCGCCGGACGTGCGCCTGATTCAGAACGACCACGTCCGTTTGGGAAACCTGGCCGTTTGCGGCAGCCGGGGGTGGCTGTGTCCTGACGGCATGCATTTTCAGGAAGATGACCTGAAGATTTATCGCCGGGAGTTAATCCGGATGGAAAACTCCCTGCAAAGCGTAAACCCTCCGGCCCGGGAAGTTATTGTATTAATGCATTATATGCCGACAAACGAAAAGCACGAATACAGCGGATTTATCGAGTTGTTTCAAAAATACGGGGTAAAAAAAGTGGTCTACGGGCACCTGCACGCCCGGGCCTGCCGTTACCGCCTGCCGGATCAGGCCTGGGGCATTTCTTTTTACCTGGCGAGTGCTGATTATTTAAATTTTGCGCCGCGCTTAATAACCTGTTGGGCTGGTGATTAAAACATTCTACAGGCAGCCGTCTATTTTCCTGCTTGCCGGTGTGGTATTTTTTAAGGCGGGGAGGACTTTTCGGCGAACCATCTAATATATAAATATGGGTATATTTAAGATTGGGGATATTGCGAACCTTGGATTGCGAATCTTGAAGAATGAGGGGGAGGGTAAAATGGCCAAATTTATCTGCGCAACCTGCGGTGAAGAGGTCCAGATTATCGACGGGATTGTTTCGTGGACCAGGGAGGAAAAGGTGCTTAAAAACTTCCAGCTGACCCACAAAAATGAGGTGAAGAGCGGGTGCCAACCGGAAAATAACCGTTACCGGGAGTTATATACTTTGACCCTGGCCAGCGGTTTCATGGAATTTGTCCAGTATTTGCTGGAGCGTTGGGAGGACGGCTTGATGCTGGGCGATCCCGATACCTTGCAAAAGGTCATGCGCCAGTTAAGCCTGCACATGCACGAAAAGCTGCTCATGCTGGTGGAGGAGTAAGTAAAACCGCAAAGGCGCAAAGTCCGCAAAGAATAAAAGAAAAATTGAAATTTAAACCCTTTAAAAAATCCTTTTCGTTCTTGACGTCTTTGCGGTTATTTACCGCTCCAGTTTTCGTTATTTTTAAGGAGTTGCCCATGGAAACTTACGTTCCCACCATGAAGGGATGAAAATCACCGATTTTTCATCTGAACTCTGTTCTCTATAATTTTGTCTTTGTGCTCTTTGCGTCTTTGCGGTTAATCTATTTTCTGAGTCAGATTAAGCTCTCTGGCCAGTTCCGTAAAGGCGGGCAGGGAGTTAACGACCGTTTCCCTGGGCACGCTGTAGGAAAGCCGGAAGTATCCGGGCAGCCCGAAGCCGGCGCCGGGAACGAGGAGGATGTTGTATTTTTGCGCCAGCCGGACAAACTCCAGGTCGTCCGGGAGAGGGGAGCGCGGGAAAAGGTAGAAGGCCCCCTGCGGTTTAACCATGGTGAAACCTAAAGAGGTGAGGTGGTCGTAAAGGAGGTTGCGTTTTTCCAGGTATTCTTTGGTATCGGCCTTTTCCCTTTGCAAACCGGCAACCAGCCGCTGCATCAGCGCCGGCGCGTTGACAAAACCGAGCGTGCGGTTGCAAAAAACCAGCCCTTCAAAGAGCAAACCGGCATCTTTAATCTCCGGGTGGATGGCGATATAGCCGATGCGTTCGCCGGCCAGGGCCAGGTCTTTGCTGTGGGAAGTGACTACAATGCTGTTGGCAAATGACTTAAAAACGCTGGGCACGGTTACGCCGTCGTAAACGACTTTAGCGTAGGGTTCGTCGGAAATAAGGTAGATGGTGGTGCCGAGTTCCGCTTCTTTTCTGCTTAAAAGAGCGCCCAACTGATTCAGGCAGCTTTCCTGGTAGACGACCCCGGTCGGGTTGTTGGGCGAGTTGATGATGATGGCTTTTGTTTTTGGCGTGACGGCGGCTTCCAGGGCGTCCAGGTCGGGCTGGAAGTCGGGCCGCGTGCGGACTTCCTTGATTGTGCCGCCGTGGTTGTCGACGTAAAACCTGTATTCCATAAAGTAGGGAACCAGGACAATTACTTCGTCCCCGGGGTTTAAGATGGTTTTCAGCACCACGTTTAAGCCGCCGCCCGCACCGCAGGTCATCACGATGTGATCCGGGTGAAAGGGCAAACCGGTATCTTCCGCCAGCACTGTAGCGACAGCCTTCCTGGTTTCTGCGTAGCCGGCGTTGCTCATGTACCCGTGCATGCCTGGGAGGGGATTTAAGGCCAGCTTTTTTAACTCTTCCCGGAAAGCCGGCGGCGGCTCAACACCGGGGTTGCCCAGGGTAAAATCAAACACCTTGGCGGGGCCGTAAATGGCCCGCAGGCGGGCCCCTTCTTCAAACATTTTTCTAATCCAGGAAGCTTTGGTCAGGTTTTCTTTAATTTTGTCGCTGATGGACATTTGCTTTCCCCCTTGCGATATTTAAATATATTATTTTCATCTTCGTCCTTTTCTTTTAAAAACCTGCCGATTAAAAGATTTTTTTAAATTGATGCCGGCAGCCGGCGCAAGTTTTTAACTTTGCGGAAAAGATTATGCCCCCGGCTTAAGTCGAGCGGTTTCACTGAACATTTAATGCCTTATTGAGTGAAAGGGGCGAATACTTTTGCAAACTTCCGTGGTTTTATTTGATTTGGACGGGACTCTGGCCGATTCCCTCCCCTTTATTAAAAAGACTTACCAGCTGGTGTTTAATCTGCTGGGGCTGCCCTGGTCTAACGGCGCAGTGATGCGCTGGATAGGGCTGCCGATCCAGGACATTGCCGCTCACTTTGCCAGGGGCAAGGAGAAGGAATTTCTGGAGCTGTACAAGTATCATTACGGCCGGGAGCATGACCGGCGCGTTCGCCTTTTCCCCGGTACGCTGGAGATGCTGGATTGTTTGCAGGAAAAAGGCTTGCGCATAGGGATCGTCACCTCGAAAGGAAGGGACGGGACGAGGCGGACAGTGGAATTGACCGGTCTGGGCCGTTACCTGGATGTGGTGGTCACGGCCCAGGACGTCGGCAGGCATAAACCTTTTCCGGATCCTATATATAAGGCGCTCGCCCTCTTAAACGCTTCACCGCCGGAGGCGCTGTACGTGGGCGACAGCCATTTTGACATCGCGGCGGGTTTAAAAGCCGGGACCGTGACCCTTGGGGTTACCTGGGGGATGGCCACCAGGGAGGAGTTAATCGCCCTGCAGCCCCACGGGTTGCTGGAGACCTGGGATGACTTGACGCAGCGATTTGCCGCCCGCCCTCTTTAGCTTGAACCCTGCGCCTGTCATCCACATCGGTTGGGCAGGCGATGAACGGGTGAAAATAAGTCGTTGGCTTAACTCTTGGCGCTTCCAATCTCCAACCCCCGATCTCTCCGGGGGATTTTTCTTTTTTGCCCCCCTAAAAAGATGCCGGTTGCTACGTATAAGAGAATTAGATAAAGAAGGAATTAAATGTAAGAAATATTAAAAAAAGGGGGCTGATACCGGGAAAAATAGAAGGTTGCTTAAAACCACAACCCAAAACTGATTCGACAGATGACAAAAAGGGGGGTTTGTTATGTTCAGAAGAAGCAAATTGCTGGTGACAGCGGTTTTGGCGAGTTTCCTTCTGACGATTTGGACGAAGACCGCCTTGGCCAACACTTTTAATTGGGGCCAGGGAAAAAGATTTGTGGCGCCCCAGGGATATGGTCAGGAGTACAAAGGGAAAGGGGTAATGCAAAAGCGCTTTCAAAAGAAAATTCAATTGCGGGATATTGAAAATCACTGGGCGCAAGAGGCCATGGTGGCTATGTATATGGCCGGCATGGTCAGGGGCTATCCCGACCTGAGTTTCCGGCCGGAAGCCAGCGTTAAGAAGGAAGAAGCCGTCGCCATGCTGATCCGGATGCTGGGTCTGGAGCAGGAAAAAGCGAAAACGAGGCCGGCGCGCGAAGTATTCGGCGAATTTCCCGCGTGGGCGCAAAACAGCCTTGCTTTGGCTGTCGAAAGAGGGGTTATCACCCCTGCCGAATTGGCCGGCTGGCGGGCCAACGAACCGGCAAGCCGTTACGAGGTGGCCACCTGGCTGGTGCGGGCGGCAGGGTTGCAACCGGAAACCAGCATGACTTTGCCTTTTCTGGATGCCTTCGGGATACCCTGGCAATACCGGGCGTACGTTGCGGCCGCCTACCAAAACCAGCTCATGGTGGGGTATCCGGGCAACGTCTTCCGGCCCAACCAGCCCGTTAAAAGGGCAGAGATGGCTGCACTCATGCTCAGGCTGCTGGCACAGTGTCCCCTTCACCCGGTTTACCGGGCGGTGCAGGGGATTGTGAAGGATGTGGACGACGCTAGCATCACTATCCAGTTGTTCCCTTACAGGCTGTACCCGCCCTTTGGGCACTGGCCGGACCTCTGGAAACAACCGGTTACCAGGACCTTCAATTTCTCGGAAGATGTGGTCGCCTTTGTCGACGGGGAACCGGCTGATCCCGCAGAAGTTCCTTTGGAGGCGCGCGTGATCCTGATCTTAAACGCAAAGAGCGAGAGCGAGGTCCTGGTAATCTTAAGCAGCAGCGGTCCGGCAAGTCGACCTGGGGAAAGGGTCCCCCAGGTTATTAAACTGGTTCCCGCCAACAAAGCTACCGGGGTTGATCCGGAAACAACCTCGCTGCAAGTCGTTTTTAACGAACCAGTAGAACCGGTAGATGATCTCGACGCAGTCAAGGACGAGATAGAGATCGAAAATGTAACAGATGATGAAGACGTGAAAATTAAAACTGTTTCTTTGCATTCCAACGTTTTGACGGCCACTCTCGCCACCTATTTAGAGGATAATAAGACCTATCAGGTAACTGTTGAAAATGGCGTCCTGCAGGACAGGGACGGAAATAAATTTCCGGGCATCGCGGTGGGTGAGTGGGTCTTTTCCACCGGGGACACCCTGGCGCCGGCAATCCGCAAACTGACCCCCGTGCACGGAGAGGACGACGTCCCGCCGGGCACAAGAACTTTGCAGGTGGAATTCACCGAGGATATTCGGGCGGTGGATGACCTGGACGAGGTGGCGGCCGGGATAAAGGTAAAAAATACTACCGATAGCGAGGTTGTCGCCCTGGCGGAAGACGATCCCGTAAGCATAAACGGCGATACGTTAAGGATCAGGCTAAAATACGGACTGGAGGCAAGGAAAAGCTACCAGGTGACCGTGGGCGGCGGCCTCCTGGAAGACGAAGCAGGCAATGAGTTTGACGGCATTGGCGCAGAGCGGTGGACTTTCAGTACCGGAGAATAGGCCCTAGCTGAGCAGGATTTTGACCCGTTGATCCTGCCCGCACCGGGGGCAGGTGAACAGGTGCAGGCAATCGGGCGCGGCAAAGGCCGCATTGAAATAGGGGCTGTAGGGGCCGTAATAATCGCTGACCGGCCCCGCGTCCCTCATTTTTGAGCCGCAGGTGCAGGGCACCGTTATTTCTTCTATGGCGTTGCACAAGGGGCAGATCCGGGGCGTCATTTCCTCCCTTATCCCTACTGATTAATTTTTTATGTTTTTTTTGATAGCGGTTTCACTGAACATCTACTTTTTCCCGGTTGTGTGTTGCCGAAGGAAGTTTACCGCCTGGGCCTTTCTCTTTCCCGCCCGTAGGGCAGGGGGATGTACTGGACTGATGGGCGGCGTTGGGGCGGTTGCGGATACAGTTCCATTAAAGTGTAAATTTCTTCCGGCAGCCCTTCGCAAACCGTCAGGCCGAATTCTTTTAGTTTCTCGCAGGTTAAAGGATAATCGTGCGTCCAGGTCCCCCCGGCCAGCAGTTTAGCCATTTCCCGGGCCTTCTCCGGGGCCATTTTATCTTTTAACAGCAGGCAGATAAAATCTTCTACCTGGTTCATTGCCTTTGTGGCGATGTCGGCCAGAATCAGAGTGTGGTCGTCTACCTTGTCCGGTCCTTTGTTGCGGACGGTTTCCACGATGGAGACCGCCGGATAATTGCCCAGTTGGGGGTCTACCGGGCCGAGAACCGCGTTTTCATCCATCACTATTTCGTCAGCGGCCAGGGCGATCATAGTCCCGCCGCTCATGGCGTAGTGGGGGACGAATACGGTGACTTTTGCCTTATGTTTTTGCAGGGCCCGGGCGATTTGTTCGGCAGCCAGCACCAGGCCGCCGGGCGTGTGTAGAAGAAGATCGATGGGCATCTCGTCGGGAGTGAGGCGAATGGCCCGCAAAACCGCTTCTGAATCTTCCACGTTAATGTAGCGCGTAATGGGGATGCCTAGAAAACTGATGGCCTCTTGCCGGTGGATAATAGTAATCAGTCTGCTGCCGCGTTTTTTCTCTAAATTCCTGATTAACTTCACCCGCGTGGCTTCCAGGACCCGTTGGCGGTACATGGGCAGCAGCGCCAGCAATAAAAAGACAAACCAGAAAAGATCGCCGAGCGAAAAGTTCATGTTCATCACCCCTGGTCTTTAATATTTTTTGCTCTTTTTTGACTGGATATTATATCATACGTATATATTAAGCCCCTGTTACCAGAGGAAGCAACAGGGGCCTTTGGCGATCCTGCTTTAGCGGGCTGCTTTAAAAAGTCGGTTCGGCAATTTGCGGGCATTTTCCGCTTAAGGATTTAGGTACTTCGGCAACAAAGCGGTAAACCTGGGGCAATTCTTCGGCCGTTAAGTAGCCGCTTAAAAATTTTTCGATTTCGGAGGGGTTGAATTTTTCGGCAAGCGGAACAATAAAAGCAATGAGTACGTTTTCTTGATTATAACGGACGGCTGCTTCGGCGACCAGAGGGTGCTCGTAAAGCACCGCCTCGATTTTTTTGAGCAGGGCGTATTTGCTCATGCTGCTGTCGGAGCGGGCAAACTTGCCCGGAATTACCTTGAGCATTTTCGTGTCCCCGCCTTTTCTTAACTATAGGTGTAAAAGCCTTTGCCGGTTTTGCGGCCCAGGTGTCCGGCCCGGACCATTTTCCGCAGCAAGGGGCAGGGGCGGTATTTGGAATCGCCCGTTTCTTGATACAGGGTGTCGGCGATGAGCAGCAAAGTGTCCAGGCCGATCAGATCCGCCAGGGCCAGCGGGCCGATGGGGTGGTTTGCGCCCAGCTTCATGCCTTTGTCGATGTCTTCGGCGGAAGCGACTCCTTCCATAAGTACGTAAATGGCCTCGTTGATCATCGGGATTAAAATCCGGTTCACCACGAAAAGTGGTGCTTCGTTGACCATGATGGGTTCTTTGCCCATTTTTTGCGCCAGTTCAATAGTCAGCTGAACGGTTTGGGCGCTTGTCCCGGCTCCCTTGATGACTTCGACCAGTTTCATGACCGGCACGGGATTAAAGAAATGCATCCCGATGAATCTGTCGGCCCGTTTGGTTGCCGAAGCCATTTCCGTAATGGAAAGGCCCGAGGTATTGGTGGCAAACACAACCTGTTCCGGGCAAATTTTATCCAGATCGCGGTATACTTCTTTTTTTAGTTCCATTTGTTCGATTACTGCTTCGATGACAAAATCTGCCGCCGCCAGGTCGGCCATTTTGGTGGTGCCCTTAATGCGGGCGGAAATTGCCTGCGCCTCTTCCGGCGAAAGGCGGTTTTTTTGGACGTCGCGGTTTAAGTTTTTGGTGATGTTGTTTAAACCGCGGGAGATAAATTCGTCGGTGATATCGCGCATAATTACGTTGTACCCCGCCTGGGCGGCCGCCTGAGCGATGCCCGCCCCCATTATGCCTGCTCCCAGTACCCCAATTGTTTGGATCATTGTTAAAACCTCTCCTTTCGACAAATTATCTGGTCTTTGCGCCAGCAGGGGGTTATTTTAAATTATTTTCTATACGGGGGCCGGGAAGTCCTCTTTTTTGTTGCCCAATAAGCTGGTATACTATTTTTAAAGATTGCGCCGGAAGGAGATCAGTCTTTGCCTATAGTGGGAATTGTTTTACTCACCCTGATCGTCGACCAATCTTCTAAAGCCATCGTTAGATATTTAATGGTGGAAGGGCAGACACTTACCGTCATTCCCCACGTTTTTCACCTCACCTATATTCGTAATCCGGGCGCGGCTTTTGGTCTTTTTGCCCACCAGACGACCTTTTTTGTTGCGGCCACGCTGGTTGTGATTACCCTGGTGCTGGTGGCGGCGAGGCGTATTCCGGAGCACCGCTGGTTGTTAAAAATAAGTATGGGATTAATCCTCGGGGGGGCCATGGGAAATCTCATCGACCGCTTGCGCTCCGGGCTGGTGGTAGATTTTCTGGATTTTCGGGTCTGGCCGGTTTTCAACCTGGCCGACTCCGCCATTGTTATCGGGGCCTGTCTTTTGGTGCTGGAAGTGTGGCGCGGCGGGCAAGGGCCGGTACAGAAAAAAAGGGGCGATTCATAAGCCAGTTGTAAATACTCAGTGAAACCGCTCACTGGGGCCGGGGCATGGTGCTGTCGGCGCGAAGCATCGGAGTGAGCGGGTGACCCGGCACTCACTGATCGCCTTTTTCCTTCCTAATCCCACATAACCAAGTGGGAAACAAATGTAACCATGTCAGTGCCGGGCCGTGCCCCGGCGGGTTAACTGAATACTTACAGTCAGTTTTAATTCCGGTTCGAAATCAAACCAAAAAGGAAATGTCTTGAGGGAATAAAATGTTGTCCGTCAATTATTACGAAGTTGAGCCTTTGAAGGCCGGGATGCGCCTGGATGTGTACCTGGCCGGAGAACATCCAGGCCTCAGCCGCTCGTATGTCCAAAGGTTGATTGCCGACGAATTGGTCAAGGTCAACGATGTTCCGTCCAAGCCGGGATACCGCGTAAAACCGGGGGACGAGGTCTTGCTCTGCGTCCCTTATCCCGAAGAGTTGAAGGCCGAGCCGCAGCCGATCCCCCTGGACGTCTATTACGAAGATGCCGACGTGATCGTGATTAATAAACCGCGGGGAATGGTGGTGCACCCGGCGGAGGGGCATTCCGGCGGAACACTGGTCAACGCCCTGCTTTACCACTGCCGGGATCTGTCCGGGATTAACGGGATTTTGCGTCCCGGCATCGTGCATAGGCTGGACAAGGATACTTCCGGTTTGCTCATGGTGGCAAAAAACGATGCCGCCCACCTGAACCTGGCCCGGCAGTTGAAAGATCGCCGGGTGGTTCGGCGCTATCTGGCCCTGGCGCACGGATCTTTTCAAGAAGACAGCGGGACCGTTGACGCGCCCATTGGTCGGCACCCCAAAGACAGGCAGCGCATGGCCGTGGTGGCCAGCGGCGGGAGACCGGCGGTTACCCATTACGAGGTTGTCCAGAGGTTCGCCAGATTTACGCTTTTAAGCGTGCGCCTGGAAACCGGGCGCACCCACCAGATCCGCGTCCACATGGCTTACCTGGGCCACCCGCTGGTGGGGGACAGCAAATATGCGCCCAAAAGGGATCATTTTGGCCTGGAGGGCCAGTTCCTGCACGCCGCCTTCCTCGGTTTTGCGCACCCCCGCACCGGGGAGTACCTGAAATTTGAGGCGCCTTTGCCCGCCGAACTCGCCGAATTTTTACGCAAAATAGGCGGCGGTTAAACGACTAATACCACATTTCAGGGAGCATTTTTAGCATTTCGCAAGCCAAAAGTTGCCCATGAAATTATTTCTTGTTTATAATTTACCTCAGATATAGTTGACTTGAAAGACCAAAAACAGCAGCAGCAGGAAATAGAAAAAGGGAAGCCCAGTCAATGGAGCATTAGCGGGACTGGTTTTTTTGTTCTTTACGTAACCAAAAAGACAAAAGGTTGAGCTTGCTGCAAAGGGGTTGTCAGGAGTACAGACGAATCACCCTATTACTATTATGAATATAATAATTATTAAGAAGATTATGAAAGGAAGGATAA
>JBFLZY010000004.1:67291-88977 GCA_040755975.1 Bacillota bacterium | reverse complement strand
GAAGCCAGCGCCGCCTTTTCCATCAGGGCCACCATGGCCGGTGTGGCCAGCACTTCCACATTGCCGCTGCCGTGGGCGATGGCCGTGTCCTGCTTGCCGACCACCATTTCGGCCCTTCCGGTAAGGCCGGGCGCAACCGGTTGATCCATCAAAATACCCCTCACCCGAAAGGATCTTTTTATTATCTTCTTTCTTTACCGGGTAAATTCCTGCTGAAGGAAATAGAAAAACGAGGGTTTGTGCTTTTGTGCCCGGAAAACCTTGTGCCTGATATTTTCCAGGAAGATCGGATCTAATAAAGGGCGTTTTGGCAACGCCCTTTATTCGTAAAGCCACCGTTCGGTATCTTTGAAGTAAACGCAAATTTCTTCCGGTTTAAAGAAAAGGTCTATTTCCCTTTGGGCACTGGCCGGGGAATCTGAGCCGTGCACCACGTTGCGTCCGATGTCCAGGCCGTAGAGCGCCCTGATGGTGCCCGGCGCGGCCGTCAGCGGGTTGGTCGCACCCATCATGTCCCGGACGGTTTGCACGGCCTCTTTCCCCTCCAAAACCATGGCCACCACCGGACTGGAAGTAATGTAATTCACCAGCGGGTCAAAAAAAGGCTTTCCCTTGTGCTCACCGTAGTGTTTTTCCGCCAGTTCCCGGGAAATCTGCAGCATTTTCAGCGCGGCGATTTTCAGCCCCCGGGCCTCAAACCGGGCGATGATTTCACCGACCAGGTTTCTCTGGACTCCATCGGGCTTAATCATGACAAAAGTTCTTTCCATTGCTTTGCCGGACCCTCCGGCCAATCACTCCTCTCAACTTTTCATCTCCGACGTCTGACTTCTGACGACCCACGACCATTTACGCCTGGTGCTCCTTTTCCCCGGCCTGTTTCATTAAGGCGGCGAATTCCTCGGCTTCCAGCGTCTCTTTCTCCATCAGGGCCCCGGCGATTAAGTGCAGGGTATCGATGTGCTTAATTAGGATATCCCTGGCCCGGTTATAATTTACGTCTACGATCCGGCGCACCTCTTTATCGATGGCCGCCGCCACCTCTTCGCCGTAGTTGCGGTCGCGTGCCAGGTCGCGCCCCAGAAAAGGCGTTTCGTGTTTGCGGCCCAGGGTCATGGGGCCCAGCTCCTCGCTCATGCCGTATTCCATGATCATCCGGCGCACGATTTCTGTCGAGCGTTCCAGGTCATTCTGGGCGCCCGTGCTGATTTCCTTTAAAACCAGTTCTTCGGCCACCCGCCCGGCTAAAAGCATGGTTACCTGGTCCAGCAGCATGGATTTAGTCATGTAGTAGCGGTCTTCCTTCGGCAAAAGAAGCGTATAACCCCCGGCGCGCCCGCGGGGGATAATGGAAACTTTGTGCACCGGATCGGTATTGGGCAAGAGGTAGCCCACCACGGCGTGTCCGGCTTCGTGGTAAGAAACCAGCTTCTTTTCTTTTTCGCTGATTACCTTGGACTTTTTCTCCGGTCCGGCAATCACGCGTTCTATGGAATCTTCCAGTTCCCGCATACCGATTTCCCTTTTATTGTAACGGGCTGCCAGCAGGGCCGCCTCATTGACCAGGTTGGCCAGGTCGGCGCCGGTAAAGCCCGGGGTCCGGCGGGCCAGTACATCCAGGTCCACGTCACCGGCCAGCGGCTTGCCTTTCATATGCACCTTTAAAATTTCCTTGCGGCCGTTAATATCCGGGATATCCACCACCACCTCCCGGTCGAAACGGCCGGGGCGCAAGAGGGCGGGGTCCAGGATGTCCGGCCGGTTGGTGGCGGCAATGATAATAATCCCATCGTTGGGGCTGAAGCCGTCCATTTCCACCAGTAACTGGTTCAAGGTCTGCTCCCGTTCGTCGTGGCCGCCGCCCAGTCCGGCACCCCGCTGGCGGCCCACGGCGTCAATTTCGTCAACAAAAACAATGCAAGGAGCGTTTTTTTTCGCCTGGTCAAATAAATCCCGCACGCGGGAAGCTCCTACACCCACGAACATTTCTACGAAATCCGAACCGCTGATACTAAAAAAAGGTACGCCAGCTTCCCCGGCCACCGCCCTGGCCAGCAGGGTTTTCCCCGTGCCGGGCGGTCCAAAGAGCAGCACTCCTTTCGGGATGCGTGCGCCGAGTTCCGCAAATTTCTTCGGGTTTTTCAAGAATTCCACTATTTCCACCAGTTCCTCTTTAGCCTCGTCGGCGCCGGCTACATCGGCGAAGGTTACCTTTCGCTTATCGTCCGTATGCAGCCGGGCGCGGCTCTTCCCGAAGGACATCACCCGGTTGCCGCCCCCCTGGGTTTGTTGCATCAAAAAGAAAAAAAGCAAAACAAAAATTAAAATAGGCACCATACTGGTTAATATATTTGCCCACACTCCGGGCGTCGGAGGCGCTTCGGGATTAATCTGCACCCCTTTTCCCAGGAGCAAGTTGAGCAGTTCGGCATCATTTTTCAGCCCTGTTACCTGGAACTTTGTGCCGTCCTTTTTTGTACCAGTAATTAAATTAGTTGTTTCTTTAGCCTGGATGATCACCTGCTGAACCTGCCCCTGCTGGACGGCGCTAACAAACTGATCGTAACGCCAGCGCTCCACGTTATTATTCTGCGGTTGCATATATTTTAATAAAGCAATAATGACCAAAACGATCAGCAGGTAAATACTCAGGTTCTTGAGAACCCTGTTCAAAAAAGCCACTCCTCTCGACCTTGCCGGTTTTAAAAGAAAATTGGGGCGCCAATAAAATTGTAGCATAATTACGTACTTGTTTCAATTATACCTGATAAATTAATAAGAATTAGAATTATGTTCCTTTATCTGTAAAAATAAACACACTTTCGTTTTTTCGGTTACTTTCCAGCGTTCCGCCATTCTTAAACCGCCCACCCAGACGATTTCCTCCCCGCTGACCACCAGAGGAAGGCGATCGCGTTCGGACCTGGGGATTTTCTGGTCAATCAGAAACTTTTTTAACTTAACCGTTCCGCCCAGGCCCAGCGGAGCAAAAACATCCCCCTCCTTTCGCCGGCGCACCCGCAAAGGCTCCTTAACCAAACCGTAATCCAGGATAGCTTCCCGGAGGGTTACATCTTTCCAGGGGGGGGCCTTTTCAACCGGCAAAATTTCCGCCTGAATCTCCAGATCGAGCTCAGGAATAAAAGTTATTCCCGGAATCGCCAGGGGGTATTGATAGGGGGGGGTCCTTTGGAGCTGATCGTTCCTGGACAGCCGAAAAGTATTTTTCGTCTTCACCGCCCTGACGCCGCCCGGAAGAGCCAGGGCCCGCGCGCCATTTGCCAACATTTCCAGTAAGCGCTCCACGTGCTCGTAGGCAAGCTCTTTCGCTTCCCCGCTGACCCGTTGCCAGGCCAGCCGGAAAATCCGCCGCCTTAAAGGAAGTGGTTGCGCGACCAGGGAGGCCCGGTTCAAAACCAGTTCGCCTTCTTTTTCTTTTTCCACTACCTTCTGGTAAGCTTCTCGCGCCTGCAGTTCCAGGTAGGCGTTCTCTTCCCGGCAAATATTCCCCAGGCGAACCAGCACCCTGGCCAACTGCGGGTTATATTCCTGTTCCAGCAAGGGCAGTAATTGCAGTCTGATCCGGTTGCGGGTATAGACCGGTTTTAAATTAGAGAGATCCAGGCGTGCGGGCAGGGAATGGATCCGGCAGTATTCCTCGATTTCCCGGCGACGAACCTCTAAAAGAGGGCGGATATAAATGCCGCGTAAAGGGGGAATGCCCCCCAATCCCTTCACCCCGGCACCCCGGAGCAAATTGAACAAAATTGTCTCCGCTTGATCATCGGCGTGGTGCCCCAGGGCCACTTTATCGGCCTTCAGGCGCCGGGCTTCCCGCTCAAAAAAAGCAAAGCGCGCTTCCCGCGCCGCCTCCTGAAGAGAAAGGCCGGCTTCCTTTTGCAGAGTCCGGACATCAAAACTTTCAATAGTATACGGCAGGTTTAGTTTTTCGGCAAAATCCTGGACAAACAGCGCGTCTGCCCGCGCGTCCTCCCCCCTTAACTGGTGATTCAAGTGGGCCACGTGCAAAGAAATTTTCAACTCGTCCCGCAACATCCATAAGATATGCAAAAGAGCGATGGAATCGGGGCCCCCGGAAACGCCGACCAAAATCTTTTCTTCTTCCGCGATCAGGCAGTGCTTTTTGATCAGAAAAAAAACCTGTTCAAGTAAATTCACCAGGCAAACACCTGCACTTGCAAACTCCCGATATTTATATTTCCATGCTGGCAATAATTTTCCTTCATCATTAAAACTCTTAAAACTTCAAGAAAAGCTTTTTTGTCCTGCATGCCCCGTCTCGCGGGGTTCTTTACTTAATTTAAAAACCTCCGGAATTAAACCGGAGGCAAAAACATCCCCTGCTTTTACGAACACAGGTAGGTTATCCCTCAATCCCTTTCAGCCTTCCTATGTTCCCAGTTTTTACTTCCTTGAATTCTCGCTACGATTATGGTAATATCGTCGGCAATGTGCGCCTCCCCGCCGGCGTTAGTCTGGGCCAGCTTCAAAAACAAGTCGGCGATTTCCTGGGGATCCAGTCCGGAAGCATCCTGGAGAACTTCTTTCGCCCATTCTTCTTTTTCTCTGGGGCCTTTATAAGTGTCTAATAAACCGTCGCTAAAGATGACCAGCAAATCCCCTTTCGTTAAACTCTTGGTCACACTGGTAACGTCTATATCCTTTATGATGCCTGCCGGCAAGGAGGCCGCTTTGACCTGGCTGACCCGCCGGCCGCGGGCGATCAGGCCGGGAGGGGCGCCAATCTTGATAAATTCGGCCTGTCCACTATACAAGTCCAGCATGACCATATCTATCGTTGCAAAGTTGTCCCCCCCAGAGCGCAACATCATCAGGGAATTGACAGTTTTAATCGCCAGTCCGGTGTTTAAGCCCGACTCCAAAAGATGCTCCAAAAGCGAAACAGCGGTACCGCTTTGCAGCGCCGCTGGCGAGCCCGTACCCATGCCATCGCTAAGGATAAAGGCAAATTTCCCTCCCCTTAAAGAGACAAAAGTGTGGCTGTCCCCGGAAACGGAGCTTCCACCCTTGCCAATTTTAGCCACCCCAATTTCTACCTGGTATTTGAGCTCCGGGTAAAGGCGAAGGTGACACAGCCCCTCCTTAACGCCGGTACAATTTTGATTCGGCAACGCCAGCGGTTCTTCCATCAGCTGGGAGATTACCGGAACCAGGGATGCATAACAGTCCCGCTGGCCGGCGCAAGGCTGCCTCTTTAAAAAGATTTCTTTTTTGCCGTTTTCCTGGAGATAAATTTTCACCTCTACGGCCGGGACGCCGGCCTGCTTCAACTTTTCTTTGAGAAAAATTTCTTTCTGGGCAGAGGTTTCCAACTCGAGCGGCAACTGTTGGCTTAAGTCTTCAATAACTTCCGAGACGCTTTTTAACTGCTCGGAAAGGATTTCTTTGCTTTCCAGAAACCTTCTCGCCCAGTAACGGTTTAACTTGTAAGTATCGTATAAACAGGTAATGGTGATGGCGAGCTCTTTTCCCCTGGTGCACCGGCGCTTTAAAACTTCCGGCAAATCTTCAGCGGTAACCTGGCCGTAAATCTCCACATACGTGAACATGTCCAAAAAACTCTGGTAGGTGCGGTAAAACTCCCGCTCCCAGCAGGTCCGGAAAAGACCGCAGCCGCCGCACACTTTACTGCTAATTTCGTTAAATAAGTTCTGCAGTGCCGGTTCTTCCCGATAATTCGGGGATGGGGAGGTAGCCGCCGCGTAGCTATGCGCTAATTCTCTAAAAATATGCGACCATTTCCGCATCCGCCCCGTTACAGCTGCTTGAATTTTCTTGTTGTCCCCAGGCATAACGCCCAAGACCGCCAGCGAAGCGCTGATCTTTTCCGTATACGCTGCCGGAATAGCAAAAAAGAACAGCACGGCCAGGCCGGTTTCGGATAATACGGCAACTAAATGCCCAAAATTTTGGAGGTAAATAGAAAGGATAATATTGCCCAGCAAAAAGCCCATGGCCACCCCCGCTTTTCCCAAAGCCCGGCCGGCTCCCGCCAGCAGGCCGGCAAAAGAATAGGCTCCCATCATCACAGGCACGCCCGTGTAAGCCAGACCAGGAATGATTCCCAGGAGCGCACCGGCGGCGGTCCCCTGACCCATTCCGCCGATTAAAGCGGCTGTAAGAATAATCAAGCGGGATAAAAAACCCTGGAGGGTAATCTCCCAGACACTTAAACTACCGGTGCCGGCCACAACGGCAGTGAAAAGAATAAACACACAAAAAAGTTCTTCGGCATTTAAAGTTTGAACGCCATCGAATTTCCGTAACGAGGGGAGGGCATAAGAAAAAATCAGCGTGCACGTTCCGGCAAAAATCGCCTCAAAGAGAACAGCGATGTAATCGTACGGCAACGCGCCGGCAAAAGCAAGAAAGCCGGCTTTCGTGACGAGGGTGACCGTAAACACAAGACCAGGCAGCAACAGCCAGGGTTTTTTAATATCTTTGGATAAGCCAAGGAGCAGGGGCAAAACCAAGAGAACGGTGATGATGTCAATCAGGACGTTTTTCCCATGCGTTACGATTCCGGCAATAACCGCCAATGCCGCGGGCACCGCCTGGGCCGGAAAAACCCACGCAGCCGCGGCTGTGAAGGCGGGAGCAAAAGGCGCCAGCTCGTCCAGCAAAACCGCTCTGCCCAGGAAAAAACCTGCTCCGCACAAAAACAGTTGTTTTCCAATTGCGGAAAACAGCCGGAATGATTTCGCCTTTTCCCTATTTTCAAATTCTTCTTTTCGCGAGCCAGTTGATAAAACCGGCAAACCTTCTGTTTTTCGCTCTCCTTTCGCCTTTCTGCCCCGTTTTCCGGACACGCTTCCCGCTTTTTCCCTTTTCCTCTTGAAAGCCGTTTCTTTCTTCGTCTCTTTCTTCAGTCGCCGGAAGGGGTAAACTTCAATTTTATCCGACAATTGCTTACCCACCCCTCATTAAAATTTAGGGATAAATAACTAATTTAAATTATAGTACAAGGGGCAAGCAATAATTGTCATGTCTGGTAACATTAACTATTTTTTATTTCGACAATTTAAGGCGAGTCCGTGCATCATGTCCGCTTCACTTACCAGCAGCGAAGCCAACCCTAAACCATTCATTACGGTAAGAACAATCCGGACTCCGGCGATAATGATATCGGCGCGTTCCGGTTGGAGGCCGGGCAACAGGCGGCGCCTTTCCAGCGGAGTGCGCACTAACAGGGTAAAAAGATCGGCAATCTGTTCGCACTTTAAAATATAACCATGCACCAGGGCGGGATCGTAAACCCGCAGGCCCATCGCCATGGCGGCCAGGGTAGTTACGGTCCCTCCGACGCCAGCCAGGGTACCCGGCGGGATTTCCTTTATTTCTTTCAGAACCGGCTCTAATAACCGGCGGATGCGCTCCCCGGTATAGGATCCTTCCGTCGCGCGTACCGCCCCTACGTCAACACTCCGCAAATAAAGCCGGCCGTCCTTGCGCCAGGTAAATTCAGTGCTTCCCCCGCCGACGTCCATAACCAGCACTTCATCGGGATTAACAGGCAAGCCGCTAACTACCCCCAGGTACGCGTAGTGCGCCTCTTCTTCCCCGGAAAGAACCCTCACTTGCAAACCCGTCTGCTCAAAAACCATCCTTAAAAAACTCTCCCTGTTAAGAGCGCAGCGTACGGCACTGGTGGCCACGGCTATCGTCTTTTTTACCTGCCACGATTGCCCAACCTCCAGGTACTTTTTGAGCACAGTCACCGTCCGTTCAATGGCCTGCCTGATCAAGTATCCTCCCTCAATACCCTCCCCGAGCCTGGTTGTGACCAGGCCGGTATGAAGTACCCTTAACCTTCCATTTACCACGTCGGCAATTAAAAGGCGTGTGGAGTTGGTACCGATATCGATTACCGCCACGCGCAATCTTTCCTCTCTCCCGTCCCGATAAATTTTTAAGCTGAAACCTTAAAGTTGGGTAATATTATATACTCCCCGGACCGGAAAATGAATCAGGATAAAATTAAATGACAAATTCTCGAAAAAGCGCTCGCGGGCAAGAAGGTTGGAGCCCCTTTTGAATAACCTGGGAAACGGGATTCGTCTGGAGGTTTGTTTGGCAACAGGTGCGGAATCAGGACGGAATGACAGGGGAAAATCAAACGGCTGCCGGTGAGAGGGATTTAGATTCTGGCGGAACCCCGGCCGCCCCGTTTGGCGTCCTGGCTGCGGCGCAGGTGCTGGTGCTTTTCCTCACTTTCTTTTAAAAAGCGGGCCAGTTTTTCTTCAAAGGATATATTATCGGGCTTTTTCTGCCGGACAAGATCGTCTTCAAGATGGTAAGCCTGTTTTATGGACAGGCCGATTTTCCCCCGGGCGTCTACGGAAATGACTTTTACGGTAACCTTATCTTTTTCTCTTAAAAAGTCTCTGATATCTTTGACGTAAACCCGGGCTACCTCGGAAATATGCACCAAACCGGTCTCGCCATCGGGAAGTTGAATGAAGGCACCAAAATTAGTGATTCCTGTCACAATGCCTTCTAAAACAGCTCCAACCTTTACAGGCATGCTTTTGCAAGTATCCTCCCCGGAGCTCTGAAAAAACTTAATTAAATTATATGCGGGAGAATAAAAAGATGTCAATACTATTGTTCGTGACTGGATTCCAGCGGCACTATCCTGGCTTCGCCCGGCTTAATCAAGCCCAGCTTTTCCCTGGCCATCTGCTCTATATACGAATCAGATTGCACTCGTTTTAACTGTTCACGTAATTCGTTGTTTTTCGATTGCAATTCCGTAACTTGCCTTTGCACCTGCCGGATTTCCTGGTGCAAGGCGGCCAACCTGTGAAACTGGAGGGTAAAAGAAATGGCCAGGTAAAACAGCAAAACGAGCAGCACCAATAATGGGAGCTTGCTTTTCGAAAGGCGAAAAACACGCTTTTTTCGAAAAGGCGCTTTTCTCTGGAAGGGGTAGTATTTTACCGCAGGCGAAGCCATGTTTTAAGCCTCCTCTTCATCTGAACCAAAAATGCCCAGATGATCCCCGGGAATAACAATAACTACTTCATATCCTTTGGTGCGCGCCCGGTTAAACAAAGTAGCCACCGTACCGGCGCTTAAGTTGAGGCGCCGGGCAATCTGCTCATTTGAATAACCCATTTCTTTCAGCGCCACCACCTGGCGTTCGCGAAAGCTTAATTTTTCAACCCCCCGGATTTCCACCTTCATCTGGCGGTTCCCCGCATCCAAGTACAAGATTTATACAAAATTAATACAAACTAATTACATTCCTTCGAGACCACTTTGAAAAATCCTCCTTAGCGTAAGAAAAAATTTTAAAATCGTCTCTTGATTGCTTTTAAAGCCCTGGCGAAAAAAGCCACGGGCCCGACGAGGGCCAGCAAAATCATTCGAAAAGGAAAAGTGACTATTCGCCACAAAGAATTTAACAGGTTGACTAGGTAAAAAAAAGCTTTGCTGAAAAAACGGAAAAAAAGCAAAATAGCTCCGTAACCCAATTTACTGAACAGACTAAAATAAACCAGGGCTCCCAGCGCCATCCCCAGGATTACGTAAAAACGCACCTCGCCGTCATTAATCAGAATCAACATCCCAAAAACAAAAACGGTTAAAGTAAGCCAAAACAATAAATCCCCAAGAAAACTGCCCGTTCTTCTCAAGCGAAGGCTTCTGCACAGGGCCCTGTAAAAGTCGTAAATGAACCCGGCCAGCAAGCCGAGACCGATCGTTAAGGCAAAAGCCGTAACCTGCTCTAAAACCATAATGGGGCAACCTCCGTTTTGGCGAAGAAATTCAAGGTAAGAACTAAAAAAGCGCTGCAAAAGCGCTTTTTTTCGTACCTACTTGAAAAGTTTCCCCAAAATCCCTTTTCCTTTTGCCTTCATCCTGCTGCCGGAGCTCTCCTCGCGGAATTGCAACCCGGTAAAAAATCCTTCCGCCAGCAGCGTTCCTTTTTCCAGATCGAGTTGCGTGATGTGCAAATCATTTCCTTTTAAAAAAAGAACCCCCATGTTCGTTTCCAGCACAATTTCTTCATCGTCAAATTTTTCGACCAGGCGCACCCCTTCAAAGACCAGCTGCCGGCGGTCGGTAAGCGTTAGTTTGTTCCTGGCCTGTTCTTCCATTGGTGAAAATCTACTCCCCTGGCTAAATATCCTATTTCATTTTTATGCCGGCCCGTCCTTCAAAATGAAAAAAATTAGAGGGTCTCTTAAAAATTTTTCGGTCCGCGAGGAAGAAGTTTTGGTCATGAAATAACCAGGCGGCCAGGCTGGAATCGGGCATCAAAATTATTATGAAGGAGATGCCGAAGATTAACCGGCGGTACTTTCCCGGGAAGGGGCAGGGACGTTGCCTGACGCCATGCCAAAACCCGGAAATTTTTTCATCCCTATTTCATCTCTAATAACTTTCGCAGAAGAGCTCAAAGTAACTCTTCGGATGGTCGCACGACGGACAGGTTTCCGGCGGCTCCGTCCCTTCGTGCATATACCCGCAGTTCCAGCATTTCCAGGTCACCTTCTGGTCCTTTCTTTTTATTTTTTCAGGGAAAAGACGATTAAAAACAATTTTCTTGATTTAGCATAAAACTATTATCCCCGTTCAATACCCTTTTTCAAATTTTAATAATTCTTCTTGAATAAAAAGTAGAAGCTGCTGAATTTCTTCAGCAGCCCGATTTTTGATTTATTCCTTGCCCGGTTTATTTATTTCCATAATTTTTTAATTTCTATGCCCTTGTAATAAAATTTGACGATGTCTTCCGGTGAATGCCCCTGTTCGGCCAGCCTCTTCGCCCCCCACTGGCACAGGCCAACTCCGTGCCCAAACCCCTTGCCTTTTAAGACAAGCTGGTTGCCCTCAACTTTTACCCCGGTCAAAAATGTGGAGCGAATCCATTCACTGCCCAGAGCCAGGCGCAAAGCCGGGGCGCTGACGGTTGCACTGCCCAACTGCAGCGTTTGGGCCCTGCCCGAAGGCCCGTATTTGGCGATGCGTACGGAAGTAACGGCGCCGGGATCCTGGCCGGTAATTTTCATCACCGCCGAACGTACCTGCTCAAGTGGTATCCGCGTCTCCCAGGCGCGGTTTTCGGGCGTGGTGACCGCCAGACAATTATCCTTTATGCCGGCTTTCAGGTAAGGCGTGGGTGTTTTGGTGTAGCCCAGCCCCTCGGCCGCCGAGGCTGTAACTCCACCGTCACAGGCGTTAAACCAGGCCTTTACGTAGTTGTCCCGGTACATGGCTACTTCCCCGCGGGTGCGCGCCACTGCCTGGCGCACCTGGGCGTTAATTCGGGAGGGGTTGTAGGCCTGGAATTCCTGGGGGCTCGTCGAAACATCCGCGCCTCTTAATTGCTTTACCCGCCCGCTTTTGATGTTCTCCATGGTAAAGGTGCGAGCTAAAATGGCCTGAGCGGCCAGAGCGTTGACCGGCCAGGTGGGCTCCATTTCCGCTGCCACCACTCCGGCAACGTAGTCTTCCAGTTTAATCTGCTTCTTCTGGCCGGTTTCGTTGACAAACATGGTTATGATGGGTTCGCTCCGGGGAGCGCCGGCAATTGGCTTGCGGGGCGCTTGCCGGGCGCATGCTCCTACCAGAAGAGTTAGCACAGATGCGGTTATGACCAGTCCGGTAAACCAGCGCACTTTCATTTTTCTTCCCCCTTTTAGATTAACCCGGGAGAAGAAAAATATGTGCTTTACCGGAAAAAGAGTTTTCACCTCCCGAACGAATTTCCGTACGACCGGCCTGTACGGACATTTCTACGCCGGCCTTTCCCCAAAAGGCACGTCCCTCACTTGCCCGGTTTTTATACCCCTGAAGAAAATATTTTCAATTAATTTCCGCGGGCCAGGCGCCCTAACCTTAAGGACATTTTTTACTCTGGAAAAGGCTGGCATTTGCCGGCCTGCTTAAACCTTCAAAGGTCCCACCCCCCCTTGGATGGTCGCTGGTGGTTGGCGGTTGAGGACTAAAGGTTAAAGGAAACTATTTTCTAGTTCCGCCGATAGGCTCCACAAGATGCAGGACGCCATAGCAACAAAGCTGCTGCTGCAACCGGCAACCCAGGCAAATCTTTCTGCACGATCCTTTGGATAAAGCTGCGTACCGGAGCAACCAGTCCCGGACCCGCATCGATTATATCCTGGAGCAAATGCACCCTATTCTCTGTAACTACCCCAGCCAAAAATACCAAAATAACGATCAAGAAGAAAACCAACCCGGTCAGTTTTGCACCTCTTTGACTTTTCGTGCGATCTCCCTCCTTACTTTGTTAGTTAACATATATTGGTAATTATAACATATATGGGCAAGCCATAGCATTTACCATTATGGTCAATTAATCTGCTTAAATTGAAAAGGTTACTATGTTATCTTCGCAAAGCTCTCTTTTTTAACGGTATATAAAAAAATAGGCCTTTTCAAAAGGCCTTCAATCTTTATCGGCATTTGCAATTCTTCTGTCCTCAAGGACACGGTATAACCCGGCTGCCATTTTGGCCGGGACATTTGCGCGTAAGTCACAAACCTCAACCTTCAACTGCCGGGAGCCAAGATTAATGGTGATCACGTCGCCGGGTTTGACTTCCGCGCTGGCTTTGGCTACCCGTTCATTAAGGGTAACCTGACCCCGGTCGCAAATTTCTTTGGCCAACGTCCGCCGCTTTATCAACCGTGACACCTTTAAAAATTTGTCTATCCGCACATGCTTTTGGGAATCCCGCGTATTTTACGAAACCACTTCGCGCAAAGATTTACCAGCTTTAAAAACTGGCACGCGGGCGGCGGCAATTTCGATTTCCTCGCCGGTTTGCGGGTTCCGACCCTTGCGGGCAGCGCGTTCGCGTACTTCAAAGGTACCGAACCCCACCAGTTGCACCTTATCACCCCTGGCCAGGGCCTCCTCAATCGTCGCCAACATTGCGCTAACCGCTTTCTCCGCATCCTTTTTGGTCATGTCCGATTTGTCTGCCACCTGAGCAATTAGTTCTGCCTTGTTCATAAGTACCCCCCTCAATGGATTTTGATCATGCCTTATTATTCGCTAAATCTACAAAAGTTCCTTCCTGCAAGGAAAATAAATCCTACTTTTTTTTCGCTTCTTCAACTTTTTTTGCTTCCTCCCACCAACCATCCATCTCTTCTAACGTACAGCCGGCAAGCTCGCGCCCGTTTTTACGCGCTTGCTCTTCAAGATAACGGAAGCGCGCGACGAACTTGTCCACCGTAGCGGCCAGGGCCATTTCCGCATCAACTTTCAGCAGGCGGGCAAGATTAACCGCCGCAAAAAGCAAATCACCTATTTCCCCTTCAATTTGGGAGCGGTTATTTGCGGCAATGGCCGCAGACAATTCACCAAGCTCTTCAGCAACCTTCTGCCGGGCCCCCCGGTAATCAGACCAGTCAAAACCGACCTGGGAAGCCCTGGCCTGTACCCGGCCTGCCCTCAAAAGAGCTGGTAAACTGACCGGGATGCCCTCCAGAACGGAAGTGCGGGGACAAGGCTCTTGTTCCACACGTTTAATTTTTTCCCAGTTGGCCTCCACTTCCCCGCTGCCCGCCACCAATACATCGCCGAAGACGTGCGGGTGCCTGCGCAGCATTTTTCCGGTGATCCCGGTCACGACGTCGTTAAGATCAAAATACTTATTTTCCCTTGCTATTTGGGCGTGGAAGACAATTTGTAGTAATAAGTCTCCCAATTCCTCGCGAATTTTATACATGTCTCCTTCATTAATGGCCTCAATAACCTCGTAGGCTTCTTCCAAAAGATACTTGCGCAGGGTGTGGTGATTTTGCTCGCGATCCCAGGGGCAGCCGTTTTCTCCCCTTAAGACGGCCATTACGTCCACCAAAGAATCAAGCGGGTATCGACATTTTTTTATCCCCGGCGGGCCCGGCGGGAGGTACAGGCTGGTCAGGTGATCCAGCCAGTCCAACCGATCGAGGGCGTGCAAGGGATGTTGCTCAATTCTCTGCAGTTCCGGTACGCCCGCCGCCCTAATCACCGTTACCGGGTGATCTTCCGGATAATCCTCCATTAAAGATAATTTGACGTCGGAAGCAACTAACCGGTTATATACCTGAATTATTACGTTACCTACGCATGGGTCCGGTTTTTGCTCATCCAGACGCAGGCCGTCTAAAATATGGATACCCGCAGCAGGGTTCAAATTTAAGGCCACGTAAAGTACGTCCAAAAAACTCATGGCCGGCAGGATTTTAACCTGGATACCCAGCGGCCTGGCTTTTTCCAGAATAATTTCCACTGTTTCTTCGGCAACCAGGGGGTTCCCCGGCACTGCGTAAACCAGCGGCGCAATGGCTGCTTCGTTCAAAACGGCAGCGGCAATTTGTTGATATACCTCCTGGAAATTTTGGCCTTTTTCGTAATAATAATCGAAAGTACTAAAATTAACTCCCCGTTGCTTCAACCACGGCACCGTGGGGTGCTGCTCCGTGCGTAAAAAAATGCGTTGACTGCTTTTTAACACCTCCCATACAGATAAAGGAATATGTCCGGGGTGACCGGGGCCAAGTCCAGCAATCGTTAAGTCCATCAAGCTGTCCACCCCTCTCCATACTTCTTCGGCTAAATTTTGCGGTCTTTTAGACTTTGGCAATAAAAAAGGTGGCCGGTGGCCACCTTTTTTATTGTTCCATCTGTTTGGCCAGGAACCCGGCCGCCGTTTCCGCCAGCTTGAGCTCCAACTCACCCATCTTTACGTCCGGTTCTTTAGAGGCCAGGATGACGGCTCCGATGGGATCGCCTTCGGCAATGATCGGGGCAATCACCTCGGCGGAATATTTGCACTCCCCATCCTCGACAATCATGCACTCCCTGCAGAAAGGGTCCTCGCCGGGATTATTAATGACGATCGCCTTGCGCTCCTCCATTGCCTTTTCGACGGCAGGCCCGATCGGTTTATTGATATACTCCTTTTTCGGTGCCCCGGCAACGGCAATAATGGTATCGCGGTCGGCGATACAGGCTATGTGCCCCAATGCTTCGTATAAAGAATCGGCATACTCCTTGGCAAAATCGCCCAGTTCGCCAATGGGCGAGTACTTTTTGAGGATTACCTCCCCTTCCCTATCCACAAAGATTTCCAGCGGGTCACCTTCCCGAATACGCAATGTCCTGCGTATTTCCTTAGGGATCACCACTCGTCCCAGATCGTCTATACGGCGCACAATACCGGTTGCTTTCATGGGTCACCCTTCCCTCCCTATTTTGCATAATTTTCACGATCATACTTTCAGTGATAGTATATAACAAGAGGGAAGGACTTATTCATTTTTTACCAAGTCTTTAGACAAAGAATTTTCATCTTTCGGGAAAATCCTCCTTAGCTCCCGGAAGACTCCTTTGGCAATTTGTTTTCGATGGTCGCCTTGCTTTTTAAACCCGCCAGATAATCGGCAAATGCTTTTTCCCTGGCCTGGTTGCCGAGAAAAGCCACAATTTCACTTTTTGTTTCATCAAAAGGAATAACGCGGGCAGGGGTTATTTTTTCCAGCTTTATAATATAATAACCATATTTTGTCCGCACGGGTTCGGGAGAAATTTCCCCCGGTTTAAGGCGCAGAACCGCCTTCTCCAGTTCCGGATCGGCTTCGCCGCGGTTAAAAATGTACGGATCGCCGGCCGGGTTAGCACTACCGGCCGTTTCTTTCGCCAGGGCGGCAAAATCTTCTCCCCGTTTTAACCTGCTCAAGATATTCATCGCCGCTACCTTTGCCTCTACCTCCGCTTTTTGCCCTTCTCCGGCCACCGGCACCAAAATAAGACGCATCTGGATTTTTTCCGGCGCAGTGAACTTATCCCTGTTTTTTTCATAGTATTCTTTGGCCTGAGCCTCGGAAATTTCCCCTACTGCTTTAACGGCTTCTTCTTGAACGGCTTGCATAGCCAGGCTCTTTTTTACGTAATCTTTTAATTTGGGCTCGGAAAAGCCGTTGGCGGCCAAAAACTGTTTGTACTTCGCCTCTGATTCAAATTGCTGGCGAAATTTTTTGATCTCTTCTTCTACCTGTTGATCGTTGGGCTCAACTTGCAACCGGGAAGCTTCTTGAAGAAGCAACTCCTCCGCAATCATTTGTTCTAAAACCTGTCGGCGCAACAAATCCAGCATCTTTTGCCCCTCTTCAGCGGTGAAACGCACGCCCTGTTGCTCCAAAGCCTTCCTGGCGTGGGCAACCTCTTCTTCCAGCTGGCCGGAAGTAATTACCTTTCCGTTGACTGTGGCCACTACCCTAGCCCCGCAACCAGCAGCAAAAAAAGAAAAGGCAACCAGCAGCCCGGTTAACAACAGCTTTGCTTTAAACAAAATCCTCCCCCTCTCTATCAATGCCCATATTATATAACGGATTAACATTCACATCAACTTAAAAAAACAGGAACAAACCAGACAGGCAAAAAGTGTAAAGGAGACTATTCCAGCGTCAGGTACTTCATTGGGGAGGCAGAATACGTGAATTGTTGAGTTATTTAGATTTGTCCTTAACAGACATAGGGGGAGGCTGCTGAGGCAAAAAGGGCTGCCATGATAACTGCGCGTCTTTGTGCCCGTGATCGTTTAGTCTTTCCAGATACCTTGTATCTTTGTCCCTTTTTTGCCTTTTGTGCCCTTTCTGGGCCTTTGTGCCTGCTATGTTAATTAATGATTGTCAGACCTTTTAACTTATGCTTTAGTAGTCTTAGTTATCTAATAGTATTATTTGGTCGGTTCGGGCCAGATTTCCGATTCCGGCCGGCCGATTGCCCGGGCAATGTAAGGTCTGATCCGGCGTCCCCGGTAGGTATATTTGCCGGAAATAGCCATGGTCACCGCTTCACCGCTTACACCTGCCTGCCGGGCAATGTCCTTTATTTTAATTCCTCTGCGCACCAGTTCAGCTTTAATTTCATTGGGGCTCATCCCTTTTGGCAATTGACTCGCTCCTTTCCGGGTGTAGCTTAGGTTTATAATAATGTAGCTGTGCGTAACTTGTCAATTCATTATTACTCTGAGGTGAACAATTTTGTCAACAATTGGCGAGCGACTAAGGCAAATCCGTAGCGAACTGGGCCTGACCCAAACGCAGTTAGCCCAAAAAGTAGGAATTCGCCCTCAGCATATAAACGGCATCGAGCGGGGCGCAAAGATTCCCTCTGACCAGTTGGTGAAAAATATCAGCCGGGAGTTGGGAATCCGGGAAGAGTGGTTGCGCCACGGCGCCACCCCTGTTTTTGTTCCAGTTGAAGAAGAACTGCTCAAGCTTAAGGCCCGCTATGGCAGGCGGGCCTTACTTGAGCAATGCATTAGGCTGGCGCGGGAAGAAGGGGACATTTACCTGCAAAACCAGTTAAAAGAGTCTTTGGATAGTTTAAGTCTTTCCGCGCTTTACCGCATGGTGCAGTACCTTATTGAAACCTATACACAGTCCGAACAAAAGATGCGGAACTGGATGGAAGTTCAGTTTGAAAGAGCTTTTCCCGAATTCAGGGATGTCCCGCAAAAAATAAACTACACATTTACTCCCCATGAAAAATAAATATAAATTAACTACCCCCCGTCTTCAGGCGATCCAAAAACTCCTTCAGGTTGCCCAGGTAATTTGCCGGTTCAGATGGCGGGACCCAGGTGCGCAGGCGAATCTCAAAGCCGTCGGAGTTGCTGAATTTAACCCGGTTTTGATATTCTTTGCCGATCGTTACCAGGGTTTCTCCGCTTAAAGGATGTTCCGGGTAAAACTGCAGGCGGTAACCGCCGTCCTGGCCGATGATATTTTTAATGCCCAGGTGGCCGGCCAACGCCCTTAATTGCGCAACCGTCAGCAAGTTTCGGGTGGGTCCCGGCAAATCGCCAAAACGGTCAACCAGCTCGTCTTCCAGGTCGGAAACCTCCTCTTCCTTGCGGACAGCCGCCAGCCGGCGGTAAATATCCACTTTCTGGTTCGGATCGGGAATGTAATTCTCCGGAATATAAGCCTCCACCGGTAATTCCACAGTAGTTTCCAGAGGCCGCTGAACAGGCTGGCCTTTCGCCTCCTGGACGGCTTCGGCAAGCATCCGGCAGTAGAGATCAAAACCGACCGCGGCAATGTGCCCGTGCTGCTCAGGACCAAGCAGATTGCCCGCTCCCCGGATTTCCAGATCGCGCATGGCTATTTTATAACCCGAGCCAAACTCGGTAAACTCCCGGATCGCGGCCAGCCTTTTTTCGGCCAGCTCGGAAAGCACCTGGTCGCGGCGGAAAGTGAAGTAGGCGTAGGCCAGCCGGTTTGATCTGCCTACCCGCCCGCGCAACTGGTAAAGTTGCGCCAGGCCCAGATTCTGGGCATCCTTGACAATTAACGTATTGACGTTGGGAATATCCAGACCGTTTTCAATAATCGTCGTACAGACGAGAATATCGTAAAAACCTTCAATAAAATCCAGCATCACCTGCTCTAAATCATCTTCGCGCATCTGGCCGTGGGCAATGGCCACCCTCGCCTCGGGCACCAGCCCCTGCAGCCAGGCGGCAACGCGGTCCAAATCGACTACCCGGTTGTACACAAAAAATACCTGCCCGCCCCGCCCCAGTTCTCTGCGGACGGCTTCCCGGATCAGCACGGCATCCTCCTCCAAAACGTACGTCTGGACGGGGAAACGGTTTTCCGGAGGTGTTTCCAAAAGACTGGTATCCCGCACTCCGATCAACGACATATGGAGGGTGCGGGGAATGGGGGTGGCGGTAAGTGTTAAAACATCGACATCCTGCCGGAGTTGTTTAAGCTTTTCCTTATGGGCCACGCCAAAACGTTGCTCTTCATCGACCACCACCAGGCCCAGGTCCTTAAAGGCAACATCTTCCTGGACCAGCCGGTGGGTACCGATAACAATATCCACTTTTCCTTGCCTGATCGCCGCGATGATCTGCCGTTGCTCCTTCGGTGAACGAAACCGGCTGAGCACCTCGATCGTCACCGGAAAGCCCGCGAAGCGCTCGCGAAAAGTTTGAAAATGCTGCTGCGCCAGAATCGTGGTCGGCACCAAAACGGCTACCTGCTTACCCTCAACCACTGCTTTAAACGCTGCCCGCAGGGCGATTTCCGTTTTGCCGTAACCGACGTCGCCGCACAGCAAACGGTCCATGGGGCGGGGGCGCTCCATGTCGGCCTTTACTTCTTCAATGGCCCGCAACTGGTCGGGAGTTTCCTCGTAAGGAAAATTTGCCTCAAACTCTTGCTGCCAGACCGTATCGGCAGCAAAGGCGTGGCCCGGCAATTTTTGCCTGGCCGCGTACAAAGCCAGCAGTTCATCAGCCATCTCCCGCACGGCTTCTTTTACCCGGCCCTTTACCCGGGACCACTCGTTGCCCCCCAGGCGCGACAACTTTGGCGCCACCCCTTCCGCGCCGAGATACTTCTGGATCAGGCCGATTTGATCGGTGGGAACATATAATTTATCCTCGCCGGCATATTGAATAAGCAGGTAATCTTTTTGCACACCGCCAACGGTAAGCGAAACCACTCCCTGGTAACGGCCGATGCCGTGATTGACGTGCACTACATAATCTCCCGCTTTTAAATCGGCGAACGGGACGGGCTGCTTTGTTTTCCGGTAGCGTTCCCGCCGCGGAGCGCGCAATTCGCCGTATATTTCATTCTCCGTAATCACCGCCAGTTTGCCGGAAATCAGTTCAAAGCCATTGCTTAACCGGCCTAAAGAAACAATTACATTGCCGGGGCGCACTTCCCGGGTAAGCGAACGCAGGTAAAACGCGTCAATTTGGGCGTCGCGTAAATATTCCTGGAGTTGGCGGGCGCGCTCTTCGGTGTTAACCAGTAATATCACCGCGTAACCCATTTTTTTGTAGCGGCGGACCTCACTCGCCAGCATATCCAGGCGGCCAAGGAAAGTTTGCATACCCCTGGCGGCGAAGTTGACCGCGTTTTGCGGATACCTGTCTTTTGGCTGCCTGGGCAAAAGAGATACATAAATCACCCTGTGGTTGGCCAGCCCGGCGCTCAGTCTTGGCCAATCCACGTAAGCATCAAACTGACCGGGAAGGATCTTCCCGGCGGCTAAAAGATCCGTATAAACCTGCTCATACTCCTTGCGGATACTCTCCGCCACTTCTTTTAAACGCGCTGAATCATTGAGGATAATAATGCTTTCCGGGGGCAGGTAAGCAAGCAAAGTATCCTGCCGGGAATAAAAATAAGGCAAATACTGCTCCCACTCAATCGAAAACCTTCCTTCGGCAAGCTGGCTGATAATCCTTCGGGCAAGCTCTGCCTGCCGGGCTTTAACTTCTTCCGACTTCATTTTAGAAATTTTCTTTAATTGACTGCTATATTCTGCTTCCAGGATTTCCCGCGCCCGCATCCTTGCTTCGTCGTTGACAATCAACTCGGTGGCCGGTCCAAAAGAAACGGAATTCACCTTCTTTTCTGAGCGCTGGGACTCGGCGTCAAAAAAACGGATCGAATCTATTTCCTCGTCAAAAAATTCGATGCGCACGGGTTGCTCGAAAGTCACCGGGAAAAGATCGATGATTCCGCCCCGACTGCTAAACTGGCCCCTTAATTCAACCAGGTCGACACGCTCGTAACCATAGTCCAAAAGGCGGCGTTTCAGCTGTTCCAGGTCGATTTTTTCGCCAACACGCAAGGCTATTGTAGCCTGGAAGAACATCCGGGGAGGAGGAAGCCGCCGCAACAAGGCTTCCAGCGGAGCCACCACCACCATGTTTTTTTCCGAGCGACCGAGGGCTTCCAGGACTTTCAGGCGCCGGGCAGGTAATTCCTGATCGCGGGCTAAAACGTGTCCCGGCAGCAGTTGCCAGGTAGGGAACTGGTATAACTTTACATCCGGCAGCAGAACCGTTAACTCGTCGATCAGGCCAATACTTTCCGCATCCCCCGGAGTAACCACCAGCACCGGGCCAACGGTGGAGGAAATCAGGCCGCCGAGAACATAACTTAGCTGGGAACCGGTTAAACCGAAAACCATTTGCTCGCGAAGCTGTCGCTCCAGGCCTCTGGACAAGCTTTGAAATTCGGCTGTTTCTTTTAGTGGATGAAGCAATCCTTTCATGCTTGGCACCTTTTCTTGAGGACTTTACGCAAAAAGAGCCTTAGCCTGGCTAAAGCCCTTAAAATAATCGCAGCCCGGCTGCCGGAGTGATTGGTTCGATTTGTGAATTTTTTAACAACCAGGTTCATACAGCACATCTTCCTGCCGGCCCTGGTAATAATGTTTTCTTCATTATATCTTGGGTTTTTCCAGGCGTCAAGCAGCCCGGCCAAAAAGCTAACTTAACTTGAAGGTCAAAAGGTTCCAGCCCAGATGCAAAAGATAACTGCCCGGCGAAAGCCAACCACAAAAACATAGATGAAATGCGCCACGAAACCAAAATACGCGTGACCGGCCAAACCGGCCTATTATATTATATTATTATTGCAAATAATTTTACATATAATTCCTGATGACCATAACCCAAGCGGCCCCTATTTTCGCTCATGATTTGCGTTCAGCAGGCTACCCGGGAAGCAACCCATGAAAAGAGCCGCGCCCCGGTACAAAACATCACGGGCGCGGCCACTCCCGCTCTCCAAAGCACTTCTCATTGGCAATCTTTATTGAAAAATTGAAGGCCCGCACGGAGACTTTGGATTGAATAGTTTAA
>JBFLZY010000004.1:0-67191 GCA_040755975.1 Bacillota bacterium | reverse complement strand
ACTCCCGCTCTCCAAAGCACTTCTCATTGGCAATCTTTATTGAAAAATTGAAGGCCCGCACGGAGACTTTGGATTGAATAGTTTAAAGTTTTCAATAATTCTTTCCTCAACAATCCGATCATCCAGCAAGAGCATTTCTTCCCGCTTATAAATCGAAAAGGCAACTGAATCCATAGTTTCCGCTTCAAGATCGGTTATTTCCGAATTCTGAAAGGGAAACAAGCTTTTATTTTCCGACCATGACGGCATTGGAGCTCACCCCCTTATCCAGACAATTCGTAATTTTATGTTACTTTATAATACTATAATATGTCAAGATAAATTTTTCCGTTACCCATTGGATTCCAAAATCGGCAATTGGGTAGGGAACCTGGGCTGGTCCCTGCTATGCAATTGAGTAACGATAATTACCGAGGAAACTACCTTCCCGCGCCGCAACTTTTCTTCCGAAACTAGTCCATTTTTTGAGATCTCCCGTATTCGCTACTTGCCGTGTCCACTTCTGCGCTTCAAGGCTCCGCAACAATCAACTTCAATATTCCCATCCCCAGGTCCTGCACCTCCTTAATGGTTAAACCGGCCTTGCGCACGTTTTCCACGGTGCGCCGGTTAATATGCGACCCGATGACGGTCAAAAACAGAGGATCAAACACATCCATCAGCGGCCCAAGCAGAGGATTTTCACTGCGCACGTGTTCAAGAAGGATTACCTGCCCACTGGTTTTACACACCCGCCTGACTTCCCGCAGCCCTTTCACCGGATCAGGAACAGAACAAAAAACACACGTGGCCACTACCGTATCAAAGTCGCCATCCGGAAAAGCCATTTCCTGGACGTCCATTTCCAGCAACCGGACGTCCAGCCGCAGTCTTTGCACCCGCCTGCGGGCCCGGGAAAGCATCCCCGGGCTCAAATCGATTCCCGTTACCCGGCAATCCCGCGGGTAAAAGGGCAGATTAATCCCCGTCCCCACCCCCACCTCGAGTACTTTACCCCGGGCCCGGCTGATAATCCGCCGGCGCAGTTTTTCTCCGAACAGAAAATCCATCCAGTCGTAAAACAAAGCCGTGCGGTTGTATCGCCGGCGCGTTTTTTCCGTTTCCCGGTCCACGCTTCGCAACCCTCCATAATTTTTAAAAAAACATTGCCATCACTTGTTTAAACGCAATATAATAATGGCAATTACAAAATCCAAAGGGAGTTCTTATGCAACCCCTGCTCAAACCAGAAGATAAATTAATCCTGGCACTGGACTTTCCCGACCCGCAAGAGGCTAAAAAGATGGTTGAAATTCTCGACGGCCTGGTGAATTTCTTTAAAATCGGCCTTGTTTTATACACCGCCGGCGGCCCGGGGCTCGTCCAGTGGCTGCTGAGCAAAAACAAGAAGGTTTTTTTAGACCTGAAATTTTTCGATATTCCCGAGACTGTCGAAAAAGCCGTTGAACAGGCAGCAAAAATGGGAGTTTCTTTTCTAACCATCCACGGGAATGCCCAAATCATTAAAAATGCCGTCAGAGGACGGGGTAATTCCGCCCTTAAGCTATTGGCTGTAACCGTTTTGACCAGCCTGGACGCCGCCGACCTCAACGATTTAGGGTTTCCGTGTTCCGTAGAAGAACTGGTCTTATATAGAGCAAAAAAAGCCATTGAATACGGTTGCGACGGGGTAGTCGCTTCCGGTCAGGAGGCCGGCGTGCTGAGATCGAAATTGGGCGCTCGCCTGCTCATTGTCACCCCGGGCATCCGGCCGGCCGAGCGTACAAACAAAAACGAACCGGATCTCCAAAAAAGAACTGTGACGCCAAAAGAAGCAATTGCGGCCGGAGCAGATTACCTGGTGGTGGGCCGGCCGATCATCAAGGCGCCGGACCCCCGCCGGGCAGCCGCTGAAATAATCAGGGAAATCAGCCAGCGGTGAAGCGTCAAAACTAAAATATAAGCTCTTTCCACATAATCAGCGCGTCCTCTCTAGTGTCCTCATAATAACCTTTGCGCCGGCCCTCCTGCTCAAAGCCCAGGCTTTTATAAAGCCCGATGGCGGCTTTGTTGGACGCGCGCACTTCCAGGGTCATGCGGACCGCCCCCAGAAAAGCGGCCCGGAAGATCAACTCGTTCATCAGCGCGCGCCCGATGCCCAACCCGCGGTAACCGGGATGGACGGCCAGGTTGGTAACGTGCGCTTCGTTCAGGACCAGCCACATTCCCGCGTAGCCAACCACTTCTTTATTTTTTAGCAGGGCGACAAGGTAAAAAGCGAGTTCATTCTGGAGCTCGTGAATAAAGGATATCCGGGGCCAGGGAGTTGGAAAAGAAAGCTTTTCAATCCGGTATACTTCCTCGACGTGGTCCTCGCGCATGGGCGTAAGGTACACTTCTAACTTTCCACTGTGGTCCTTTGTCTTTGCAGCCATTTAATTTCCGCCTCTGCTTTGCGCAGGTATAGGGGCGTAAGCAAAAGAGGGTCGCTCAACTCTTCGGCCAGTAATTTTTGCCGGCCCAACCCGGCTACCGGCGCGGCCCGGGGAAGGGACAACTCCTTCGGCGCAAAAACAGCCTGCGCGCCTAAGTAATTCCGAAACAATTCCCGGTAAGTCAGAGCACCATCGCCGGTTAAAACTAACGGTCTATTCAGCGCCTTTAACGCTGCGGCCAGTTCCTCCGGAGGTCCCCCCGCAGGTTCCCTGACGCACTTCAAAGCACCCTCGAAAGAAGTGTAAACGGCCGCATAAACTTCGTTTTTCCGGGCGTCAAGCACCGGGCAAACAAGGCTTTGCCGCTCCGCCAGAGGGTAGGCCAGAGCCTCCAACGTACCCACCGCCGCAAGGGGCAGCGCCAAGACCTGAGCCAGCGTTTTGGCCGTAGCCAGGCCGATGCGCAGTCCAGTGAAAGAGCCGGGGCCAACGGAGACAGCAATTCCGGACAACCGGGCGGGAGTAACCTGGGCGTCGGCCAGCACGCCTTTAATCATCGCCAGCAGGTTCGTGGAATGGGAGTGCCGGTTGTTTAAAAAGCGCTCGGCCAAAAGAATACCCTCTTTCGTCACCGCCACCCCGAGCACTGCGGTCGCCGCTTCAATCCCGAGCACGAACAAGCTTGTTCAACTCCTCCACCAGGCAGCGGTATCTTTCCCCTCGCGGCAGCAGGCGGATCTGCCGAGCGTTCGCTTCCCCCGCTACATTTTCAATCCTGACGTCCAGCCTCTCCGGCGGGAGAATTTCCGCCACCCGCTCGGCCCACTCCACCAGGGTAACGCCCGCACCGTAAAAATATTCTTCACAGCCCAGATCGGCCAACTCCGCCGGGTTGCTCAAACGGTACGCATCCAGGTGATAAAAGGGCAGGCGCCCCGCATACTCATTAATGAGGGTAAAGGTCGGACTGGTCACGGCGGCGGTAATGCCCAGCCCGCGCGCCAGGCCCTTGGCCAGCACAGTTTTGCCCGCCCCCAGTTCCCCGCTCACGCAGAGCACGTCGCCGGGCTCCATCAGGGCGCCCAATCGCTCGCCCAGTAAAAAGGTTTCCTCCGCTGAACTTGTTTTAAGAACTACTTTTCTTCTTTTCTCCTCTAAGCTTTCTTCCGCCTGCTTTAATCGATAATCTGCCAATTTCCATTTTTTATCCCGGGAAGTCATCTACTTACCCCTTCCCTCTTGCCGCACTCATTCCCCTGGCTCCCTTTTTATTCGAAAGTGATCATACCCGCGGGGTCCCAGCGGAATTACCCGATTATCGGGAAGTTCCCTGAGAACACCCTTTTCTCCGGGCAAAACTTCACCAATTAGATAACACCCTTCTTTGTTGGCTGCCATTTCTTCTTTGATGTAGCCGGCGCTCTCGGGAGGCGCGGCAAAAACCAGCTCATAATCCTCCCCGCCGTAAAGAGCCCAGTCCAGGGGGTCACACCCGGCTATGCCGGCTGCTTCCCTTACCCGGGGATCAACGGGCAGGGCGGCTTCCCGGATCCGGCACCCGACACCGCTGGCCAGGCAAATTTCGTGCAGTTCGCTGGCCAGGCCATCGCTGATATCGTCCAACGCCGTTACTTTCCCGGTTTTGGCCAGGACCCGGCCGGCGCTGACGCGGGCCCGCGGCTCTAAATGGGCGGAACGCAAAAAGCCGGCCGTTTCCGGGCTAACCGCCGCCCCTGGATGCCGGCAAAGGTACAGCCCGGCCGCGGAATTGCCAAGCGTGCCGGTGACGAAAAGCAAATCCCCCGGCCGCGCACCGCTCCGGTAAATCGCTTGCCCGGCTTCCACGGCACCGAGCAGGGCAACGTTAATAATCAGTCTTGCGGGTGATCTTACCGTATCTCCGCCAACTATACTTACGCCGTATTCGTCGGCAGCCCTTTTAAAGCCGGCGTAAATTCCCTCCAGAACCTTTACCGGCGTTGCCAGGGGGACGCCCAGGGAAATGAGCGCGTGCGTCGGCCACCCGCCCATGGCGGCGATGTCGCTGACGTTGGCCACCAGGGCCTTAAAACCCACCTGCTCGGGCGCAGCATACAAAAAAGAAAAGTGAATCTCTTCCACCAGCATATCGGTAGTAAATAACAGCCAGTTCTCCCCGCTTACCTGGAGAACGGCGGCGTCATCGCCAATCCCCTTCACCACGCCCGGCCGGTCAGTCGCGAAACTCCGGCTAAGCAGCTCGATTAAGCCAAACTCACCGAGGGAAGAAAGGTCCAAGGCGCCTTTGCACCCTCCTAAAAATAGATTTTCCACAAAATTTAACGTTGAGTAAAACGCTTGTCCCAGCGGGTTCACTGAATACGCACCCGCAAAATCCAAAAACGCCCGGCGGGAACCACAAAAAATTTGCGCCCTGTCGCGATTAAAACTCCCGCGGCTTGCAGATAATTTCTTTTACTTTTGTTTCAAAAAATTTGTTGGCATGGGCCGGGACGATCACCGCCGCCGTATCCGCACCCCTCCCGCTGCCGCCGATGGCGACTATTTCCTCTCCATACGGAATCAGCCCGGCATCCAGGGCCATGCAGGATATTTCCACGCAGACCTTCAAGCCCTGGCCCAAAATACGCAAGGCGTTGGCAATTATTTCTGCCGGGTAAATCCCCCCGAACTGGAACCGGCAGGCCCGGTCCACACCGGCCAACAAATGGGTGGTGATCAACACCCTGACGCCCGCGTCTTCCAATTTGCTTTTTATTTCCGGAGCGAGCGTAATTTTTCCCGGTTCTTTAAATCCGGCATGGTAGGTTACACAGACGAGATGAAAAGTTTTATTTTTTTCCAGAACCTGTTCCGCCGTCCGGCCGGTGCTGGACGCCACCACAATATACTTTATTCCTCGTTCTTCCGCTTTTTTTAACGCCAGATTAACAGTTGCTTCCGTATTCTGAGGACCTTTGCCATCCCAGTACATCACTTTCACTCCATTTTAATCGATTTGATGATCAACTTTTTCGACGATAGCCCAATTATTTCCTTCCGCAACTTTATTATGGCGTTAAAAAAAGAAAATATCCGGCCACTGAACCGGATATTTATCGACAGTAGACCCCCATGCTGCTTTTTAGCGGCACCAACAGGGGATGAAAATTAGCGAATGTGTTTTCAGGGCAGTTCCCAATAAGAACGTTCGTTCTCACCGTAAAGCATGAAAATGAGGGCTGGCATTTGTCCGGGCGAGCGACATATGCGCAGGGTCGGGAACCGGACACAGCGCAGCCGCGGCAAGCGAACCGGCAGCGCGAAACGCGCAGATAGCATAATGATAAGAAACTGATAATAAACACCGGAGAGCTTCTTAAGGCAAGAAAACTAATGTACCGCGCGCATTTTGCAGCGCTGCCTGGTTCGCTCCGCGGCAAGCTGATGTCTGGTCGACCCGGAGCATCGGAGCGAGCCGGACAATTCCAGCCCGATGGTAAGGAATGGTAGAACGCTATTTTCGAGGAAGAGGTATAAAGGCACAAAGAAACAGGTGTGACCAGGGAATATTTTACTTTGTGCCTTTGTGCCTGGAAAACTTTGCGCCTGGTATTTTCAAGGTAGTTAATAAACTGGTCCCGACGTTGTTCCGGAGAAGCCGTGATCATGAGGCGGGCGCCCGCTGACGCTGGTTCTTCCGCTGTACCGGTGGACGTGGCCGCCCCTCACCGGGATGGCCGGCCCCGTTACCGCCTTCATTTCGTGTTTGTGGCCGAAATCATAACTTGTCGCGGCCGCCAGTTCGTGGACGTGGCTCCATCCTCTGCGGATATTCGGACCGGTGGTCCCGGTATAAGAATGAGAGTGTCTTACATCCACGGAAGTTTTCCCGGAAAAACGGTGGTAATGGACATGATCCGGCATGATAATTCCCCCCTGGCTTTTTTAATAATATATGCCAGGAATTACCATGCGGTTACATTCGTTAACACCGCTCTGGTTTTTTTTCCAGAAACCGGCCTACCAGTTTCATTGCGCAAAATTCGCCGCACATGGTACACGCTTCTATTTCCAGCGGGTTGCGCTCCTGGCGGTAACGCCCCGCTTTCTGGGGATCGATGGCCAGAGCAACCTGTTTGGGCCAGTCCAGGGCTTTGCGCGCTTTGGCCATTTCCAGGTCCCACTCCCGGGCACCGGGAATCCCTTTAACCAGGTCGGCGGCGTGCCCGGCCAACCGGCAGGCGATGACGCCTTCCCGGACATCTTCCACGGTCGGCAGGCTCAAGTGCTCGGAAGGGGTGACGTAACACAGAAAATCCGCCCCCGCCATTGCCGCCAGCGCCCCGCCGATGGCGGCGGTGATGTGATCGTAGCCAGGCGCAATATCGGTGACCAGCGGTCCAAGGACGTAAAAAGGCGCTTCCCGGCAAAGGGCCTTTTGGATTTTAACGTTTGTTTCAATTTGGTCGAGGGGGACGTGCCCGGGCCCCTCAACCATGGCCTGGACACCCGCTTCCTGCGCCCGCTCCACCAGTTCTCCCAGGACGATCAGTTCCTGAATTTGCGCCCGGTCGGTGGCGTCGGCCAGGCAGCCTGGCCGAAGGCCGTCGCCCAAACTCAAAGTGACGTCATAACAGCGGCAGATTTCCAGCAGGCGGTCAAAATATTCAAAAAAAGGGTTCTCCCGCTGGTTGTGCAGCATCCAGCCGGTCAAGAAAGAACCGCCGCGACTGACGATATCGGCAACCCGCCCCTGCTGCTTCAACCTATCGACCGCTTCGAGGGTGACTCCGCAGTGAACAGTGATAAAGTCGACCCCGTCGGCAGCCTGTCTTTCGATTACCGAAAAAATATCTTCGACCGTCATGGCCACAATGCTGCCCCGTTTCTCCTGGGCGTCCACGGCAGCCTGATATACCGGCACCGTACCCAGGGGCACCGGGCATTTGGCCAGGATTTCCCTTCTGATTTTGTCCAAATCGCCGGCTGTAGATAAATCCATAACGGTATCAGCGCCCGCCTCCAGGGCCGTTCTTAATTTTTCCAGCTCGTTGGCCAGTTCCGGAAAAGCGGAAGAGGTCCCCAGATTCGCGTTTACCTTCGTGCGCAACCCCTGCCCGATCCCGCAGGGGTCAAGATTGGTATGCTTTTTATTGGCGGGGATGACCACCTTGCCGGCTGCCACCCTTTCCCTGATCAATTCGGCGGCGACCTTTTCCTTTTCCGCTACCCGTCTCATTTCCGGCGTAATTTTTCCCGAACGGGCAGCCATAATTTGCGTCATTGCTAAAACCCCCGTTTTTTAAAATTGGCCCCAGAGAGTGTGTCAAACATACTTTGTGCCCTCTGTGTCCTCTCTGGCTAAAAACTTGTTTGCCTGGCAAGTTTCGCTCTCCTTACCGCCGCGCCCAGCGCCGAAACAGCCCCTTCGACATCGGCAGCGCTGGCCACCGCGGTAATTACCGCCACGCCATCGGCACCGGCCAGAACAACCTCGTAAGCATTTTCCGCCGTAATTCCCCCGATGGCCACTCTGGGGATGGTTATCTTTCCCGCCATCTGTCTTAAAAGTTCCAGCCCCACAGGATTACCGGCGGCATCCTTGGTTTTTGTCTCGTAAATCGGGCCTACCCCGATGTAATCCGCCCCCTGCTGCTGGGCCAGGAGAGCCTCCTCCACACTGTGGGTGGAGATGCCGATTACCTTGCCCGGACCTAAAATCTCCCTGGCCACCGCCAGCGGCAAGTCATCCTGGCCCAGGTGCACGCCGTCCGCTCCCACGGCTAAGGCAACGTCTACCCGGTCGTTGACGATCAAAGGCACCTCTTTTTCCCGGGTCAGGCGGCGCAAGATCATTCCCGCTTCGATGAGCCGTCGGGCCGGACAGTCTTTTTCCCGCAGTTGAATTACCGTGGCGCCGCCAGCGATAGCCGCCTCCACAACTTCGTCGAGAGGCCTCCCCAGAGTGAATTTTTCTCCGACAATCACATACAGGCTGTAATCAAGTTGCCTTTCCGGCCCCGAAAAATCCTTTAAGCCGGGCTGCATCATCATTTTCTTTTCCAGTTCGTATACCTCAAAACGGATTTCCTTAAATTCCTGATCGGGCCTGAAGAATTTTGTGTATTCCTCCAGCACGCGGAGCGCTTCCTGCACCCGCTTAAAGTTGGCCGTCACCAAATCCAGGTAACCCATCCGCCGGTATTCTTGAACGGCGGACAAGTTCAACCCGACATCGGCCGCCGCATCCCTGGCTTCCAGCAAACGCCGGGGGGCGCCCGGAACAACTTGCTGCTGGACGCGCAAACGGTGCCGGAGAGACCTGCACCGGCCCGCCAGGTCAATATCTTCGAGAACAAAACGGGCTACCTCTTCCAATACCCGAATCCCTTCCCGGGCCCGGTTAAAATTGGCGTCGATCACCCGGTACAGGCCGCTCTCGTAAGTTTTCATATCCGCCGCTCTCCTTGCACAAAAATACCCACCGCCTGAGGGTGGGTATAATCTTAGATTTCTAATACCCATTCCCTACGCTGGCATGATCCAGATCAGGTTCAAAGGGTAAAGCTTTAAAAACGCTTTTCTCAGCCCTGGCACTCAAGCACGCAACGTTTCTTCAGGACCAGTCGCCATTTACCAAAAACACCGCCTCATGGCCGCAAGACGTTTAGTGTATTTTGAGTGCCGGGGCACCCCTATGGGTCAATCCGGATATTTAATTCTCCTTCATTATATTCGCAGGGCAGCGAAGAATTCCTTTTTTAAGGAACCTGAGTGTTTAAGAATGATCTCTTAAAAGTCTTTTCACCTTTTCTATTTCAAAAGGTTTGGCCAGGCAACACCGGGCTCCCATTTCTTTGACCTGGCTTTTAATTTCCTCGGAAATATAAGCGGTCATCATAATTACCTCAGTTTCGGGAGCAATTTCCTTTATCTCCCTTAACGCTTCCAACCCGTCCATCACCGGCATCTTTACATCCATAAAGACCAGCTGCGGGCGGATCTTCCGCACCATTGCAACGGCCTCCAGGCCATTTTCGGCCAGGTACACTTTATACCCCACTTCCTCCACTACGGAACGCAGCAACTGCCGCATTCCCGGCTGGTCGTCAACAACCAGCACATCCGATACATTTTTCATTTTTGACACCTCCGACATTGTGCGACATATACTGACATTTACACAAGATATTTCCGTTTATTTTTCTTCGACAAGAAAACTGATTTACCTCCAACAGATCCAAAAATTCCATGGGAAATTGTGTAATTTTTTCGGAGGTGCGGCTTACAAGTTTATTTGCTGGCCTCCACCAGCGCGGCAAAAAGTCTTAAGAAGCGGGGTTCCCTTTCCCACATCCCTTCCGGGTGACACTGAACGCCCAGGACAAACCGGTGATTGATGCTTTCGATTGCCTCAACCACCCCGTCGCTGGAACGGGCACAAACAATAAACCCCGGTGCAGGGTTGCGGATTGCCTGGTGATGAAAGGTGTTCACCCGGACAACCTTTTCCTGAAAAATAGATTCCAGCAAGGTGCCTGGCTCGATCTGAATGTTATGGGTGGGGGCCCAAAGAGGCGCTCGCTGGTTGTGCCGCAGAGAACCTTTAATCTGGGTGCTGATATCCTGGTAAAGATCACCCCCGGCGGCAATGTTCAGCACCTGGGCTCCCCGGCAGATCCCAAAAACGGGTAAGCCTGCGGCCAGACTCGCTTTCACCAGTTCCACTTCCAGGGCGTCCCGCGCCGGAGTAATTTCCCCGCAGGCCGGCAGAGGTTCTTCCCCAAAATATACGGGATCAACGTCTCCGCCGCCGGTCAGCAACAACCCGTTGATTAAAGAAACCAGCCTGTGGATTTCATCCCGTCCAAGACAATCCGGGATCAGGACCGGCGTTCCCCCCGCGGCCACGATCGCCCGGACATATAAAGAATTTAGATAATACCTTCCCCTGTCATCATCCCAACCGCAGGTAACCCCGATGACAGCGGACAATCAATTCACGCTCCTTTAACCGCCGTTGCCGTCCGGCAGGTATTTGACCGCGCCGGGCCCCCTGCCGATGGCAATCTTGCCGGTGCGGACCATTTCCACAATCCCGTGCTCCTCCAGAACGGAGCAGAGAGCATTGATCTTTTCTTCGTCGCCGGTGAGTTCAATTACGACCGTTTCCCGGTTTATGTCCACAATGTTGGCGCGAAAAATTTCCACTATAGCAACTATATCTGAACGCCGCGCAGGATGGGCCTTCACTTTAATCAGAGCAAGCTCCCGCTCAATTGTATCAGGGCTTTCCAGTTTCCGGATCTTAATAACGTCAATTAACTTGGATAGCTGTTTAATTACCTGATCCAGTTCCCGATCGTCGCCGTTGATGACCAGGGTAATCCGGGTGATGTCCTGCTCCTCCGTATAACCGGCGGTGATGCTTTCGATATTAAAAACCCGTCTGCTCAAAAGCCCGGAAATCCTGGCCAGAACGCCCGGTTTGTTTAAAACCAGGACCGCCAGAGTGTGCTTCATCAGCGATCTTCCCTTCACTCAATGCGTTACTTCTGAATATAATAGCACATAAGATTTTATTTTTCCACATTTCTTTTACTCAAGCAAATGACGGGCAATAATCATTCGCTGGATCTGGTTAGTGCCTTCCAGAATTTGCAACAGCTTGGCTTCCCAGAGGTTTTTCTCCAGAGAATGAACCAGGAGCCCGGCCCCGCCTAATACCTGGGCGGCATCGGTCACAACCTGGATGGCAATGTCAGTGGCATAACATTTCGCCATGGCCGACTCATACCCTTCGGCCCGTCCGGTATCGAACTGCTCGGCGGCGTCCCGAACCAATAACCGGGCCGCTTTAATTTTTGTATACATATCAACGATCATAAACTGAACAGCCTGAAAATCGGCAATCCTTCGGGAGAACTGTTTACGGCGCCGGGCATAAGCTACCGCCGACCGGTAGGCAGCCTCGGCCAGACCCACGCCAATCGCCCCCATGTTAACCTTGCTTACTTCCAATGTTTTCATGGCCAGACGAAATCCCTCACCCTCTTCTCCCAACCGGTTTTCTTTCGCAACCACGCTCCCTCTAAAACACAACAGGGCAATGGGGAAGGAGCCAAAGCCGACTTTTTGCTCCCGGTAAGGTTTAATCGCCAGGTTCGCGACTGTATCCTCCACAATAAAAGCCGTGATCTTGCCGCCGCCGGGATTGTCTTCATCCGGGCACTTAACCCGGGCTAAAACTATATATACCGAAGCTTCACCCCCATTGGTGACAAAGGTTTTGGTTCCCTGCAGGGTGTACCCTTGCGGCGCAGAAACGGCTCTCATCCCCAGGTTTTTTGCATCGGAGCCGGTTTTGGGTTCGGTCAGACAAAAAGCCCCCAATTTCTCACCCCGGCAAAGCGCGGGAAGCAAGCGTTTTTTCTGGGCGTCCGACCCCCACCGGCCAATCATATAAACACAAATGGTGTGGGCAGCCAGGGAAATCGCCAGGCCTACTGAACTTTTCGCTACCTCTTCAAAGATCGAAGCCATTCGCCGAAAGGAAAAAGAATTACCGTAGGGTTTGGGTCCGGCCATCCCCATAATTCCGCAAGCGCCCATTTCACGATAAAACTCGCGCCTGAAAACGGGGTCGTTTTCAAGGCGCTTGCAGTTCCCGGCTAATTTTTGCGCCAAAAAATTGACCATCGCCTGATAAATATTTTCTCCTTCAATCAACACCTGTGGTCGCATGCAGCATCCCTACCTATTGCTAGTTGTTCAATTTTTCTCATTTTTCCTCTCCAAGTTATTCTTTCTAGATAAAACTAATAATTTCCTTGTCCCTTAAAAAAATTTTATTAAGTTACGATTACAAACCGTCACTAAAACATGCCGTCCCTTTTGAGAACCCAAGCACCCCAATTGCTAAAGCCGGATCTGGACCCGGTATTCCCGCAACCAGGTATCAATTTGAACCAGGTAGGCGAAAAGCTGAGCGCCGCCCATAAGCTGGCCGAACCACGCCGGATCAAAAGCTGCCGCGCCGGTGCGGACGATTTCGCGCCCGTAGTCCACGTCGATCAGTTGGCGAAGAGGCGCGGCGGCATCGTCCAAAATGTGCCGGAACCAGGTGCGCACAGCTTCCAGGTAGGTCGGGTTGTGCGTCTTCGGGTAAGGGCTTTTGCGCCGGGTCAGGATATCTGCCGGCAAAATGCCGGCCAAAGCCCGGCGCAAGATGCCCTTTTCCCGTTGGTCACAACTTTTCACTGTCCAGGGGATATTCCACACGTATTCGACGAGGTGGTGGTCGCAGAAAGGGACCCGGACTTCCAGGCCCGCCGCCATGCTCATGCGGTCCATGCGGTCGAGCAGGACGGGCATCCAGCGCGTAATGTTCAGGTAGAGAATCCGGCGCATCCCGGCCTCAAACCGGCTTTCGCCCGGCAGGGCGGGTACTTCCGCCAGGGCCTCCCGGCAGCGGCTGTTTACATATTCGCGAGGCCGGATGCAGTTGATCAGCTCCGGGGAAAGCAGGCGTACCCGCTCGGGTAAGAGGCGCATCCAGGGAAAGACCCCGTTATCCAAAACTTCCCCGTTCCGGCACCAGGGGTAGCCGCCGAATATTTCGTCGGCACACTCCCCCGCCAGGGCCACGGTGGCCCCCTTTTTTACCGCCCGGGAAAAAAGATAAAGAGAGGCATCGATATCGACCATCCCCGGCAGATCCCGCGCCCGCAAGGCAATTGTCAGGGCGTCGACCAGCTCGGGCGTATCAATGAAGACGGTTTGGTGAAGCGTGCCGAACAGAGAGGCGATCTTCGGCGCCCAAGGCGCGTCGGAATTCGGCTGGAAGCGGTTCGGCCGGAAATGGCGATCGTTGTCCACGTAGTCCACGGAGTAAGTAGCCAGCGGCCCTTTGCCGCCCCGCGCCAGTTCTTTGGCGGCAAAAGCGGTAATGGCGCTGGAGTCCAGTCCCCCCGACAACAACGTGCAAAGGGGAACGTCGGAAACAAGCTGCCTTTTGACGGCGTCTTCCAGAAGGTAGCGAACTTTTGCGGCGGTAGCCGCCAGATCGTCTGTATGCGGTTTGCTTTCCAGGGACCAGTACCGGCCGGTCCGGATTCCCTTTGGGTCGTAAACCAGCCAGTACCCCGGCAGAAGTTCCCGAATGCCGCGGAACACCCCCTGTCCGGGTGTCCGGGCGGGACCGATCAAAAAAAGCTCGGCCAGACCCTCGGCGTCTACCTCCGGTTGGACTGCCGGGTGGGCAAGCAGGGATTTGGGTTCCGATCCGAAAAGAAAAGTATTGCCGCGCAAGGTGTAAAAGAGCGGCTTCACCCCCAGCCGGTCGCGGGCCAAAAACAGCTGCCGATCGCTCTCGCTCCAAACGGCAAAGGCAAAAATGCCGTTGAGGCGCTCCACACACCCCTTTCCCCATTCCATGTAAGCCGCCAGCAAAACTTCCGTATCCGAGTGACCAAGAAAACGATACCCTTTGGCCGCCAGCTCTGCGCGCAATTCGGCAGTATTATAAAGTTCGCCGTTATAGGCGAGTACGTACAGGTTCTCGCCGCGCCGGCGGATCATGGGCTGACCGCCGCCTTCCGGGTCAATTACGACCAGGCGGCGGTGCGCCAGGCCCGCCGACGGGGAAACCCAGACCCCGCTGTCATCCGGCCCCCGGCAGGATAGCGTCTCGGCCATTGCTTCCAAAACGGGACCTTTTTGCAAAAGATCAACTTCCAAATCTACCCAGCCCGTTATTCCGCACATCTGGTTCTCCCTCCAAAAAACTTTTTTGTGCTTTCCGGACGCCAGAAACTATTTCAGCGAAAAATTTCAAAAACCTAGCTTTTGCAAAGTTAAATCTGACTTCTGACGTCCGACGACTGACAACTGATTTGGAGGGCGCCGTTGCCCGGGCCGGAGTTCCCGCTTCGCAACCTTCCGGCACTTTTTATCTTATGAACGAAATAGAAAAGTGTTAGCTAACCCTGGGTGGTTATTTTTGGCAGGGTCTTTTCAATTAAAAAAAATTTTTCCTGCCCCCTTGACTAAATCATCAACCTGATTTAAAATCTGCTTAAGTTAATACAGGGAAGTATTATCCGGCGAGGGAGCCTTTTAGCCAGGGAAGATCCTGACTGAAAGGCTTTTTTAGCTTTTTTAGGATCTATTTCGCAAGGCAAAATGGCAAAGGCGCTTTTCGGGGCAGCGCTGCTCTCTTGATCGGCGCCTTTTCGTTTTCTTCGGCCGAACGCGTCTTGGGAGAAAGGAGCAGGGCCCCTCCGCTCCCGAAACGCTTTAAGCAAAATAAAACAATCAGGGGAGGTATTTCTAATGCAAAGTCGGTCAAGAAGATTAGTGCTGCTTCTGTTTTTGCTGGCTCTGCTGGGCTTTCCGGGTCTGGCCCTGGCCGGTGCGGGAGAAGTGGATACCGGAGACACCACCTTTATCTTGATCAGCGCCGCGCTGGTGATGATCATGACCCCGGGAGTCGCCTTCTTTTACGGTGGGATGGTACGCAAGAAAAACGTTTTGAGCATCATTATGCAGTGTTTCATGATCATCTGTCTTATTTCCGTCCAGTGGGTACTCTTCGGTTACAGCCTAGCGTTTGGCCCCGACCAGAACCATCTGATCGGGGCGCTGGACTGGCTGGGTTTAAAGGGAGTGGGCCAGGAACCCAACCCCGACTACGCGGCCACCATTCCCCACCAGACCTTTATGGTTTTTCAGTTGATGTTTGCCATCATCACGGCCGCTTTGATCACCGGCTCGGTTGCCGAAAGAATGCGTTTTCCGGCTTTTCTTGCCTTTATTCTGCTCTGGACGACTTTTGTCTACGATCCGCTGGCGCACTGGGTTTGGGGCGTGGGCGGCTGGCTGCGGGAAATGGGTGCCCTGGATTTCGCGGGAGGAACGGTGGTGCACATCAGTTCCGGAATTTCCGGCCTGGTTGCCGCCCTCGTCCTGGGGCGGCGGAAAGGTTACGGCAGCGAGCCTATTCTTCCCCACCACCTGCCCATGACGGTGCTCGGGGCGGCGCTGCTGTGGTTCGGCTGGTTTGGCTTTAACGCCGGGAGCGCGCTCTCCGCTGGCGGCCTGGCTGCCAGCGCCTTCACGGTGACGAACACCGCCGCCGCCATGGCAGCCCTATCCTGGGTTTTTGCAGAGTGGCTTCGCCACGGCAAACCAACCATGCTGGGCGCGGCCAGTGGCTGCGTGGCCGGACTGGTGGCTATAACTCCGGCCGCGGGTTTCGTGGGGCCGGTAGCCGCCCTGCTCATCGGCCTGGTGGCCGGAATCGTCTGTTACCTGGCCGTGAGCATCCTGAAGGCCCGGCTTGGCTACGACGACTCGCTGGATGTTTTTGGGGTGCATGGTATCGGGGGCACCTGGGGCGCCCTGGCCACCGGTCTGTTTGCCTCCACCGCCGTGAACTCCGCCGGCGCGGACGGCCTGTTCTTCGGCAATCCCGCCCAACTCTGGATCCAGCTTATTGGCGTCGCCAGCACCTGGGTTTTTGCCGCAGTATTGACGCTGGTTGTTTTAAAACTGATCGGCCTCGCAATCAGGTTGCGCGTCAGCACGGAGGAAGAAGAACACGGGCTGGATCTCACCCAGCACGGTGAAGATGGCTACGCCGACCTGGTTCTCGGCGCTCCGGTAGGTAGGGGAATTGCCTCGCGGGATAACACGGTACCGGCTTTCCGCGAATCTCCCGCTCCCTAAACGGCAAAATTATCTGGCGCATCGGCAATTAAGGCTTTGGAAAAGGAAAGGAGTGGGCGGGCATGACGAAAGTTGAATGTATTTTGCGTCCCGGCAAGCTTGAGGATGTTAAGGACGCCTTGGGCAAATTCGGAATCCACGGAATGACCGTAACCCAGGTAATCGGCTGCGGATTGCAGAAAGGGCGCACGGAAGTTTACCGGGGAACCGAATACAGCATAAATTTACTGCCCAAAATCAAGGTGGAAATAGTCATCCGGGATCAGGACGTGGACCAGGTCGTGAGTATAATTACCCGGGCGGCCCGGACGGGAGAAATAGGGGACGGGAAGATTTTCATTTACCCGGTGGCCGACGCCGTCCGCATCCGCACCGGGGAAACCGGTGAAAACGCCATTTAAATTTATAAAGAGACGAGCGCCTTTCTCCATTTTTGGATCGGCTGCAGAAGATCCCCATGCCGCTTTTTTGCGGCACCAACAGGGGATGAAAACTTCCGGCCCGCCGTTCGATTTGCCGGGAGCGACATATGCGTAGGGTCGGTAACGAGACACGGCGCAGGTGAGGTCGGCGAACCGGCAGCGCGAATCGCGCAGTTAACAGGGTGCAAAAAGAACATCAACGAACGCCAGAAAATATTGTAGCGCTAGAAAATAATGAACCGTACGGTATTTAAGCAGCGCTGCCGGGTTCGCTCCGAACCAGGCCGCTGTCTCGTCGGCCCGCAGCTCTTAAGCGACGGCAAACGAACGGCGGGCAAAGGACTACTTTCAGGATAGAATTGTTCTGCCGCACATTTGTGCGGCGTTTATTTTTGCGAAACAAAAGGATTGCCAGCGATGTAAAACCGGAGCGGCAATTCGGAACCGTTTTTTATGCCGATACGAGTCGTCCTCACTGCAGCCAGGCGATCATTCCTCCCCCGGCAGATCACCAGTGATCCCTTGGTCAAATCCTGTCCGTTTTGTTCTTTGGTAATCCCCAGGGCCTGAACCAGGCGCCCCGGCCCGCTGCAAAGCTCGGACAGCTTTTTCCGGCCGCGCCGTTCCTGCATTAAAGAAATCCCCGCCACCGGCTCCAGGGCCCGGACGAGGACCGCTTCCCCCACCCCTTCTTCCCTGGTTACGGCGTTGAAGCAATAATACATCCCGTAAATAAAATATATATAAGCGTGCCCCGGCGGACCAAACATCACCCGGTTGCGTTTGGTCATCCCCCGGGCCGCGTGACAGGCCGGGTCATCCTGCAAATACGCTTCCGTTTCCACAATTTTGCCGGCAGTGACGCCGTCCGGGGTACTGTGCACAAGATAATGCCCCAGTAATTCCTGCGCCACCAGGGAGGTGTCCCGGGCATAAAACGAGCGGGGTAAAATGTCCTTTTCGTTAAAGTTGAATAATTCATTCACCATAAGTCATTTTTTTCCGAAACAGCTTCGTTACTTCATCTATTTTCAGGGTGTTCAGTACATCTGCGGGCTGTAGCCAGGCACGGCGGGCCACGGCCACGCCGTAAGGCATTTCGTCCATCCGCCGCAGATCGTGGGCGTCTGTGTTGATCACCATTTTCAGGCCGTACTCTTTTGCCAGGCGGGCGTGCTCTTCGCTTAAATCCAGGCGGTCGGGCGAAGAGTTGATTTCCATAAACTTACCGTAATCCCGGGCCGCCGCCAGAATTTTTTCCACATCTACCAAATAAGCCTCCCGCTGGCCGATCAGGCGGCCGGTCAGATGACCGATAATATCCACATACTCATTTCTTACCGCCGATAAAATGCGCTCCGTCATCGTCCGGCGGTCCTGGCGAAAGCTGGTATGAACGGAAGCAATCACCACATCCAGTTGCGCTAAAATCTCCGGCGGACAATCCAAACCGCCTTGGGGCAATATATCCACTTCCAGGCCGCTGAAAATCCGGATGTCATCATATTTTTCGTTCATTTTTTCAATAAGTTTACGTTGCTCTTTCAATTGCTCCAGGGACAAGCCCCGGGCGATCTTTAAAGAAGGAGAATGGTCCGTAATGGCAATATAGCGATACCCTTTTTTCCTGGCGTAGTCGATAATCTGCTCCAGGGAGTTAACCCCGTCGCTCCAGTTGGTGTGGATGTGCAGGTCTCCTTTGATGTCCCTTAACCGGACTACCTCGGGAAGCCTGCCCGTCTTTAAACAAAATTCGATTTCCCCCCGATTTTCCCGAAGGTCCGGGGGAATAAAAGGGAGCCCAAGGTGGCGGTAAATATCTTCCTCCCCTTTGATCAGAAAAAATTTCCCGTCCTGGCGCCTGATTCCGCCCCTGCTCAGTTCCAGGCCCTTTTGCTGCGCCAGCAATTGCAGCTGCCGGTAATGTTCCTGGTTGCCGGTAGACCACAGGAGGGTCGACCAGTATGCTTCCTCCGGGGCGGCGAGCAGCTCAACAACAACCCCCCACCAGGTGATTACCTTCATCCGATCCTCTTCCCGGACCAGGATTTCTTTAACCTGAGGGTGGCCGGCAAAAGAAGCGAACAACCTTTCCGGAGCGTCAGTCATGGCCAGCAAATCGATGTCACCGACGGTTTCCCGCCAGCGCCGGACACTTCCGGTGGGTTCTATTCTTTTTACTCCCGGCAAATTTTTTAAAAATTCACCCAGTTCTTGCGCGAGTTCCCGGGCGAACCCCAGCAGCACCCTGCCCGAACGGGAACGCAGCATCTCGATGTTCCGGAGAATGTCCTGTTCCGTCTTGGCGCCCAGGCCGGGCACCGCCCGAACGCGCGCCTGCCGCGCTTCCTCTTCTAAATCATTCAGGGAAGCAACTTTCAGGTGTTTATACAAAAGAGCGGCCCGTTTGGGGCCAATTCCGGGCAAATCCATTATTTCCAGCACGCCGGGGGGAATTTCGGCGCGCAACTCTTCAAGCTTACGCATTTTTCCGGTGGCGACCATTTCTCCGATTTTTGCCAGAATATTTTTACCGATGCCCGGAACCCCGGCCAGATCCCCCCGGCGGTAAAGCAGTTCGACAGGCTCATTTAAGCCGGCAATGGTTTTCGCTGCCCGGCGGTAGGCGCGCACTTTAAAAAAATCCTCTTCTTTAAACTCCAGGAGATCGGCCAGTTCCCGGAAAGCCCAGGCTATTTCGAAGTTTTGCAGCATTTAAGTGCTCCTTTTCAAGCCCCACAGAACACAGCGATTTTATAAAAAACAGTTGAAGCCACCCGTTAAAACCGGGGGTTAGGATAAATAAAGTGGTTCAGCAAACGGAATAGATATTACAATCCCTGAAGGGTCGTTTTTTAACGAGGGCCTCGCTGTGTCCTCTGGGCCTCAAACAGATCGTGTTCCCGCTGGTTCTCGAAATGTTTCTTGGGCGGTTTCTTTTTGTCCTCTTCTTGTTTTGACCGGTTCAGCTGATCAAATTCTTTCTGCAACTTCATTAATTCGTCGGCAATATTCAACGCGGTAAGAATGGCCGCTTTGGCCGTGCTCAACCGCGGGTTGCGGGTCACCACCTGGCGCATTCTTTTGTTCACGTACTGGGCCAGCATTTGCATGTATTCCGGCGGCTCGCTGCCTTTTAACACATATCCTTCCCCGAAAATCTCCACTTCCACCCGGTTTTCCAGTTCGCCCTTCTCTTCCATAATTTTTCCCCCTGGCTTTTTGACTTGCATTTCGTCAAAAAGGGAAAAATTCCTGCCGGACTAGCCAATTTTTTCCCCGCGTATTTCGGCGCCGGCTTTTTGAACCAGTTCCGCAGCAATATTTTCCATGCAGGAAGCCACCTCTTCCACAGTCAGGGTCCGGTCGCCGGCAAGAAATTTTAAAGAAAAGGCAAGGCTGCGGAAACCTTTTTTCACCTGTTCTCCTTCGTATACGTCAAACAGGATTACCGAACGCAGTAACGGGCCGCCGGCCTGTTTAATTATTTCCCCGACCACCTGCGCCGGCACATCCCTGGGAACCAACAGGGCGAGATCCCTTTGGACAGCAGGAAAACGGGGCAAGGGCTCGTATTCCTTGCGTTCTTGCGCAAGGGTGATTATTTTTCCAAAGTCCAGTTCAAAGGCCACCACCCGCAGGGGCAGCTCCAGCTTCTCCAGAACGTCGGGGTGAATTTCGCCTAAAATCCCCAGGTCTTCTTCGCCGCTGGCGACGCGGGCGGTGCGCCCGGGGTGAAAAGCCGGATGTTCGCGTTCGGGCGTAAAGGAAAAGTTGACCCCGATTTGCGCCTGTAAAGTCTCTAAGACGCCTTTCAAGAAGTAGTAGTCGACCGATAATCCCGGAACATTCCAGCTGCCGGCAATTTCCCCCATGCCTGCGGCGGCCAGCTTCAGAGGTTCTTCCGGCAGTTCGTTCGCCCGCGGGTAAAACACCCGCCCGATCTCAAATACCGCCCCGGTCATCACCCGGCGGTTAAAATTCCTGCGCAGCACCTCGACCAGACCGGGCAAAAGCCAGGTGCGCATAACGGAGTGCTCTTCGCTCAAGGGGTTTTGTAATTTCACCACTTCCCGCAATTTGCTTTGGGCGGGCAAATTAAACTGATCGAAAACGCCGGGATTGACAAAACTGAACGTGACCACTTCCGTCAGACCGCAGCCGACAAGGATTTCTTTTACCCGGTCCGCGATCATTCCTTCCCTGGTCCGGATTCCTAAGGTATTGACTCCGCAGGGAAGTGTTCCCGGAATCTTATTGTATCCGTGCAGCCTGGCCACTTCTTCAATCAGGTCGATCTCCTGGTGGACGTCATTCCGGTAGCTCGGGACATTAACCAGCAATTCTTCACCCGCGTTATTCACTTCGAAATGCAAACGCGTTAAGGTTGCGGAAATTTCTTCCGTGGCCAGTTCGGTCCCCAGCACATAATTAACCCTGGCCGGACGTAAAAGAATTTTTACCGGCTCCCGGCGTGAGGGATAATTGTCAACCACGCCGGCAAGCACGTCGCCGGCCTGAATTTGCCCGAGCAGCTGGGCGGCCCTGGCTGCCGCCAAAAGGCAGCCCTCCCGGTCGACTCCTTTTTCAAAACGCGCGGAAGCTTCCGACCGAAGGCCAAGCGCTTTTGACGTGCGGCGTATGCTGAGGGGATTAAAGTGCGCCGATTCCAGCAAAACGTTTACGGTCTTTTCCGTTACCTCGGTTTCCAGACCGCCCATGACGCCGGCAATGGCCACCGGCGCGGCGGTATCGGCAATCACCAGCATCTCACGAGTCAATTGCCTGGTCACCCCGTCCAGGGAAACCAGGGCCTCCCCTTCTTTAGCCGTCCGGACGATAATCCGCCCTTCCCGCAACGTATCGAAATCAAAGGCGTGCAAAGGCTGGCCCAGCTCCATCATCACGTAATTGGTAATATCGACTATGTTGCTGATGGGGCGGACGCCGGCCGCCCGCAATCTTTCCTGCATCCACAAGGGCGAGGGGGCTACCCGCACGTTGGTAAACAGCCGCGCTACGTACCGCCCGCAGAGTTCGGGATTCAGAATGTCCACCTGCGTCAGCCCCGCAATATTTTTGGCCAGTTCGGCAACCTGCGGCCGGGGAAAGCGGAAAGGACGGTTGAAAATTGCCGCCACTTCGCGGGCAATACCGACCATGGAAAGACAGTCGCCTCTATTCGGGGTGACTTCCAGCTCCAGGATGACGTCGTCCAAACCCAGCAGCGGCTTGACGTCCATACCTGCGGGCGTGTCCGGCGGCAGGGCCATTATACCGTGCACCTGGTCGGCGGGGATATACTTGGCGTCAAACCCCAATTCCTGCCAGGAGCATAACATCCCTGACGACTCCACACCTCTAAATTTCGCCTTCTTAATGATCAGTCCGCCGTTCAGGCGCGCCCCTTCCACCGCCAGCGCGACGACCTGGCCTTCGGCCACGTTGGGGGCACCGGTAACAATTTGCAAGGGCTCCCCGGCGCCCAGGGAAACTCTGCAAACGACCAGTTTATCGGCGTTGGGATGCGGCTCTATTTTCACGATCCGCCCTGTGAATACCTGTTGAATCTCTTTACCGGGGCAATGGATCGCTTCCACCGCCAGCCCGGCCAGAGTCAATTGTTCGGCCAGTTCCTTCGGCGATACCTCAATATCCACGAACTCCCGCAGCCATTTCAGCGAAACCCGCAAACTCTTCAGACCCCCTTTGAAAATAGCTTCTGTTATCATTTCCCATCGGGCTGGAATTGTCCGGTTCGCTCCGCTGCTCCGGGTCGACCAGACATCGGCTTGCCGCGGAGCGAACCAGGCAGCGCTGCAAAATGCGCATGAAACGTTAGTTTTTTAGCTTTACCGGGTTCCAATGGCGATTACTGTCAGCACTGTTACTGAGTGGTATCTGCGCGTTTCGCGCTGCCGGTTCGCTTGCCGCGGCTGCGCCGTGTCCGGTTCCCGACCCTTCGCAGATGTCGCTCACCCGGACAAATTCCAGCCTCATTTTCATCGTCATGGAGAAGAGCGAAGGTTCTAACTTTCCTAAAACTGCTCCAAAAACCGCAGGTCGTTGTCAAAAAACAACCGCAGGTCGTCAATGCCGTACTTTAACATGGTAATCCGCTCGATCCCCATGCCAAAGGCAAAACCGGTGACTTCCTCGCTGTTGTACCCCGACATCTCTAAAACCCGCGGGTGCACGGAACCGCAGCCGAGAATCTCCAGCCACCCGGAGTATGAACAGACGCGGCAGCCGCGGCCGCCGCACATTACGCAGGAAATGTCCACTTCAGCGCTGGGCTCGGTAAAGGGAAAAAAGCTGGGCCGAAAGCGCGTCCGCGTGGATGGGCCGAACATTTCGGCGGCAAAGGTTTGCAGGACACCCTTTAAGTCGCCAAAAGTGATCCGGGTATCGATGGCCAGCCCTTCTACCTGGTGAAACATCGGCGAATGGGTGGCGTCGTCGTCGCGGCGGTAAACCTTGCCCGGCGCGATGACTTTCACCGGGATGCGCCCGGCCATCCGCTCCATGGTACGCACCTGCACGGGAGAGGTATGCGTTCGCAGGAGAATTTCCTCACTGACAAAAAAGGTGTCCTGCATGTCCCGGGCGGGGTGATCCTTTGGTATATTGAGAGCTTCGAAGTTATAATAATCCAGCTCCACCTCCGGCCCTTCCACAATTTCAAATCCCAGACCCAAAAAAATATTTTCAATCTGGCGCCTGACCCGAGTCAAAGGATGCAAATGGCCGAGGCCGAATTTTGTACCCGGAAGGGTGATGTCGATTGCCTCCTCAATCAAGCGGACCTGCTTGATTTTTTCTTTCACCGCGGTAGTCCGGGCCGCTATCGCCGCCTCAATCGCCTCCCGAACTTCGTTGGCAGCCTGCCCTACGCGCGGCCGCTGGTCCGGGGGGACAGCCCCCATCCCACGCAAAATCCGCGTTAACTCGCCCTTTTTCCCCAGGTAACGGATGCGGATCTCGTTTATCTCTTCCAGGCTTTTGGCTTTCGCCAGCGCGTTCCTTGCCTCTTCGGCCATTCTTCGTAATAACTGCTCCAAAATCAACCCAAACCCCCTTAAAAAGATAAGCATAAAAAAACCATCCCCGCGGGACGGAATTTAAAGACGCAAAAACACGCCTGCCAGTCCTCCTTCACCTGACTTAAAAAATGTATAAAAATGTACGCTTAACAATCAGTGTAGGGCAAATCTTTTGTAGAGCATATAGGCCTTGATGGAACCGGTGGCTTCGAAGAGTCTCCAAAAAAATTCGGCGGTGAAAAGAATCATTTGCTCACGACCTTTGCTGTTTTTTTGGGGACCTTGCCCTGATTATAGCACAGGCTGTTTTTAAAAACAAGAAAAAGCTAAAAATTAACAGGATCGCTGGCGCACAACCTCGTAAAGCATAATAGCCGCGGCCATGGCCACATTTAAGGATTCGGCGCGGCCCGGCATGGGTATCCGGATGATCTGGTCCGCTTTTTGAAGGATTTTTTCCGAACACCCCCGGGCTTCGTTACCGATGACCAGAACCGTAGGGCGGGTAAAATCGCAATGGCTTAAAAGGGTTTTCCCTTCCGGGTCGCCAACCACTAACTGCAGGCCAGCCTCTGCCAGCTGCGCCAGCACCCCGTCCACCCCGGAAGCAGTAAGCACAGGTAAATGAAACAGCGAGCCCATGGTGGCCCGCAGCGTTTTGGGATTATACGGGTCGACAGTTCCTTTCGTTAAAATCACGCCGTCCGCGCCGGCGGCGTCGGCGCTGCGGATAATGGTGCCGAGATTCCCCGGATCCTGCACCGCGTCCACCAGCAACAACAACGACGGCTTTTTCTTTAATAAACCGGCGAGTTCTTCTTCGCGCCGGCGGGCCACCGCCAGTACTCCCTGGGGGGTATCGGCCGCGGCCAGTTTCTTAAAAATTGCCTTTTCTACGGCCAGGCTCTTTAAATTTACTTCTTCAGCCATGCTTAAAATTTTCTGGCCCGCCTTGCTGGCGCTCCATTCGCCGGTGTAAACCAGCAGCTCTAACGGCCACCGGAAGGAAAAGGCCTCGGCCACCATCAGGCTGCCTTCCACAAGGAATTTTTTTTCCTTTTCCCGGAACTTTCGTTGGGCAAGTTTGCGAATATATTTTATCTGGGGGTTTTGCGGGCTGACAACCGGCATAGAATCCTCCTTATGTTCACTCACCCAACTGTTTTAGCCTGTCGTCGCGGCCGATGGCCACCAGCACATCCCCCTCCTGGATAACCTGGCGGGCGCCCGGCGAAATGATAATATCCTCCCCGCGGCGGATGGCCAAAACGGTCACTCCGTATTTCTGGCGCAGCGCCGACTCTTCAAGGGTTTTCCCAATAAATTTGGCCGGCGTAACCACTTCGACAATGCTGTAATCCAGAGAGAGGTGAATTTGATCTAAAATATTTCTGGAAACGAGAGTATGGGCCAGCCGCACCCCCATGTCGCGTTCAGGAAAAACCACCACATCGGCACCCACCTTTTGCAAAACCCTGCCGTGCAACTCGTCATTGGCTTTGGCCACTATTTTGGGCACGCCCATTTCTTTGAGCATCACCGTTACCAGAATACTGGCTTTGATTTCTTGACCAATCGCCACAACGACCACGTCAAAATTACGCAGGCCCAACGATTTGAGGGCTTCTTCCTCCATGGCGTCGACTTGGACGGCGTAGGTAACCTCGTCGGTGATATCATTTACTTTATCGGCATCGACATCCACGGCCAGAACCTCGTAACCCATCCGGGAAAGCGTTCTGGCGACGCTAGATCCAAACCGTCCCAGACCAATGACGGCAAATTGCAACATATCCCTTTCCCTACCCAATTAATATTTTTTCTTCGGGGTACCGGAGAAAAGCTTTTTTCTTCCGCTGCGCAAGGGCAAAAACTAAAGTCAACGGCCCCAGGCGCCCGGTAAACATTGTCAAAATAACGATCAGGCGCCCGACAGCAGAAAGGTGCGGAGTCAAACCCATGCTTAAACCCACTGTCCCAAAAGCAGAAACAGCTTCAAAAAAGATGGTGAGAAAATCTGCCTGCTCTGTAACATTGAGAATCAGGGTGGTAACAGTAACCAAGCTCACGGCCAGCAAAGAGACTGCCAACGCCTTATACACCTGCTCGGAGAGTATGCGCCGGCGCATAACCTCCGCATCTTCCTTGCCCCTGGCCAGCGACCATGCCGCGATGACCAGCAAACCGAAAGTCGTTGTTTTTATTCCTCCTCCCGTCGAGCCAGGGGAAGCACCGATAAACATGAAGATAATCAGCAAAAACTGGGTGGCCGAACGTAAACTGCCGATTTCTACGGTATTAAAACCTGCCGTCCGGGGAGTTACCGATTGAAAATAGGCGCCCAAAAATTTACCCGGCAAGGAAAGGTGGCCCAGCCCGTGCGACCATTCCAGAAGCAAAAATAAAAAAAAGCCGCTACCAATTAAAAGCACGGTGATCAGCAACGCCAGCCGGGAATGGACGGAAAGTCTGCGTTCTTTCCATTTATATATATTGACGACCACGGAAAAACCTATACCGCCAAGAATAATCAGGGTAGTTACGGAAAAAACAACTACCGGATCATTTACGTAGGCAGTTAAACTCCGAAACCCCCCGAAAATGTCAAAGCCGGCATTGTTAAAAGCCGAAACGGAATGAAACACCCCCCACCACAAACAGCGCGGCCAACCAACATCATAAAAAAAACGCCAGGAAAGGACGAAAGCAAAAACTCCTTCGGTGACAAAGGTAAAGATCAAAACAGCCCTGACCAAACTCACCACGCCGGCAACATTAACCTGATTTAACGACTCCTTAATCAGCATCCGTTCTTTTAAACCAATCCGTTTGCCCATGAGTAGAAAAAACAACGTGGCCATGGTCATAAAGCCCAGGCCGCCGGTCTGGATTAAAATTAAAATAATCAACTGTCCCCAAAAAGACCAGTGCGTTCCTGTATCGACCACCACTAGACCGGTCACGCACACAGCCGAGGTGGCCGTAAAAAGGGCCGTCAACACATCAGCAGGTTGACCGGAAGCAGAAGCAAAAGGCAGACAAAGCAACGCGGCGCCAATAAAAATTATCGTGGCAAACCCGGCCATGAGAACTTTGGGCGGGCTAAACTGCAACTTCCGCTCCTGGACAACAAAAGAGAACTTTCTGCCCTTTTCAATAATTTCCGCCACCTAAAAAACCAGCCCCGGCAAATGATCTTCAGACATCGGATGTCGGACGTCAGAGTTTATCGATCTAAGGATAAAAGATGAAACGATGCTGAACAGGTACGGGTGAAATTTGCTCACTTTGTGCCTGTTTAAAGCCTGGACTTGGCTACCTCCACCAGTTGTCCAAATGCCTGCGCATCTTTTACCGCCAGGTCGGCGAGCATTTTCCGGTTGATGTTCACACCGGCCTTCCGCAGGCCGTTCATAAAACGGCTGTACGAAATGCCGTTTTGGCGAGCGGCAGCATTAATCCGCGCGATCCAGAGCTTGCGAAAATCTCTTTTTCTTGCTTTGCGGTCGCGGTAAGCGTAAGCCAGGGATTTCATTACCTGCTGTTTGGCTACCCGGTAAAGCTTGCTTTTTGCCCCGTAGTAACCTTTGGCCAGCTTTAAAATTTTTTTATGTCTCTTTCGCGAAACAACACTGCTTTTCACCCGCGGCATAATAATCTCCTCCCGTTATATCAATAGGGCAATAAGCGTTTGATCCTTTTCGCATCGACCGGGTTGACGATCGTTGCCTTCCGGAGACGGCGTTTCCGGTGCGCCGTTTTTTTGCCCAGTAAATGGCTGTGAAAAGCATGGGAAGCTTTAATTTTTTTGGTCGCCGTCTTCTTAAAACGCTTGGCGGCGCCCCGGTGAGTTTTGATTTTCGGCATCAAAAGTACCTCCCTAAAAAAGCCTGTTGCCTGCGGTTGGAAACAAAAAAGCTTCACTTGTGCCTTGTGCCTTTAAGTCTGGTTTGCCTGGTGCCCCTTTTCACTGCTCCTGCCTCAACTCCTGCCGGATTTCCTGCCGGGGGGCAAGGATCATAATCATATTTTTTCCTTCCAGTTTCGGCTGCCGCTCGACGGTGGAAATATCTTTGACGTGCTCGGCCAGGCGGCTCAGTAACACCTGCCCCAGCTGGGTATGAACAATCTCCCGGCCGCGAAACATAATGGTCGCTTTTACCTTGTCGCCGTCTCTTAAAAAGCGCTCGGCAGATTTTGCCTTGACCAGAAAATCGTGATCTTCAATATTCAGCCTCATTTTTACCTCTTTGACGTTAATAACCCGCTGCTTCTTTTTGGCTTCCTTTTCGCGCTTGCTTTGCTCGTATTTGAACTTGCCGTAATCCATCAGGCGGCATACGGGCGGCTTGGCCTGGGGGGCAACCTCAACCAGATCGAGCTCTTTTTCCTCGGCAAGGCGCAAAGCAGCAGCAATCGGCATGATTCCCAACTGATTCCCGTTGACGTCAATAACCCTTACTTCTTTTGCCCGGATTTCCTCATTTACCCGCAAATTTTTGGTAATACCATATCACCTCCAAATATTTCCAATAATAAAAGCGGGCATACTCCACCCGCTAAATCTTAAAGTTCTTCTGAAGACAACCTTATCGACAACCAGGGGGCGCCATAAGGTGAGAAGCGGATGGCTTCTGCTTGTTGGAAATACCACGCCTAAATTATACACAGCGCCGGTACAAACGTCAAGTGCCAAGTAAGATGGGTGTTACGTAAGGTAGGAAGCATGATTCCGTCCGTTTATTTCTTGTGAGTAGTTATAAAATTTTTTCTTTAAAAACTAATCAATGTTTGATAAAATTACATTAACCATCCCACGAAAAATAGCGCCGGCTGGGAGGTGAAACAGATTGTCCGAAAAGGGGCCGGACTACACAGTACATTCTATTGAGCGGGCGCTGGCTATCTTAGAGAGCCTGGCCCGAAGGCCTCAGGGTCTGGGTGTTACCGAACTCAGCCAGGTGCTCCGTTTACATAAAAGCACCGTCCACCGCCTTTTATCTACCCTCTCTGCCTTTGGATACGTAGAACAGGATTCCCTGACCGAACGCTATAAGCTCGGCAGAAAAGTGATGCTGCTCGGTTTGGAAATTTTAGAAAACCTGGATTTCCGCAAGGAAGCGGTGCCTTATCTGCGTGAGCTGGTGGAAATATCCCGGGAAACGGCCCAGTTGGCCGTACTGGACGGTGGAGAAATAGTTATCGTCGAGAGAGATCGCTCGCCGGAGGTGGTTACGGTTAACCTGGGTCTCCGCGCCCAGGTACACTGTACGGCCGAGGGAAAAGTATTGTTGGCCTACCTGCCGCGGGAAGAAGTCATTTATATCCTGGAAACGCAGGGAATGCCCCAGCATACCGTAAATACCATTACCGACCTCGAATACATGCTTTCTCATTTAGAAAAAGTGCGTCTGCAGGGTTACGCCATCAATGCCGAGGAACTGGTGGAAGGCATGCGCAGCATCGCGGCGCCGATCTTCGATCATTCCGGCAAGGCAATTGCCGCCCTGAGCATATCCGGTCCTACTTCCCGGCTTACGCTGGAAAGAATAGGAAGGCTCGTTACAGTACTGAAAGAGGCTTGCGAGTCCATCTCCGAACGGCTGGGTTACCGCCTGCGACTGGCAAAATATCAGCCGGAGACGAGTTCCGTAAGTTCTTTTAATTTATAATGTGAAGGAAGGGGTTCTCATGCGGGGAAAGCCCAAGGAAAATACTCCCGGGAAGAAGCCGAATTTAGAAGATTACGAACAAGCTTATGCCCGCTTTCGCTGGACCGACGCAGAAAAAGAGCTCGGCTGGACGAATGCCGGTAAAGTCAACATTGTCTTCTCCTGCGTCGACCGGCACGTGTTTTCAGGAAAAGGAGAAAAAATAGCAATTATTTATGATGATTTCTTTCGGCGAGAATTTTATACATATAATGACTTATTTAAGCTTTCAAATTGTTTCGGAAACGCGTTGAAGAAAATGGGAATTGAAAAAAAAGACCGGATTGTTCTTTTTTTACCGCGTAGTCCGGAATTTTACATCAGTTTCCTGGCCATTGTAAAAATCGGCGCTGTGGCCATACCCCTCTACGAAGGTTACATGAGCGGGGCCGTGAATGACATCTTGCAGGATAGCGAACCGACCGCCGTCATCACCACCCCTTTTCTGCGGCAGCGCATTAATACGGGGCAACTACCTTCGTTAAAGCAAGTAATCGTAACGGGAGGGAACAAGAACAGCGGCGATATAGAGTGGCAAGCCGCCCTTGCCCGGGGCGATGAAAAACAGGCGGTAGAATGGGTTGAGCGGGACGAGCCAATGCTGCTCATGTACACTTCCGGTTCTACGGGCAAACCAAAAGGGGCCTTGCACGTCCACGAAGGAGCCCTCCAATATTATCAAACCGGCAAGTGGGTGCTTGATTTACAAGAAGGGGACATTTACTGGTGCACGGCCGACCCGTCCTGGGTAACCGGCATTTCCTACGGCATCTGGGCACCTTTATTAAACGGCGCGACCTCCGTAATCTACGGCGGCGAATTTAAGGCGGAAAAATGGTATACCATCATAGAAAAATACAAGGTCAGCATCTGGTATACCACGCCCACTTCTATCCGCAAGCTAATTGCTGCGGGGGATAATCTAATGCACAACTACAACCTTTCTTCGCTCCGCCACATTTTAAGTGCCGGCGAACCGCTAAACCCGATGGTAATCCGCTGGGTCCAGCAGAAATTTGGCTTAACCGTGCACGATACCTGGTGGATGACCGAAACAGGGGCACACATAATTGCCAACTTTCCCTGTCTTCCCGTAAAACCGGGTTCCATGGGCAAACCGATCCCCGGGGTTTACGCAACCATTATAAATGAGCAGGGGCAGGAACTGCCTCCTCTGGAAATGGGGCAGCTGGCCGTGAAAAAAGGGTGGCCCGCCATGATGCGCAATATATGGAACGATCCGGAAAAGTACCAGGAATATTTCCGCCTGCCGCCCTGGTACTTAAGCGGCGACCTCGCCTACCGTGACGCCGACGGCTACTTCTGGTTCCAGGGGCGGGCCGACGACGTTATCAAAACGGCCGGCGAACGGGTGGGGCCTTTTGAAATTGAAAGCAAACTTGCCGAGCATCCGGCAGTTTTGGAGGCCGGCGTCATTGGCAAGCCGGACATGCTGCGCGGGGAAAAAATCAAAGCGTTTGTGCTTCTGCGCCCCGGCCATGTCTGGTCGGAAAAGTTGGAACGCGATATTCAAAACTTTATCGCCAATACCCTGGCCTCCCATTTAGTGCCTGAAGAAATTGAGGTGGTCGAAAGCCTCCCGCGCACAAAGAGCGGCAAGATTATGCGCCGCGTGCTAAAGGCGCGCGAAATCGGCATTCCCATGGAAAGTCTGCCTACTCTGGACGAATAATTGTCATCTATTTTACCATAATCAGCCAACGGTCGGAAGGGGGTCTTGAAACCCTCTTTTTTTCTTGTAGAATATCTTCCAAAACACTGTTTCATATTATGATACCATTAAACTTTTTTTTTGACCATTTAGTGTCCAAATATAGCAACTAAGCGAAAAGTTCTTAATTTTAAACAATAAATTGGCTAAAATTTATAAGAACGTTGTCTTAAAAAATCCGGAAAAAAAACAGGAGGTGTTCAGCGGAGAAGAGGTTAGGGTGATCAGGCGGCAGGTCTAGTGGTGGAATTTTTCCAAAGCCGGAAAAATGTTAGGAAAGGAGAGATAAAATGTCCAAAACCGAAGAAAGAGTGTACGACGAATTTGAAACCAACATCATTCCACCCGGCTGGCGGGACAGGGTTTGGGAAAAGGGGGACTTTAAAAGATTTTACGAGAGCACCGTAAAAGACAAGCAGGCTGTAGAAGAATGGTGGGGAAAATGGGCCGACCAGCTTTTCTGGTTTAAAAAATGGGATAAAGTTTTGGACGACAGTAATCCCCCGTTTTACCGCTGGTTCGTCGGCGGGGAAACAAACCTGGCGTACCTGGATACGGACTGGCAAATAGCCCGGGGCAGAAAGAACAAGGTTGCTTTGATCTGGGAAGGGGAGCCGTGGGACGAGGTTTTGCGGCAGCCAAAAGAGGTGCGCAAATTTACATATTACGATCTTTACCGGGAAGCAAATGTTTTTGCCTACGCCCTAAAAGAAAAATTGAATGTACAAAAGGGGGAAATATTAACTTTTTATTTGCCCATGATCCCGGAGCTGCCCCTGTACATGCTGGCCGTCCAGAGACTGGGGGCAAAACACAGCATTGTCTACAGCGGCTTCAGCGCCGAGGCGATTGCGCAAAGAGCGCTGGACGCCGGTTCGCGGGTAATTATTACCGCCGACGGGGTATACAGAAGGGGAAAAATTTTGGCTCTTAAACCCATCGTCGACGAAGCGATCAAGATTTGCGCTCAAAACGGGCACGAGATTGAAAAGGTGGTGGTGGTCAGAAGAACGGGCCAGGAGATGAGTTGGAACGAAGCGAAAGACATCTGGCATCATGAGTTGATCAGGGGAATCTCGAAAAATGTGCTGGTAGAGGCCCAAAGGTGCGGCTCGGAAGACTTTTCCTATATTCTCTACACTTCGGGAACGACGGCGGCGCCAAAAGGAGCTCAACATTCCGTAGGCGGCTATGCGGTGGGCCTTTACGCCACCACAAAGTGCATATTCGACCTCCGCGATGACGACATTTACTGGTGCACCGCCGACATCGGTTGGGTCACCGGGCATTCCTACATCGTTTACGGCCCGCTGATGGTGGGCGCGACTTCCGTCATGTACGAAGGAGCTCCCGACTTTCCGGGGCCCGACCGTTGGTGGAGCATTGTCGAAAGACACGGGGTAACCGTCTTTTATACCGCGCCGACCGCCATCCGGATGCTGATGAAGTTCCCCGAAGAAAATGTTAAAAAATACGATCTTTCCACCGTCAGAATCGCCCATTCAGTTGGCGAACCGATCAACCCCGAAGCGTTCCGGTGGTATTACAAGTACGTCGGCAGGGAGGATATAGTTGCTTCCAGCACCTGGTGGATGACCGAAACCGGGCATATGCTCACCGGCCACTATCCTGGTCTGGGTAAAATATTCCCGCTGAAACCGGGCACGAACGGCTATCCCTTCCCGGGCGTTACGTTGGAAGTGCTCGACGACGACGGTAACCCCTGCCCGCCCGGAGTAAGGGGCTACTGGGCGATCACCTCCCCCTATCCGGGCATGTTGATGACCCTGTACAAAAACCCGCAGCGGTATATTGATACCTACTGGTCGCGGTTTAAGGACAAAATGTATTTCTATACCGGGGATTTCGCCGTCAAGGATCCGGACGGCTACATCTGGGTGCTGGGCCGGGCCGACGACGTCCTGAAAGTGGCCGGCCACCGCATCGGCACGGCGGAAGTGGAGTCGGCCATGGTCAAGCACCCGGCGGTTGCAGAGGCGGCCTGCATCGGCAAAACAGATGCCGTAAAAGGAGAAATACCTTTTGTGTTTACAGTTTTAAAGCAGGGGTTCGCCCCGAGTTCAGAGCTTGGCAAAGAGTTGAAAGGGCATTTAAGAAGCACCATCGGCCCCCTCGTGGCGTCCGATGCAATTATTGCCTTCGTCGACCTTGTTCCCAAAACGAGAAGCGGTAAAATCATGCGCAGACTGTTAAGAGCCGTTATCCACGGAGCGGCCTTGGGAGACGTCACCACCCTGGAAGACGGCGTAGCAATCGAAGAAGCGGCTAAGGCTTACGACGTTGTCAAGGTAGCCCTGGAAAAGACGGCGGAGGGTTAGGATTCCTCTATTTCAAAACAGAGAGGAGGTCGATAACGGAACAATACATAGTGATTCATTTCAGAAAAAAGGGAGGGGGTGAGTGAGCATCGAGAATTGTTCTGATAATACTTTAATCTTTATGAAATATAAAACCAAAGGAGGGTTATTATGAGCGGTGTAACGTGGGTCTGGATTTTGCTGATCGCTTACATAGTCTACTGCTTTTACTGGGGCATAGAGGGCGCGGTAAAATCCAAAACGGCCGGTGATTACGTAGTTGCCGGCAGGCAGATTCCCATGATCGCCTTCCTGCTGGCCGCAACTGCCGCGTCTTTCAGCGGCTGGACCTTTATCGGGCATCCCGGCCTGATCTGGAAGGACGGCCTGGCGTATGCCTTTGCTTCTTTTTACGTTTTAACCATCCCGATCACGGGCACCTTTTTTGCCAAACGGGTCTGGCTTTTGGGAAAACGCTACGGCTTTATCACCCCCGGCGACATGTACGCTTACTACTTCGGCAACGAGGGGATGCGCTGGCTGGTGGTCATCGCCGCCTTCCTGTATTCCGCTTTTTATTCCGCGGTTCAGTTTATGGCGGCCGGCTCGCTTTTCCATTGGGTCACCGGGTTCTCCTACGAGTGGGGCGCAATTTTCTTAGCCGTGGTAGTACTCTTCTACGTGGCTGCCGGGGGCTTGCGCGCCAGCACTTGGGTAGGCGTGATGCAGTGTGTCGCGCTTGTAGCCGGGATAATTATTCTGGGCGTTTTTGTCCTGATCCACTTCGGCGGCTGGACGGACTTCAGCGCCAAACTGGCCACCCTACCCAAAGAAGCTCTGGAAATCCCGTCGCTTATTGAGTTCACCACCGGCAAGCAAATCTGGACGACTGCCATGATCCTCACCTACATGTTTTCACTCATGGGCATTCAGTCTTCGCCGGCTTTCACCATGTGGCAGTTTGCCAATAAAAATCCCCGGCCTTTTGCCTGGCAGCAGGCTTTCGCCTCCACCTGGCTGGTCGGCTTTGCGCTGTTCTTCTTCACCGCCATCCAGGGCATGGGCGGCAAATTCCTCACCAGCGCCCTGGGCATCGCCAAGGACGGAGATGTCGTACCCAGCCTGATGCAGCACTTCGTGCCGGGAATCTGGCTGGGGATCGTCTTTATCGGCGCCATCGCCGCCATGCATTCCACCGCCGCTCCGTACGTCGGGACCGGTTCCACCATCATGTGCCGCGACGTTTACTTCCGCTATATCCGCCCGCAGGCCGGCCACGGCGAGCAAATCTGGACCTCCCGGATTCTGGCCCTAGCCATCACGATAGTGGCCCTATACGTCGGGATGACTTCTACGGAGGCCCTGGTCATGCTGGGCGGGTTGGCCACCGCGTTCGGGTTTATCATGTACCTGCCGCTGCTGGGAACCATCTGGGGACTTAGATTTCCGGGAATCGGCGCCGTGCTCGGCACGTTGGCGGGAATTGTGGCCGTATACCTCACTTTCGGTGTATTCAAGTACCCGCTCACCATCCATTCCGCCGGGTGGGGCATCATTGCGGCGCTGGCCGTGGCCTACCTCTGCCGCGGCCTGGGTGTGAAAGATTCGCCGGAAATCAGAGAGCGGCAAAGGGAAGTACGCGAGTGGCTGAACAGCATCGATTCCCCCACCCTCTCCCAGAAGAGGTGGCGCAACATCCTGAAAGTAGGGGTGCCTTTGTGGTACCTGTTCGCCATCGGCCCCTTCGCCATCCTTGGCAACCACGCTTTCTCCTTTGCAGGTTTCCCGCCCCTGTGGGCCTGGCAAATCGTCTGGTGGCTGCTGGGAATGATCATGATGTGGGCACTCTGCTTTAAGGCGGGAATGGCCACGATCACCGAGGAACAAATCATGCGGGCGGAAGTAGAGCAAAAAATCGTTGTGGACGAAGTACACGCTCCGGCCACTCCGAAGCCGTCCGTCAGCAAGAGTTAAATTTGACTGCAAAGGAGGTTTCTTAACATGGCCAGTGAAGATACTACTTTAATTGCGCTCCTCGGTTTCACAATTTTATTCGTTATCCTGATGGGTGCTGGTGTGCTGGGTTAAAAAAAGTGCATATGCAGTATTCGCCTGCATATGCAGCGGACAAAAGTATTTAGATGAGCTTTCTATATATAAACCTTGACCAACAACTTAACCTGTAAAGGGTAGAGATAGCTCCCGGGAACCATCTCTACCTAATTTTTAAAAACGCTTGAGATTTATTTAACAAGACTTAACACTTACTCCATTCGACATTTTTTTTAAAAATCCTGCCTGAGCTTTAAAATACTTATAGTCTCTCTTTGAGAAGCCTGTTGACCAATTCCGGATTGGCTTTGCCTCTGGTGGCCTTCATGACCTGCCCGACCAAAAAGCCCAAGGCTTTGTCCTTGCCGGCCCGGTAATCTTCCACCACCTTGGGATGGTTGGCGATTACTTCCTCCACGATGGCGGCAATGGCCCCTTCGTCGGTAATCTGGACAAGCCCCTTTTCTTTCACGATTTTCTCCGGATCGCTGCCCGTGGCGAACATTTCTTCAAAAACCGTCTTGGCGATTTTACCGCTGATGGTGCCCTGAGCGATGAGCCTGAGCATCTGGGCCAGCTGTTCCGGCCGGATCCGGCACCGGGTGATTTCCAGGTTATGTGCATTCAAGAGGCGGGAAAGGTCGCCCATAACCCAGTTGCTCACCGTTTTCGCGTCGGGATAATGGGCTACGCAGGCTTCAAAGTACTCGGCCAGCTCAATGGTCGCCGTCAGCACGGAAGCGTCGTAAGCGGGCAGGCCGAACTGTTCCATGTAACGCTGCCGGCGCCGGTCAGGAAGTTCGGGTAAAGAGGTCCGGATTTCTTCCACCCACCGGCGGTCAATCACCAGCGGCACCAGGTCGGGCTCGGGAAAGTAGCGGTAATCGTGCGCTTCTTCCTTGCTGCGCATGGGCAGGGTCACCCCTTTGCCCTCGTCCCAGGTGCGGGTTTCCTGAATGATCCGGCCGCCATCTTCGAGCACGTCGATCTGGCGCTGGACCTCGTAGCTGAGCGCCCGGTACAAGGCCTTAAAAGAATTCATATTCTTGATTTCCGTTTTGGTTCCAAATTCCCTGTTTCCCTTCGGCCGCACCGAAACGTTGGCGTCGCAGCGCAGGGAGCCTTCTTCCATTTTGCAGTCGGAAACGCCGGTATACTGGATGATGGAGCGCAGTTTTTCCATGTAGACCCGCGCCTCCTCCGGCGAACGCAGGTCCGGCTCGGAAACGATTTCGATTAAGGGCACGCCGGCCCGGTTGTAGTCCACCAGCGAATACGGCGTGGTGGTGATGGTGCCCTGGTGGACGAGTTTGCCCGTATCTTCCTCCATGTGCAGGCGGGTGATTCCGATGCGCCTGGTCTGTCCGTCCACCTCAATGTCCAGGTAGCCGTTTTTGGCCAGGGGAAGGTCATATTGCGAGATCTGGTAGTTTTTGGGCATATCGGGGTAATAGTAATTTTTCCGGTCGAACTTGGAAAATTCCGCAATCTCGCAGTTTAAGGCCAGAGCAGCCCGGATGGCGTATTCCAGCACCTTTTTGTTCAGCACCGGCAGCACCCCGGGCAGTCCCAGGCACACCGGGCAGGTGTGGGTATTGGGGTCGCCGCCGAATTCGGTCGTCGAGGGGCAAAAGATCTTGGTTTTTGTTTTCAGCTCCACGTGTACTTCCAGGCCGATGACGGCTTCGTACTCCATAAAACTCTCCTTTCCTGGCACCGGGTTTTATATTTTAGGTCTGGCTTTGTGGTGTTCCGTGTTTTGCTCAAAGGTATACGCTACGCGCAGGAGCGTGCCTTCATCGAAGGGCTTGCCGATTAACTGCATCCCGACCGGCAGCCCGTCTGCGAAGCCGGCCGGGATGGAGATGCCCGGGAGGCCGGCCAGGTTTACCGAAAGGGTACAGATATCCGACATGTACATCTGCAGCGGATCGGCCACCTTTTCTCCCTGCTTGAAGGCTGGCGACGGGGTGGTCGGGGAAAGCAAAACGTCGTATCTGGCAAAGGCCCGGTCGAAGTCCTGCTTGATGAGCGTACGTACCTTTAATGCCTTTAAGTAGTAGGCGTCGTAGTAGCCGGCGGACAGGGCGTAGGTGCCCAACATAATCCGGCGCTTTACCTCCGGCCCGAAGCCCAGGCTGCGGGTTTTCATGAACATATCCACCACGTCGGCAGCCCCCCCGGCCCGGTAGCCGTAACGCACCCCGTCATAGCGGGCCAGATTGGAGCTGGCTTCCGCCGGAGCAATTAAATAGTACGCCGGAAGGGCGTATTCGCTGTGGGGCAGGCTGGTTTCCTCGATTTCCGCCCCCAGGCCGGCCAGGGTGCCGAGCGCCTGCTCGATAACTTGCTTTACCGCGGGAGAAATACCTTCGCCCATATATTCTTTAGGTACGCCTATTTTTAAGCCGCGCCCATCGTTTTGCAGGTAGGCGGTGTAATCCGGCACCGGTCCGGGCGCGGAAGTGGTATCAAGGGGATCGTGCCCGGCAATTGCGTTCATGACCAGGGCGCAATCGGTTACGTCCCGCGTTAAGGGGCCGATCTGATCCAAGGAGGAAGCAAAAGCAACCAGCCCGAAGCGGGAGACCGCCCCGTAGGTCGGCTTTAAGCCTACTATGCCGCAGAAGGCGGCCGGCTGGCGGATGGAACCGCCCGTATCGGAACCCAGCGCCGCCGCCGCCTCGCCGGCGGCCACCGCCACCGCCGAGCCGCCGCTGGAACCGCCCGGTACCCGTTCCAGATCCCAAGGGTTATGCGTGGGGAAAAAACCCGAATTTTCCGTGGAAGAACCCATGGCAAATTCGTCCATATTTGTTTTCCCTAAAATTATCGCCCCGGCCGCATTTAATTTATTAATTACGGTGGCATTGTAAGGCGGAATAAAATTATAGAGAATTTTGGAGGAACAGGTTGTCCGCACTCCCTCTGTACAAAGGTTATCCTTAACGGCAACGGGAATGCCCGCCAGTGGCGCAGACCGGTCACCGGCGGCAATTTGCCGGTCAATCTCTTTCGCCCGCGCCAGGGCGCTTTCTTTGGTCACGGTGACGTAAGCTTTAAGCTTGTCCTCAACGGCTTCAATGCGCTTAAAATAAGCTTTGCATAGTTCCTCGGCGCTGATCTCCCTGCCGACAAGCAGATCGTGCAGTTCGTGGGCCGTTAGATAATATAACTCCAAGACATTACCTCCTCTACACAATCCGGGGCACCCTAAAAAACTGCCCTTCCCGGTCGGGAGCATTGGCCAGCACCTTTTCCGGCGGCAAATGCTCCCCGGTTCGATCCTCACGGAAAACGTTTTTCAGCGGCAGCACGTGGGCCGTCGGGGGTACGTCGCGCGTGTCCAGTTTATTTAACTTCTGGGCATACTCAAGAATATCGCCCAACTGGCGCGTATACATTTTCTTCTCTTCAGCGGTTAATTCCAGGCGGGCCAGCAAAGCAACGTGCTCGACTTCTTTAATTGTTAACACCTCAAGAACCTCCCCTAAAAAATGATTTGATCAGTTCAACAAACTCTTCTTCCCGCAAAACGGGCACGCCCAGCGATACGGCCTTATCGTACTTACTCCCCGGGTCTTCCCCAACCACCACGTAATCGGTTTTTTTGCTGACGCTGGAAGTAACCCGGCCCCCGAGGCTCTCGATCAGTTCCTGGGCCTGCTGGCGGGTATACCGCGAAAGCGCTCCGGTGAGCACAAAGAGCTTGCCCGCGAAAGGCTTCTCTTCCGCGAACGCTTTTTCTTCCCGCATGTTGACCCCCGCTCCGGCCAGCTTCTGGAGCAGTTCCCGGTTTTTCTCCGCCGCAAAAAAGGCGACCACGCTCTCCGCGATTTTCGGCCCGATTTCCGGGATCTCGACGAGTTCTTCGGAGCGGGCCCGGGAAAGCCTTTCCATGGACCCAAAACGTTCGGCTAAAATTTTTGCCGCCCGCTCGCCCACGTGCCGGATTCCCAAGGCAAACAACAACCGGTGCAAGGGGTTCTCCTTACTTCTGGCAATAGCTTCCAGAAGGTTCTGGCTGGATTTCGGACCCATGCGCTCCAGGTTCACCAGGTCTTCGAAATGCAACTTGTATAAATCCGCGGGATCGTTCACCAGGCCTTTGGCCAGCAACTGACTCAGGACGGCCGGACCCAGGCCCATAATGTCCATGGCCGACCGGGAAACAAAATGGATTAAACCCTCCCGGAGTCTGGCCGGACAGGCCACGTTGGGGCAGCGAACGGCCGCTTCCCCGGCTGGCCGGACAACGTGCGAACCGCATTCCGGACAGCGCTCTGGCCAGGCAAAAACTTTTTCTTTCCCCGTGCGCGCTTCCTTCACTACGGAAATAACCTCCGGAATAACGTCGCCGGCTTTATGGACCAGGACGGTGTCCCCGATCCGGACATCTTTTTCTTTAATCATGTCTTCGTTATGCAGGGTGGCCTTGGTCACCGTGGTGCCGGCCAGCCGCACAGGCTCCAGAATAGCCGTAGGAGTAAGCACCCCCGTCCGGCCCACGCGCAAAATAATATCTTTAACCACCGTTTTTGCTTCTTCGGCTGGAAATTTATAGGCAATCGCCCAGCGCGGGCTTTTCATGGTCGACCCCAGGCGGGCCTGCTGATCTAACGAGTTTACTTTAATTACCATTCCGTCGGCGGCATAAGGGAGGTTGAATCTTTCCTCCTGCCAGCGGGCGCAGTAGTCAATAACTTCCTCTATCTGCGCAAAAACCCGGAAGTGGCGGTTTACCGGAAACCCCAATTCCATCAGCCACTCCAGGCTCCGGACGTGTTCAGCTACTTCCTTTCCTGCAAAAAAGCCCAGGCCGTACACGAAAATGTTCAACTTCCGGGAAGCGGTTATCGCCGGGTCCAGCTGGCGAAGCGAACCGGCCGCGGCGTTGCGCGGGTTGGCAAAAAGGGGCTCCCCGGCTTCTTCGCGGGATTCATTAAGCTTCAAAAAGGCTTCCTTAGTCATGTAGACCTCTCCCCGAACCTCCAGGGCCGGGGTGTTTTCCCGAAGGCGCAAGGGGATGGCCGGAATCGTTTTCAAGTTGGGGGTGATGTCCTCTCCCATCTCGCCGTCTCCCCGGGTAGCCCCCCGCATAAACAAGCCGTTTTCGTACCAGAGGGAAACAGCCAGGCCGTCGATTTTTAATTCCACCACGTACTCGACCTTTTCCCCAGGCAGGGCCGCGCGCACCCGCCGGTCAAAATCGCGCAACTCCTCTTCCCCGAAAGCATTGGCCAGGCTGAGCATGGGCGTCAAGTGGGCCACCGCAACAAAACCTTCCCGTGGCTTGCCGCCCACGCGTTGGGTGGGGGAATCGGGCGTGACCAGTTCGGGATACTGCCTTTCGATGGCCAGCAGCTCCCGCATCAGCTGATCGTACTGGGCGTCCGTTATCTCCGGGGCGTCCAGGACATAATAACGGTAGTCGTGGTACGCAATTTCCCGCCGCAACCTTTCTGCCCTTTCCCGGGCCTGCTCCAGAGGACTTGCCATCAACCCTCACCACCTTAGTATGGATTAGGGATTAGATCTCCATGCCACTTTCGTGGCACCAACAGAAAACGAAAATCACCGGCCCGCCGTTCGATTTGCCAAGAGCGACATATGCTAAAGGCGCCGGCAATATCTAAATATTCCCGACTTTATTTCTTTGTGCCTCTGTGCCTCTGTGCCTTTATACCTCTCTTTAAGTAATTAACCTCACCACATACACGATGATCCACGCACCCGGCAAAAAGATGATCTGGGCCAGGAAAGTGCCGATTAATCTGGTCAGGGCCAGGTAAATGGCCATTTGCCGGACGTCTTTTTCCTCGCGCGCGCCGCGCAAGGCCTGGTCGGTAATCATGGCCGCCGTGGGGTCCACCACCGTGGCTGCCAGGATGGTGGCAATGCCGTTGACAATGCCCGAAGTAAAGGCGGCAGTCGACCGAAATTGCGGATTTAAGGCGCCGGCGTACAAAGCGGATAAGACGCCGGTCGTCCAGATTCCCGTAATAACAATGTTGGCCACCAGGAAATATACAGGTATTCGCAGCGGTTCACGCAAGCTTTCCCGAAAGCGGCCCGGCTGGGGAAGTTGCACTTCTTTCGTCAGCCCGAGCAAAAAACGCGGCGCCAGCAGCAGCTTTAAAAACATCCGCGGCACGGAACCAATGTCCTCCAGCAGCATTATTCCCCGCACGAAGATCTTTACTGTGGAGGGTATCAAGAGACCGCCCAGGATGGTTCCGGCCGTCGAGGCCAGGATGACCAGCCGGATTTGCCTGTCCAGGCTGGCCAGCTGGGCCTGATAAAAAGGGTTGGCCAGTAAATCGATGCCGCCGTTATATTTTAACCCGGCGTTGATTGCGTTTTCCACAATTGCCGACATTAGCGGCGCCTGGATCAGGTTCGCCGTGCTGGCGATTAAAAAAATTACGTTAAATAAAGAAATTGCCGTGGCCAGCCGCTGCGTCCGCACCCCGGCCAGGCGCACCGCGTAAATCAAAGTGTTAATCAAATGAATGATGGCCGTAAGCGCAGCCACAGCCGCCAGATAACCTGTCATTACTCCTCCTTATCCTAAGGATATTATTCCCATCAAGAGCAGGTTTTCACTCCCTCTGGAGTGGCGCGTACCTGGCCAGGAGAGTTTTAATCCCCAGCGCGGGAAAAGCCACCTTGATTTCGGCCCCTTCCCCTTCCCCGCGGACGGCCACCACAGTACCGGCGCCCCACCTGGTATGCCGGACGCGGTCGCCGGGGCGGTAGGAAAAAGCCCGCGGGGCATTAGCCACCTGGCTGCCCTCGCCGGTTGTTCCGCCGGGCAATTCATTTTTTGCCGCCGGGGGCTTTTGCTCAAACGGCAGCACCTTACCCTTTTTCCTTTTTCTTTTCTCTCCGGCCGGTTTAACCTCCCGTCCGGGCTGGTCTAAAGGATCGTCCACCGTTAAAAGATCGTCGGGAATTTCTTCTAAAAAACGCGAAGGTTCGTTAAACCGGGTAGCGCCGTAAAGGGTGCGCTGCCAGCAGCGGGTAAGGTAAAGGCGCTGTTTGGCCCGCGTAATTCCTACGTAACAAAGGCGGCGTTCTTCTTCCAACTCCCCCTGGTCGAGAAGCGAACGGGAATGGGGAAACACCCCTTCTTCCATCCCGATTAAAAAAACCACCGGAAATTCCAGGCCTTTCGCGCTGTGCAGGGTCATCAGAACGGTCTGGTCCGCCTTTTGATCGTAGTGGTCAACATCAGAATACAGGGCCATTCTCGCCAGAAACGCGCCCAGCGTCCGTTCTTCCTCCTCCCGGTCGAATTCCTGAGTTACCGATAAGAACTCCTTTAAGTTCTCCTGCCGGGTGCGGGATTCAACCGTGTTTTCCAGGAGCAGCTCCCGCCAGTAACCGGTTTCTTCCAAGACTTGTTTGGTTATTTCGGTTACGCTCAAGCTGCCGAGGCTTCCCTGAAGCCGTTGGAGGAAACCGGCCAGCTCAAGGCAAGCCCTTTTTACTTTCGGCGTCAGGTCCGGGATTCTCTCGGCCTGCGCCAGGGCGTGCAGCACCGGAAGATTTTCCCCGGCGGCAAAAGCGCAGATCCTGCGGAAAGAAACTTCGCCAATTCCTCTCCGCGGTACGTTAATTACTCTGGCCAGGCTCAACACGTCCGCCGGGTTAACCAGCAGGCGCAAATAGGCCAGTAAATCTTTAATTTCCTTGCGTTCGTAAAATTTCAGGCCGCCTACCATGGTGTAGGGAATTCCCCGGTGCAGAAATACTTCTTCCACCACCCGGGACATGGCGTGGGTACGGTAAAGGACGGCAAAATCACTGTATTTTAAGCCTGCCATCCGGCGCAGGCGGATGATCCGGTCGGCCACAAATTCCGCTTCCAGATGCTCGTTGTCCCCCAGGTGCACCACCACCGGCGCCCCTTTGCCGGCGGCCGTCCACAGGCGTTTTTCCTTCCGCGCGCGGTTATGCCGGATGACCTGGTTGGCCGCGTCGAGGATCGTCTGGGTGGAGCGGTAGTTTTGCTCCAGTTTGATTACTTTCGCGTCCGGGTAATCTCTTTCAAATTCCAGGATATTGCGGATATTGGCGCCGCGCCAGCCGTAAATGCTTTGGTCCGGGTCCCCCACGACGAAAACGTTGCGGTGGGCTCCTCCCAGCAGCTTCACAAGAACGTACTGGGCGTGGTTGGTGTCTTGGTATTCGTCCACCAGGATATAGCGAAACTTGTTCTGGTAATAGGAAAGGACGTGAGGGTTGTCCTTAAACAGGCGCACAGCCAGCATGATTAAATCATCGAAGTCCAGCGCGCAGTTTTTTTCTAATTTTTCCTGGTAAAGGGCGTATACCTTCGCCACTGTGCGCGCTAAAAGGCTCCGGGCGCCTTCGGCACATTTCTCCGGGTCAATCAGTTCGTTCTTCGCCCTGGAGATGGCGGCGCCGAGGGAACGGGGCGAATACTTTTTTTCATCCAGGTTTAATTCCCGCAAACATTCTTTTAACAGGGTCTGCTGGTCGTCGTCATCGTAAATCACAAAGTTTTCGTGATAACCCAAAAAGCAGGCCTGCTTTCTTAAAATCCGGACGCAGGTGGCGTGAAAAGTCCCGATCCACAAATCCCTGGCCACCTCCGGTACAAAGGCGGCGACCCGCTCTTTCATTTCTCCCGCCGCCTTATTGGTGAAAGTAATGGCCAGAATATTATGCGGAGAAACCTTTTTTTCTTTTAGCAGATAAGCTATCCGGGTGGTCAGCACCCTGGTTTTGCCGCTGCCGGCCCCGGCCAGCACCAAAAGGGGCCCTTCCTTATGTTGCACGGCTTGTACCTGCGAACTGTTTAAGCCGGCCAATATATCCATAAAAACGGCCTACCTTCCTCAAAAAATGGATCTTCATTTTTCCCTGGTGCAAGACAAGCGGCAGCCTTTTTCGCAAGCTTCACGACGGGTCGTTATCTAACCGGTGATGGAAACACGAGTACCGGCCTTCGTGGCAGGCTACGCCGATCTGCTCCACCTTCACCAGCAGGGCGTCGGCATCGCAATCATAATAGATCTCCCGCACCTTTTGGACGTTTCCGGAAGTTGCGCCCTTGTGCCAGTACTCCCGCCGGCTGCGGCTCCAGAACCAGGTTTCCCTCTCAGCCAGCGTGCGCGCCAAAGACTCTTGATTCATGTAGGCGAGCATGAGGACGGCGCCGGTGTGGATATCCTGAACAATGGCGGGGATCAAACCGTTGGCGTCGTATTTCAGCTGGTCAAGATTTCCGGGCATTTCCGCTGACCCCTTGTTATTTGATCTTAACAAAAACATCTTTTAATTCCACCGCAAAGCCGCCTAAAAGGAGCGAACGGGCTTTTCCTTCGCCCTCCACCTTTTGAGTGAGTTCAAAGCAGCCATCCCGGTTGGTATATATTTCAATAGATTTTTCCAGCGGGTCGACAATCCAGTACTCTTTTACCCCGTGCCGGGCATAAACCCTGGCCTTCTTGCGTAAGTCGTAGTAGGCGGTGGAAGGGGATAAAACCTCCATCACCAGATCGGGCGCTCCTTTGATTCTTTCCTCAACGACAAATAACCTTTCTCTGGAAATGTAGATGATATCCGGCTGGTAAGTTTCCTTTTCCTCCAGGTAAACGTCTAAAGGAGCATCCAGGACTACCCCCAGGCCCCTTTCTTCCACGAAATCAATCAATCTTCTTACTATTCTAGACTTAATATATTGATGAGAAGCGGTAGGTGAAGGAGTTATCACCAGCTCCCCTCCGATTAACTGGTAAGGAGATCCTTCAGGCAACTGTGCGTAATCTTCATAGGTGTAAACTTCTTTTTGGGGAATTTTAATTTCGCCCCCCGGCAAGCCCATCTTTTAAGTCGCCTCCCTGCCTGATTTTTTCTTTTGCGAAAATTATACCACGACCCTCATCAGGCAGGCAACGTAACTGTTTAACGGCACGTTTAAAGACCTGGCGATCGGGGCGCATTTTGCCTTCAAAAGAAAGAAGGCCGGCGCCGGGACGCCCAACTCCGGCAGCGTTTCATAATACCCCATCCCCTTCGCCAGGAGCAAATCGGCGCAAACCAGGGTTTCGAAAAATTCTTTGGAAACAAGCGAGAGATCGAGCCCCGGCGTATCGCTGCCGGTGGTGATGACTCTTTTAAACTTTTCCCTGATCCCGCTCCGTTCCAGATCCTCTAAAGTCAGGTCGTTTTGGACGGGATTTTCTTTGACCACGTAAATTACTTCGGCAAAATCCGCCAATTTTTTGACGAGCGGCAGGTCGAAATAACATTCCCCGGCGTTGTCGGCAAAATAAAGAATTGATTTGCGATCCCGGGATTTTTTAAATCCCTCCAGAAGGGTGCAAAGTTCCTTAATGTCGTTAATCGCAAAGGATACCGGTTTCGGAATTTCTTCCCGAATCCTGGCGAGGTCGAGAAAAAAGTCAATACTGTTCCCTTTCGCGGCAAAGGCAATTAAAGAAGGGAGGTCGTCTCCCAGGGCCGGCCTGATTTCCTCCGCCAGCTCGCGGGCAATCTGCATTTCTTTTTCTTTAACCGCCATAAACGGGTCTCTGTTTCCCGTCGCAGCCCGAATCACCCGCTGCATTTCCCCGGCAATCCGGGTGGGAATCTGGTCGAAGGACAGGTTTTGCGTCAAGTAGGTTAACCCTTTATAGAAAACCTCTTCCCTTTTTACCTGGTCCGGAGTGGCGAGGCTGGCCGTCCGTCTGGCGAGACCCTCCAGGCAGGGATAACATTCTTTTTGGGCACGCAAAAAATACACTCCCAACTATATTCTGACGGGGATGCCCTGCTCGCGCAGATATTCCTTTACCTGCCGGATAAGGTATTCCCCGAAATGAAAAATGGATGCCGCCAGGGCCGCGTCGGCCCCGCCCGCGGTCAACCCCTGGGCGATGTGCGCCAGCGTCCCTACCCCGCCGGAAGCAATCACCGGGATGCGAACGGCATCGGCAATCGCGCGGGTCAAAGGAATGTCGTACCCGTCCTTTGTCCCGTCCCGGTCCATGCTGGTCAGTAAAATTTCCCCCGCGCCCAGTTCTTCGACCTGCCTGGCCCACTCGACGGCGTCAAGTCCGGTGGGGGTGCGCCCGCCGTGAATGTATACCTCCCACTTTTGCGGCCCCACCTGCTTGGCGTCAATGGCCACGACTATGCACTGGCTGCCGAAACGTTCGGCGCTTCGGGAGATCAGCGCCGGATCTTGCACCGCCGCCGTATTGATGGACACCTTGTCGGCGCCGGCCGAAAGAATATCGCGAATATCTTCGAGGGTGGCGATCCCTCCGCCTACTGTATAAGGGATAAAAACTTCCTCAGCGGTGCGGTATACCATCTCCAGCATTGTTTTTCTGCCCCGGGCGGAAGCGGTAATATCCAAAAAAACCAGTTCGTCGGCGCCCTGACCGTCGTAAAAGGCGGCCAGTTCCACGGGATCGCCCGCATCCCGCAGATTGATAAAATTCGTTCCCTTGACGACCCGCCCGTCCGTAACGTCCAGGCAGGGGATAATGCGCTTGGTCAACACGAAACAGCCCTCATTTCCTCCTGTTTGCTTATGCGTAAAGCTTCTTTCAACGTGATCGTTCCGGCATATAAAGCCTTTCCTACAATTACCGCCTCCACACCGAAAGGCTCTAATTTTAAAAGGGAAAGCAAATCATCCGCTGTGGAAATACCTCCCGCCGCAATTATTTTCACCCCGGCCGTCCCGGCAATTTCCCGGATGGCCGTTAAATTCGGCCCTTTTAAAGTCCCGTCGCGCCCCACGTCGGTAAAGACCACCCGTTTAACGCCCAGATTTTTCATTTCTTTGGCCAGTTCCAGGGCATCCTTTTCGGCGGTGACACCCCATCCTTCAATAGCCACTTTCCCTTCTTTAGCATCAATCCCCACAAGAATCGCCTCGCCGTATCGCGCACAGGCGTCGGCGACAAGATCGGGGTTGATTATCGCGACAGTGCCCAGGATGACCCTTTTTGCGCCGCTCTCCAAAAGCTCCTTAATGATCCCCATGTCTCTGATTCCGCCGCCTACCTGGACGGAAATCCTTACTGTAGCGATGATCTTTTTAATAATGTCCAGGTTTTTCGGCTTGCCGGCAAAGGCGCCGTCGAGATCAACGACGTGCAGAAAGCGCGCCCCCTCCGCCTCCCAAAGATTGGCCATGGCGACCGGATCATTGGAATAAACCGTTTCCCGATCCGGCCTGCCTTCGGTTAAACGAACGCATTTCCCCTCCCGCAGGTCAATCGCCGGGATGATCATCATTTTTTGCCACCAACCCCCCAAAGTTTTTCAATATCCGCAGCCCCAAGGCACTGCTTTTTTCCGGGTGAAATTGAATGCCGAAAACATTTTTTCTCGCTACCAGGGAAGGAAAGTCCAGGCCGTAATGAGTCAGGCCAACGATTATTTCCTTCTGGGGCGTATCAACATAATACGAATGAACAAAATAAAAGTACGCATTCTGGGTAATCCCTTCCACCAGGGAGCACTCTCTGGAAAAATATACGTTATTCCAGCCCATATGGGGAATTTTCAATCCCGCCGGGAGCCTTTTGACCGCCCCAGGAAAAATCCCCAGGCCGGTGGTTAAGCCCCATTCCTCACTGGCTTCAAAAAGCAACTGCATCCCCAGGCAGATGCCCAGAAAAGGCTTCCCTTCCGCGATCACCTGCCGGATCGCCCCGGTTAAATCAGCCCGCCGAAGGTTCTGCATGGCGTTGGCAAAGGCGCCTACACCCGGTAAAACGACTCCTTTGGCGGTTAGCACTTCCCTGGCGGTTTGCACAATGCGGGCGCTCCAGCCTGCCTTTTCAAAGCCCTTTTGGACACTGCGAAGGTTGCCCATACCGTAGTCGATAATTGCAATCAAAAGTGCCTGCCTCCTGCCATTGGAGATCGCTTGCCGTTTGTTGGCCACAGCAAAACCGCTTCGTAGCGGCGAAGCATAGCCCCGCCGCTTGGGAAACTGAACATTTAATACTTTTTTATCGCTTTATAACGTCTCCTTGGTGGAAGGGACGCCCTGCCCGCGTTCATCAAGGGAGACCGCGTCGCGTAGCGCGCGGCCCAAGGCTTTGAAAATAGCTTCACAAATATGGTGGCTGTTGCGCCCGGCCAGGAGCCGGACATGGAGCGTGAATTCCCCGTTGACCGCCAGCGCCCGGAGGAATTCCTCGACCAGTTCGGTATCGAAGCCGCCGACTTTTGCCGCTGGAAAGCGGGTAGCAAAGGCCAGGTACCCCCTGCCGCTGATGTCCACGGCCACCATGGCCAGGCTCTCGTCCATAGGCACCAGGGCATGTCCAAAACGGGCGATCCCCGCTTTATCCCCAAGGGCTGCCTTTAGCGCCCGACCCAGACAAATGCCGATATCTTCAACGGTATGGTGGGCGTCCACGTTCAGGTCGCCCTTTGCGGTCAGCTCTAAATCAAAAGTACCGTGCCGGGCGAAAAGTGCCAGCATGTGGTCAAAGAAACCCAGCCCCGTATTAATCTGATAATTTCCCGCACCGTCAATATTTAACCTTAAATTTATGCCGGTTTCCGCCGTCTGGCGGCTGATTTCCCCGGTGCGCTGCCGATCCATCTTCTACCCCCTTATCCGCGGCTTAAAACACAAGGCCGCTTAAGACACAATGAACTGCCCATCCCGGCCTGACCTTTTTGAAATCACATCAGGGACAAGACTTCTTTCATCTTTTCGATAAAAATTTCATTTTCTTCTTCCCGGCCCACGGTGACCCGCAGGCACTCCTCCAGGCCGGGTCCGTGGAGGCTGCGGATCAACACGCCTTCTTGAAGAAGGCGCCGGAAGACAAAATTTGCCGGCTGCGGGGTGCGAAAAAGAATAAAATTCGCCTCACTGGGAAACACGGTGACCCCGGGCAGGGAGGCCAGTTCTTTTATAAGCTTCTCTCTGGACTGCCGGATAAGCGCAATCATCTTTAAGAACTCCTCCCGGTAGGCCAGTGCGGTACGGGCGGCCACCTGCGCGAATGTGCTCAAATTAAAAGGCTGTTTTACGCGCATAAGCTCGCTGACTACCTCGGGATTCCCCAAAAGATAGCCCACCCTCAAGCCGGCCAGGCCGAAAGCTTTGGAAAAAGTACGCAAAATGACCAGGTTTGGATACTTTTCCAACAAGGGCAAACACGTCTGCCCGCCAAAATCGATATAGGCTTCATCCACCACGACCAGGGCCCGGCTGCGCTCCAGGATTGCGGCGATTTCTTCCGGAGGGGTGGCGTTGCCCGTGGGATTATTGGGGGAACATAAAAAGATCAGCTTCGTTTTTTCACCGGCCGCAGCCCGCCCAAGGGAGTCAAGATCAAGGGCAAATCCCGTTGTTAACCGGGGAATTTCTACCGGTGCAGCCCCTGCAATCAGGCTGTTGATCCGGTACATGGAAAAAGTCGGAGTGGCGATGACCACCTGTGCGCCGCTGCCTACGGCCAAACACAAATTTAAAATCAACTCATCCGATCCGTTGCCGAGCATAATTCCCTCTCCAGGCACCCCGGTATATTGAGAAATTGCTTCCCGCAACTCGTCGGCAGGATCGTCGGGGTAGCGGTTAAACGAGCGCGACCTGATCTGCCGGTGGATTTGCTCCTGAAGAGAAATCGGGAAATCAAAGGGATTTTCGTTGGCATCCAGTCTAATCAGGCCGTTTTTGGAGGGCTGGACTTCGTATTGCACCAGATTTGCCAGATCCTTCCGGAAAACATCTTTTATGTTGAAAGCCATGGTCAACTCTCCCGCAAATGCAATCTTTACCAAATATCCTCAACGGTGAGGCGTTCCCCCGCTCACTCCGATGCTCCACGCCGCAAGTCGTTCGCCGGGGCAATCGCCTCGCCGCAAACCTTCAGTCTTACCTCAATAGCCCGGGCGTGGCCTTCCAAACCTTCCGTCCGGGCCAGTTTAACGATCTGCGCCCCTGTTTGGAGCAGCGCCTGCCGGGAATAAGCAAGGAGACTTGTGCGCTTCAGGAAGGCTTCCACCCCCAGCCCGGACGCCCAGCGGGCCGTCCCGCCGGTAGGCAAAACGTGGTTGGGACCGGCCAGATAATCCCCCACCGGTTCGGGAGAATACGGCCCCAGGAAAACGGCCCCGGCATTTTCCACCCGGCTTAGCCAGTGAAAAGGTTCGGCTACCAGCAACTCACAGTGCTCCGGCGCAAATTTGTTGACCAGTTCAATTGCCTCTTCCAGATCCCCGGTAACAACGATCGCCCCGTGATTGGCCAGTGCACCGGCGGCAATTTCCTCCCGCGGCAAAGCGGCCAGTTGTTTAGCCAGCTCTTTTTGCACCGCCTGCGCGAGAACGGCCGACGGGGTAAACAAAATTGCCGCCGCCAGGGGATCGTGCTCCGCCTGAGCCAAAAGATCGGCGGCAACATAAGCGGGATCGGCCGTTTCATCGGCCACCACCGCCACTTCACTGGGTCCGGCCAGCATATCGATATCCACCTGCCCAAAGACGCTCCGCTTGGCCAGGGTAACGTAAATATTCCCCGGCCCGGTTATTTTGTCCACCGCTTTAATGGTCCGGGTGCCGTAGGCCAGAGCGGCAATGGCCTGAGCGCCGCCCACTTTGTATATCTCCGTAACGCCGGCTTCGCCCGCCGCCACCAGCGTATGCGGGTTGAGCCCGCCGCCGGGACCGGGGGGCGTAACCATCACAATTTCAGGAACGCCGGCCACCACGGCGGGAAGGGCATTCATCAAGACCGAAGAAGGGTAGGCGGCCCTGCCGCCGGGCACATAAATCCCAACCCGCGCCAGGGGCCTGATTATTTGACCCCGGATAACTCCCTGTTGATCCACGTCAATCCAGGAATTAAGCAATTGTTTTTGATGAAAGGCCGTTATCTTCTCCCGGGCCACCGTCAGGGCGGCAAGAAAATCTTCATCCACCTGCCGGTAGGCGGCTTTTACCTCGTCGGCGCCGACTTTGAGTTCCCCGGGAGCCAGCCTTACGCCGTCAAACTCCAGGGTGAAACGACAAAGGGCGCGGTCTCCTTCGGAACGGACGGCGGAAATGATCTCCTCTACCCGGGCCGCCAGTTCCTCCCGGAGAATCTGTCTCTGCATGACCTTCGCCAGGCCGGGAGCCCGGGAATTGATTACCGGAACGAGAGTTTCCATGACTATCTCCTGACTAAAAAATGCTCACAACCTTTAGTTTTCGACGCGTCCTGGAAAAAATCCTTTAGGGCAAATTATTTCGTTAGCGCTTTCCGGCCGATATCGCGACGGAAGTGCATCCCTTCAAAATTGATTGCCTGCACTCCTTGGTAAGCCCGGTCAATGGCTTCCCGGATGGTCTTAGCCACCGCCGTCACCCCGAGCACCCGGCCGCCGGCGGTAACAACCTGCCCGTCGACCAGCGCGGTCCCAGCATGGAAGACCATGATATCATCGGGGACGCGGTCCAGGCCACTGATCACTTTCCCCTTCGGGTAAGGGCCGGGATACCCCCCGGAGGCAAGGACAACGCACACAGCTGCGCCATCCGCCCAGCAGATTTTTTGGGCGGCCAGCCGGCCGGTTAAAACGGCCTCGCAAATCTCCACCAGGTCCGTTTGAAAGAGCATGAGCAAAGGCTGCGCTTCGGGATCGCCAAAACGGGCGTTAAACTCTAAAACCTTTGGCCCCTGCTCCGTCACCATCAGACCGGCATAGAGCACCCCGCGGTAAGGACACCCTTCCCTGGTCAGGCCTTTTACCGCGGGAATTAAAATTTTTTCCAGCGCTTCCTCGTAAACCCGGGACGTACAAACCGGCGCCGGGGCATAGGCCCCCATCCCGCCGGTATTGGGCCCCTGATCGTTGTCGTAAACCTGCTTGTGATCCTGGGCGGCAAGCATGGGCAGGACAGTTTCGCCGTCGGTAAAGGCGAGAATGCTGGCCTCTTCCCCCTTCAGGCACTCTTCAATGACTACCCGCTCCCCGGCCCGGCCAAAAACCTTTTTTTCCATTATTTCAGCAATCGCCGCCAGCGCCTCCGCGGGCGAACCGCACACCTTGACGCCTTTCCCGGCGGCCAGCCCATCGGCTTTAACGACTAAAGGCCCGGCGCGTTTTAAAATGTATTCTTTCGCTTTTTCCGGCTGATCAAAAACAACGTAATCGGCCGTCGGTATATTGTATTTAGACATGAACTTTTTTGCCCATACTTTGCTGCCTTCAATGGCGGCGGCGGCGGCCGACGGCCCGAAAATATTTAAGCCCGCCCGGGTAAAGGCATCCCCGATCCCCGCGGTTAAAGGCGCTTCCGGCCCGACAATGGTCAGGTCAATTTTTTCTTTAACCGCAAATTTAAGCAGCCCCTCGATATCTTCGGCCTTTATCTGCACGCAGGTTGCCTGGCGGGCAATGCCGGCGTTGCCCGGAGCGCAAAATATTTTGGCCACCCGGGGGCTCTGGCGCAGCTTCCACACCAGGGCATGTTCGCGGCCGCCGCCCCCCACTACCAAAACCTTCATTTAGAAATTCCTCCGCAACTTATTCTAACAAAATGGAAAATTACCTCCGGTCGGGCGGATGTTTCTGGAAAGGCACAAAGGGAATAATCGTCTTTTGCTCTTAACTTATTCTTCGATCTGCCCTACCCCGCTGTTTCTATGTGCCTCCATGCTTTTGTTCCCTCTTTTCTTCCGGGTCGCCGTGTCTCTCTCTATGCCTTTCTTTCTCCGTCCCTTTGTGCCTTTACCCCTCTGTGCCGCCTTTGTGCCTTTGTTCCTTTGTGCCTCTCTCTAATGCTTAAAGTGCCTCATCCCGGTAAAAATCATCGGGATGCCGTATTCGTTGCAGGCGGCGATGGATTCTTCGTCCCGCAAAGAGCCGCCGGGTTGAACGATCGCGGCAATACCGGCGCGAGCCGCTTCGTCCACGGTGTCCCGGAAGGGAAAAAAGGCGTCCGAAGCAAGCACGGCCCCTCTGGCCCGCTCCCCGGCCTGGGTCAAAGCAATGCGCGCCGAACCAACCCGGTTCATCTGCCCGGCGCCGACGCCGATCAGCTGGCGGTTCCTGGTTACCACGATGGCGTTGGATTTAACGTGTTTCACGATGGCCATGGCGAAGGCAAGTTCGGCCAGTTGTTCTTCCGTAGGCTGTTTTTCGGTAACCACCCGGACCCTTTCCGGAATGACCATTTCCCGGTCCGCTTCCTGAAGCAAAAAGCCGCCGTTGACCTTGCGCACATCCAGAAGGTCACCGGTTTGACCGGCAAGGGGGCCCGTTTTTAAACAGCGCAAATCCTTTTTTTGCCGGAGGAGGGTAAGGGCCTCTTCGGTAAAATCGGGGGCAATCACGGCTTCTAAAAAGATTTCGGTCATCTCTTTGGCGGTCGCCCCGTCAACCGGCCGGTTGCAGGCCACAATCCCCCCAAACGCCGAGACGGGGTCGCCCGCGTACGCCTTCCGGTAGGCTTCCGCCAGTTCGTCGGCGCTGGCCGCCCCGCAAGGATTATTGTGCTTGATAATCACTACGGTGGGTTCAATAAATTCCCGCACCAGTTCAAAAGCCGCGTTGAGATCTAAAATGTTGTTGTAGGACAACTCTTTTCCGGTAAGCTGCACGGCGTTACCTACGCACGCCCCGGAAACCCCCGGAACCCGGTAAAAAGCTGCTTTTTGGTGAGGGTTCTCGCCGTAGCGCAAGATCTGGGCAAGCTCGGCCGTCAAGATCATGGTGGCCGGAAAATCCTTTGTTTCTCCCCGAATTCTGCTCAGGTAAGCAGCAATGGCGGCGTCGTAGGCGCAGACGTGCGCAAAGGCATCCCGGGCCAGGAGCAGCCGGAACTCTTCGTCAACCGGGCCGGCCCGGATAGCTTCCAGCACCTTGCCGTAATGCTTGGGGCTTACCACCACCAGCACGTGCCGGTAGTTTTTGGCCGCCGCCCTGATCATGGCCGGCCCCCCGATATCGATGTTTTCGATGGCCTCTTCCAGGGTAACGCCTTCCCTGGCGACGGTTTCTCGAAACGGGTAGAGGTTAACCGCCACCAGGTCGATGGGCGCGATGCCGTGTTCTTTGAGCTGGCTTAAGTGCCTGCCGTCGCGCAAGGCGAGGATGCCTGCGTGCACCCGGGGGTGCAGGGTTTTTACCCGTCCGTCTAAAATTTCCGGAAAACCCGTTACGTCTGAAATGTACGTAACCGGCAGGCCCGCTTCCCGCAATGCTTTGGCGGTGCCGCCGGTGGATATGATTTCCACCCCCAGTTCGCTCAAGCTGCGGGCAAATTCGCCAACGCCCGTTTTATCGGATACACTGATCAAGGCACGCTTAACCGGTGCCATTATCTCCCTTCTTTCCTCAAAATTCCTTTTCGGCCAACTCCCCTATTTTTTAATCCGCGATAAACACCCGGCGCCCTTCAATCCTTAACTTCCCCTCGGCAAAAAGCCTGATCGCTTCGGGGTAAATGCGGTGCTCCTGTTCCAAAATACGCTCGGCCAGCGTTTCTTCCGTATCGGTGGCGTAAACGGGCACCACCGCCTGGAGAATGATTGGACCCGTATCGCACCCTTCGTCTACAAAATGCACGGTGCACCCGCTGAAACGGACGCCGTACTCCACGGCCTGTTTTTGCCCGTGCAAGCCGGGGAAGGCCGGCAGCAAGGCCGGATGAATATTTAATATTCTATTTGGATAGGCTTCCAGGATAGTTTTCCCCACCAGGCGCATATATCCCGCCAGACAGACCAGTTCCACCTGGTAATCTCTTAAGGTCGCAACGATTGCCCGTTCGTATTCTTCCTTGCCGGGAAAATTTCTCGGGTTAACATGAATCGCGGGAATTTCTTCCTGGCGGGCGCGGGTTAAAGCGAAAGCGTTTTCGTTGTCGCTGATGACAACAGCCACCTTCGCCGGTATTTTTCCCTCCCGGCAGGCGTCCATGATCGCCTGCAAATTAGACCCGCGGCCCGAAGCAAGAACCCCTAGGCGCAGAAGCGACAATCTTTCCCCTCCTCACCGGATCATGTATAAATTACTTCCCGCTCGCCGGCCACCACTTTTCCAACCAGGTACGCTCTCTCCCCTTTGCTGGTCAACCAGGCCAGGCAATCATCCACCTGTTGGGAAGAAACTACCAGGATCATTCCAATGCCCATGTTAAAGGTTCTAAACATCTCGTTATCCGTTACCCGGCCAATTTTTTGGATCAGCACAAAAACCGGCGGGACGGGCCAGGAACTTCGTTCGATAAGCGCGGCCGTCCCGGCGGGCAGAATGCGCGGAACATTTTCCGTCAAACCGCCGCCCGTGATGTGGGCAATCCCCTTTAGCTCACACTCTTGCCGCAGGCCCAAAATTGTTTTTACATAAATGCGCGTGGGCTTTAACATTTCCTCGCCGACAGTCCGTCCCAAATCAGGAGAATAGGTGTCCACGCGGCAACCGGCCACTTCGAAAAACGCCTTCCGGGCCAGGGAATAACCGTTACTGTGCAGGCCCGCCGAAGCAATGCCGACCAGGCAATCGCCGGGTTTTATGCGCGACCCGTCAACAATCCTTTCCTTCTCCACAACGCCGACGACAAAGCCGGCCAAGTCGTATTCCTCCGGACCGTAAAAGCCGGGCATCTCGGCTGTCTCGCCCCCGATCAAAGCACAGCCGGCCTCCCGGCAGCCCCGCGCCACGCCGGAAACGATGGCGGCCACTTTTTCCGGAACCAGCCTGCCCACCGCCAGGTAATCCAGGAAAAACAGGGGTTCCGCCCCGCAGGTCACGATATCGTTGGCGCACATTGCCACCAGGTCAATGCCCACCGTATCGTGCCGGTCCATGAGCATGGCCACCTTTAACTTCGTGCCCACCCCGTCGGTACCCGAAACGAGCACCGGTTCCCGGTACCGTTGGACGTCCAGGGCAAAAAGACCGCTAAAACTCCCGATGTCGCCCAATACCTCCGGCCGGGCAGTGCTTTTCGCGATCCTGCGCAGCAAATCCACCGCCCGGTCGGCCGCGGAAATGTCCACCCCTGCGCCGGCGTACGTCAAGCCTTCTTTTTGCACAGTCAACCTCACCTTGCAAAAGTTTAAACAAGGGAACAATAAAACAGGCAAAATTATCAAGGCAAGCCGGTATCCCGCCCGGGCCGCTCCAGACTGTACTTTCCCGCGGGCGACGGAGCAAGCTTTACCGGGTAATCCCCGGAAAAACAGGCGGTGCAAAAGTCATTTTGACGCTCCCCGAAGACGCTCAGCAACCCTTCGATGCTCAAGTAATGCAGGCCGTCCGCGCCGATAAACTGCCGGATTTCTTCCACAGGTTTCCGGGCGGCAATCAACTCCTCTTCGTTGGAGGTATCGATGCCGTAATAGCAGGAGTGAATTATCGGCGGCGAACTCAGGATTAAATGAACCTCCTTTACTCCGCATTCCTTGAGCATTTTCACGATTTTGCTGCTGGTCGTGCCGCGCACCAGCGAATCGTCGACCATGACAACATGTTTTCCGGCCAGAATTTCCCGCACGGGATTCAATTTCAAACGCACGCCCAAATCCCGCATATCCTGGCTGGGCTGGATAAAAGTGCGGCCGATGTACCTGTTTTTCATCAACCCTTCTTCAAAGGGGATGCCGGAGGCTTCCGCGTAGCCGCGTGCCGCCGACACTCCGGAATCGGGCACGGGGATTACCAGGTCGGCCTTAACGGGATACTCTTGCGCCAAACGGCGGCCCATCAGCCGGCGCACCCGGTTCACGTGGAAACCGTCCAAACAGCTGTCCGGACGGGCAAAATAAATGTATTCAAAAATACAGTGGGCACATTTTTCAGGCTTTTGCCCCTGGACGGAAGTTAATCCGTCGGCATCGATAACGATAATTTCGCCCGGAGTTACATCCCGGATAAACTGCGCCCCCACTGTGTCCAGGGCACACGACTCCGAGGCCACCACGTACCCTTGGCGGTCTTCCAGCAACCCGACACACAACGGCCGGAAGCCGTGCGGATCGCGGACGGCAATTAGTTGATCTTCCGTTAAAATCGCCAGCGAATAGGCGCCGGCCAGCGAAATCATGCATTTCCGGAGGGCGTTCACCAGACCCGTCTGGCTGTACCGGGCAACTAAATTAACGATCACTTCGCTGTCCGTCGTTGTCTGAAAGACGGAGCCGTGGGCGGCAAGGTTGGCGCTCAGTTCACTGGCATTGGTCAGGTTCCCGTTATGAGCAAGCCCGATCATTCCGCCCGAGTACCGGAAGACCAGCGGCTGGGCGTTAATCGGCTGGCTGGCGCCGGTGGTGGAATAACGGACGTGCCCGATCGCCACGTGGCCGCGAAAATGATCTAATTGCCGGCTGCCGAAAACTTCCGGCACCAGGCCCATCCCTTTGTACAAATCGATCCTGCGCCCGTCGGCCACGGCAATTCCCGCGCTTTCCTGGCCCCGGTGCTGGAGAGCGTATAGCCCGTAATAGGTAAGCCTGGCTACGTCCTTGCCGGGAGCGTAAATTCCGAAAATCCCGCATTCTTCTTTTAACTTATCCACTTTGGATCTTTCTCTCCCGAAATTAATTCACCGCAAAGGCGCAAAGGACACACAAGGAATTAAAAAATAAATTAAAATCGGGATTGCTGTTTTTTAAACTGCTGAACTTTGCTTTATAAATCAAACCGCTGGTAAATAGCATCGATGTGCTTAAGATAATAATTATAATCAAACAAATTTTCAATTTCCTCCGGCGGCAAGTGCCCGGTCACCTCCGGGTCGGCCTTTAAAAGCGAGCAAAAGTCCTCGCCCTTGCTCCAGGATCCCATGGCGTTGCGCTGCACCAGGGCGTACGCCTCCTCCCGCCTTAAACCCGCCTTGATCAGGGCCAGCAACACCCGCTGAGAAAAAATTAACCCGTAACTGCGCAGCAAGTTCTTCTTCATCTGCTCCGGATAAACAAGCAAGTTTTTAATCATTTCGGTGGTTTTATAAAGCATGTAATCCAGGGTGATGGTGCTGTCCGGGATAATTACCCGTTCGACCGAAGAGTGCGAAATGTCCCGCTCGTGCCACAGGGCCACATTTTCCAGGGCCGCTAAAGCGTTGCCCCGCAAGAGCCTGGCCAGTCCACAGATTCTTTCGGAAACAATCGGATTGCGCTTGTGCGGCATGGCTGAAGAACCTTTTTGGCCCCGGGCAAAATATTCTTCCGCCTCCAGCACTTCGGTGCGCTGCAGGTGCCTGATTTCCTGGGCAAATTTTTCCAGCGAACTGCCGATCACCGCAATGGTGGTGAGATATTCCGCGTGGCGGTCCCTCTGCAGCACCTGGGTGGAAACGCGCGCCGGGCGCAGTCCCAACCGCCGGCAGACGTATTCCTCCACGCCGGGATCGATCGTGGCGTACGTACCTACCGCCCCGGAAAGTTTACCCACGCTGATCGTTTCGATGGCCTTTTGCATCCGTCCCGTACACCTATCTACCTCGGCTGCCCACAAAAGCATTTTTAAGCCAAAAGTGATGGGTTCGGCGTGAACCCCGTGGGTGCGCCCCATCATCAGGGTATATTTGTGCTCTTTTGCTTTTTCGATTAAAGCCTTGCGCAGTTCCGACAGCCTGTGTAAGAGTTGTTCACCGGCTTTTTTCATGCGGACGGAAAGGGCGGTGTCGACCACGTCGTAGGAAGTCAGGCCCAGGTGAATATATTTGGAGGCTTCGCCGACGTGTTCTCCCACGCAGGTGAGAAAAGCGATGACGTCGTGATTTACCACCGCTTCGATTTCGTTGATGCGTTGAATATTAAAAGCGGCTTTTTCCTTGATTTCCTTTAAAGCCTCCGGAGGCACCAGGCCGCGTTCGGCCTGCGCCTCGCAGGCGTATATTTCTACTTCCAGCCAGGTCTTGAATTTGTTTTCTTCCGACCAGATTGCTTTCATTTCGGGCAGCGTATAGCGTTCGATCACCAGATTTTTCTCCTTCTTAAAGAAAACAGGTTTCGCCTGGCGTTCGTTTGCCCCTCGCTCCGATGCTCCCGGCAAACGAACGCCAGGCCGGTAATTTTCGTTGTTTTTATGGAAGGGAGGCAGGTTTCCCATGGACAACTTTTCCGGCTTCTAACTTCCAGCTTCCGACCTCCAGGCCGCCAGGTACTTGTCAATGCCTAGTTCCGCCAGGCGGGCTGCTTTGGCTTGCACTTGTCCGGCCAGTTCATTTTTATATTGAATTAATTTTTCGCGTACCGCAGGGTTGGCGATGCCGATTATCCGGGCGGCCAGCAGAGCGGCATTTTTGGCTCCGTTGATGGCCACCGTGGCCACCGGAACACCCGCCGGCATCTGGACGATGGAATAAAGGGCGTCCACGCCGTTTAAGGCTCCCGTCCCGACGGGCACGCCAATTACCGGCAAATACGTATGGGCGGCAAGCACGCCGGGGAGGTGCGCCGCCCCTCCCGCGGCGCCGATAAGCACCAGCAAACCCCGTTCCGCCGCCGACCTGGCGTAGTCAACCGCTTTTTCCGGCGTCCGGTGGGCGGAAGCAATAACCGCCTCGTAACCAATCCCCAGTTGTTCCAGGATTAAGCAGGCATCACGAATTACGGGAAGGTCGGAGTCGCTGCCGACGACTATTCCTACCGCAGGTCCCGGCATAAAAGGACACTCCTTTTAGAAAATGTTTTTGTTTACTCCCATTCTATGGTGGCCGGCGGCTTGGAGGTTATATCGTAAACCACCCGGTTAATCCCGGGCACCTCGTTGACAATCCGGCTGGAAATGCGCTCCAGCAGATCGTGCGGGAGGCGCGCCCAGTCGGCCGTCATGGCGTCCTGACTGGTGACCGCTCTTACCGCGGCGGTATGGGCGTAAGTACGTCCATCACCCATTACGCCGACGCTGCGCAGGTCCGTAAGCACGGCAAAATATTGCCAGAGATCCTTATGCAGGCCAGCCCTTCTTATTTCCGAGGCGACGATCGCATCGGCTTCTCTTAAAAGATCGAGCCGCTCTTTGGTCACTTCTCCCAAGATGCGCACGGCCAGCCCCGTCCCCGGAAAAGGCTGGCGCCAGACAATTTCCTCGGGCAGACCCAGTTCCCGACCCAGCGCCCGGACCTCATCTTTAAACAGCCAGCGGAGCGGCTCAATAAGCTGCAGGCGCATATCCTCCGGCAGGCCCCCCACATTATGATGGGATTTAATCACCGCCGCGGTGGCCGTCCCGCTCTCCACCACATCGGGATACAGGGTCCCCTGGACCAAAAAATCCACTTTCCCGATTTTCCGGGCTTCTTCTTCAAAAACCCGGATAAACTGCTCCCCGATGATCTTCCGCTTACGCTCCGGGTCAACCACACCCGCCAGGCGGTCAAGAAATCTTTGGGCCGCGTCAACGTAAATCAGCTTCATCCCAAACCTGTCCTGAAAAGTGCGGACGACCTCTTCCGGCTCGCCTTTGCGCAGCAGGCCGTGGTTGACAAAAACACACCGCAAGCGGTCGCCGATGGCCCGGTGAACCAGCACCGCCGCCACCGAAGAGTCCACTCCGCCGCTGAGCGCGCAAATTGCCCGGCCATTGCCTACCTGTTCCTTTATCTCCGCCGCGGCGCGCCCGATGAAAGAGCCCATGGTCCACAAGCCCCGGCATTTACAAACGCCGTAAAGGAAATTTTCGATAATCGTTTTCCCCTTAGGCGTATGCGCCACTTCCGGGTGAAACTGAACCCCGTAAATTTTCTTTTGCTCGTTTGCAATAGCCGCCACCGGAGCCTGCTCGGTGCGGGCAATTACCTTAAATCCGGGAGGGGCCGCCTCTACCCGGTCACCGTGGCTCATCCAGCACTGCTCTTGTGGCGCCAGCCCCTGCAGAATCTGATCGGGCTCCAGAACCTCCAGGACGGCCTTGCCGTACTCCCTGTATTCCGCTGCGGCCACGGCGCCGCCGAGCTGCCGGGCCATCAATTGCATTCCGTAGCAAATACCCAAAACAGGAATACCCAGATCGTAGATCCCTGGATCGCCCAGGGGCGCCCCGTCCTGGTAAACACTGGCAGGCCCCCCGGAAAAAACTATCCCCCGCGGAGATTTCGCTTTAATCTCGGCAAGCGGGGTATGATACGGCAGCATCTCGCAAAAAACTTTGCATTCCCTTATCCGGCGGGCAATCAGGTGGCTGTACTGGCCGCCAAAATCCAAAACAATAACCAGCTCTGCTTGCGGCTCCATTTTCTATCCTCCAACGACTCCCCCAAAACTCGGTTTTGCCGGCCCTTGCCTGCCTTCGCTTCTCTCCGCCCCGCAAAGGAAAGCAGATGATTCACCCGGCGTACACTTCCCGCTTGAGCACCATTATATCCCTGAAATGACGGTAGTTACCGTTATAGTCCAGCCCGTAACCGACGACAAATTCATCCGGGATGGTAAAACCGTTGTAGTCAATCCTCACCTCGACCAGGCGCCGGCTGGGCTTGTCCAGCAACGTGCAAACCTTCAAGCTGGCCGGTCCGCGCGCGCGTAAGTTCTCCCGCAGGTAATTTAAGGTAAGGCCGGTATCGACGATATCCTCGACCAGAAGCACGTGCAACCCCTCGATGCTCTGGTCCAGATCCTTTAAGATCCGCACCGCTCCCGAAGATTCGCTTGCACTGCCGTAGCTGGAAACGGCCATAAAATCCAGGCGAACCGGAATGGTCAAGTGGCGCACCAGGTCCGCCAAAAAAATAAAGGCTCCTTTCAGGATACCCACGAGCAAAGGATCCCGTCCGGCGTAATCAGCGGAAATCTGGCTGGCCATTTGCCGGACCCGGCCCTGGATTTCCTCTTCCGTCAACAATACTTTTTGCACCTGGGGGTGCCCAACCTTCACTCCTCCAGCCCCGCCTTCCATTCTTAAACCGGAGTAATTATAACAGGCAAAGAGCAAGATAGTCAATCAAAGGATTCCCTTCAAACCACCTCTATTTTAATCCAAACGTGAAGATCTTTTCAATCTTAACTTTTACCCGGCGGCTCAATGGTGATGGCCTGGTCGTAATCCCAAAACTTTAAAGAAATGGTGGGCAGATTTTTTCCCGCAGATTCTTCGGGTTCCAGCAAAACCTGGCGGATGCGCCGGTCTCTGGGGTCGATCCACATCCTGCACCGGTATTCCCTGTATTTCTCCCGGAGAAGCGGTTCCTGCAACTGGGGCCGGCAATCCAGCACCAGCATTTTCCCCGCCTCCCTCTTTTCCTGCCCGCGGTAGCGGATGTCGAGGATATTTTTATAGTTTAAAAAACTTAAAGGGGCCAATTCCATAATGTATAACTGCGCCTGGCCTAGTTTATTCCCTTTTAAATCAAGCCACTTTTTCGTCCAGAGATCCTTCATGTAAGTGGTTTCCCCTATCTGAACGAATTCTACCGGCGTGTTATACATCTTCCCTTGCAGATGAACAAGGTTCGGACTCACCCAGGCACCTTCCACCTGGCTTAAGATCCCCCGGTTTTCCGTTTTGATTTCCACCTGATAGCGAAAAGCCTTGCTGGCCAGCGTCTTGTTGATCGCCTGGGCAAACAGCTGCTCCGGAATAATCTTTTCCCCGGCAAATAAACCAAAATAGCCATACCCGGCCAAGGCCAGAAAAAGCAGACCAAGGGTCGCCAGCACGGTTCTTCCTTTAATCGCCAAAAACAAGCAGCCTCTCATCAGATACCGCTCCTTCCAGACGTAAATTTTCAGCCAAACTGCCCACCGTAGCCGGGGCATGGCCCGGCACTCACCGAACACTCCTGTTTACTACCGGCCAGCAGCTTTTTTAGTTGCTGATAGCAACCACGAAAGAACCATGGGAACAGTGAGTGCCGGGTTCTTGAGCTGCCGACTTGCTTAAGCCGCCGCTTTTTAAATTCTGTTCACGCCGACCAGAATCAACGTCACCCCCAGCAAGATCATCACCATGGTAGAAGGCGCAAGCCGGTCGGCCAGGCTCACCAGACCTATGGTGGTGGTGGTGAGCAAGACGGTGGGGCCGACCAGGGCCAACAGGCAATTAATTTTAAAGGCCGTTTCCACCCGGTTAAAATACAGCATTAAAAGAGCGGCACTAAATTCAATGGTGGCCGATAAAATGCGTAAACCGGCCATTAAAAAAACAGCCCGTTCAAATAAAAAGAACATTTATAAACTCCTTCCAGAATTAACTTCTGGCATACCCTGCTTCTGTTGCCTACTATTTCATATGAAGCACAGTGAGCAGAAATGCATACCTTCCGGAAGAAAGGAAAAAATGTTCATGTACTTAAACTGTTTAGTTTGTCTTGATGAAGGGACTTATGCCTGATGAGCAAACAGAACGACGTGAACGAAGTGTTTAAACCCTCCGTGCTGGCCGCTTTAAGCAGCGTTCCTTTTATCATGGTGCTGGGCAACTCCCTGCTCATCCCGGTGCTGCCGGCGATAAAAAACGCCCTGCACCTTACCCAGTTTAAGGTCAGCCTGCTGATCACCCTGTTTTCCATTCCGGCCGGTTTAATCATCCCCCTGGCCGGCTTTCTATCCGATCGTTACGGGCGCAAGCAGGTAATTATCCCCTCCCTCGTCCTCTACGGCCTGGGCGGAGTAGCGGCCGGCTTAACGGCCATCTTTATTCAGCAGGTAACTTACCCGCTCATTCTGGGCGGGCGGATCCTGCAGGGCATCGGTGCCGCCGGGACGGCGCCCATCGCCATGGCTCTTTGCGGCGATCTTTTCACAGGCAAATGGCGCTCCCAGGCATTGGGCATAATTGAGGCCGCCAATGGCTTCGGAAAAGTAGTCAGTCCTGTTCTGGGTGCTCTGTTGGGCTTAATTGCCTGGTACGCCGCTTTTCTTTTTTTTCCCCTGGCCGTGATTCCGGCAGCGGCCGGAATGTGGCTGCTGGTCAGGGAGCCCCGGACAACCCGGACTACCCAGAACATAGGCCAGTATCTTCAGTCTTTTGCCGGGGTTTTTGAAAAGAGGTCGGTGATGCTGCTCACTTCCTTTTTTGGAGGGATGATGGCCCTGCTCCTTTTATTCGGGGTGCTTTTCTTTTTATCCGAACACCTAGAAACCGTTTTTCATTACAACGGCATCCGCAAAGGAGCCGCTTTAGCCATCCCGGTTTTATTCATGTGCGCAACGTCTTACGCTACCGGCACATTGATTAAAAAGAAGGCGCGGTTGATGAAATGGCTGGTGGTCGCCGGCCTTGCTTTGATTGCCGCCTCCCTGGCGGCGCTGGGCATCCGGCAACAAACCTTTTTTTTCTTCGTGGCCATTTCCCTTGCCGGCGTCGGCACGGGGCTCACCCTGCCCTGCCTGAATACAATTATCACCAGTTCTACGGCCAGCGCAAGGCGGGGGCTGGTGACCTCCCTTTACGGCAGCGTTCGCTTCTTCGGCGTGGCTTTTGGCCCACCGCTCTTTGGCCTGCTGATGGGCAAGGGAACGCCGTTAATGTTCTGGAGCGGAGCCGCCCTGGCCGCCGGCGCTTCCCTACTGGCGGCATTTTTCATCCGGAGCAAGGACATCACCATCGGCAGTGAAAAAGCTCAAGCCGAGCGGCTGGGACAAGACACAACCAGCGAAACGCGGCCGTTTTTGGGTTTAAGCCCCGCCCGCAAACCAATTAAATAAAGCCAGTTATGCCTGTTATTGCTACATTTTCCATGGTCACTTCCTTCTTCGGCGTTGAATAACTTAGAGCATAGGCTTTCCCTTGCCGATAAGTAAAAAATAAACGGAGGTGTCAGAAGAATTTAAAACTTGGGAAAGGAGTTCAAAGGCATGGATCGTCAGGCACCGGTCAAGACATGGAAAGATATTCTGAGTTTTCCCCTGGGAAGCAGGCAGCAAAAACCCAGGAAACAGGGCTTGACCATGATTATCGACAAAGGTTTGGGCCTTGGAGATACAAGGGATCTCCTTCACTTATGCGGTCAGTACATTGATTTTTTTAAGCTCGGTTTCGGCACATCAGCCTTATATACGCCGGAAATCTTAGAAGAAAAAATTCAGTTAGTTAAATCCTTCGGGATTGAAATTTACCCCGGCGGCACGTTTTTAGAGGTAGCTATTTTACAGAACAAGCTGGCGGAATATTTATATACGGCCAGGGGGCTGGGCTTTACGGCCATCGAAGTTTCCGACGGCACAATCACCCTGGATAGCGAGGTGAGAGAAAAAGCAATTATCATGGCTGCCCGGTTGGGTTTCCTGGTTTTAACAGAAGTGGGCAAAAAAGACCGCGCGGAGCGCCGGACACCTTACCAGTTGGCCAAACAAATCAAACAAGATATGGCCAACGGAGCCTTCCGGGTGATTCTGGAAGGACGCGATTCCGGAATCAACGCCGGCATTTACAACGAGCAGGGTTGTTTTTTGCATTGCGAACTGGAAGAACTGCTCTCCGCCATTGACGACCCTCAATTGCTGATCTGGGAGGCGCCGCTGAAAAGCCAGCAACAGGAACTAATCTTAAAATTTGGACCGGACGTCAACCTGGGAAACATCCCGCCGCACGACGTTATGGCACTGGAAGCCTTGCGGGTGGGGCTGCGCTCGGATACCCTCAAGGCAGTATTGAATTGCCAAGCAGGATAGTGGGCCGGTTCATTCCCGTTTCTGTCGCCGCCCTGCTCCCCGCAAAAGAGCCTGTTCTATCAAAAGACAATCCCCATGGCAGTTGTTGTCAGAACAACTGCCATATTTTTCTTCTTACCGGCATATATTTTTAAAAAAACTCGTCTTTGGCGAAGAGGGAAATTTATGTCCGGCGTAAATATGCTGGTTATTTTATTGCTCATCGGAATTATCGCCCGCTCCAATTTAATTGCCACGGCGGCCTGTATCCTGTTGATCCTGAAGTTCTCCAATTTAAATTTTATCTTTCCCCTGCTGGAAAGACGCGGCCTTGAACTTGGCCTGCTTTTTTTGCTGCTTTCCATCCTTGTTCCGGTGGCCACCGGCAAAATTACCGAACGGGAAATGCTTTACAATTTGATCAGCCTGCCGGGAATTCTGGCCATCGTCAGCGGCGCCCTGGCCACCTGCTTAAACAGCGAAGGCTTAAAACTACTGCAGGTGGAACCGGAAATTATTTTTGGCCTGGTTGTGGGGTCGATTTTCGGAATCACTTTTTTGGGCGGGATACCGGTGGGTCCCCTGATGGCCGCCGGCCTGGCAGCATTTTTCTTAAACGTGATTACCTGGCTTAAACATTAATTGACCATCAAAGCAAAAAAGATAACATAATGTTTTTGAACAACTCCATAGGTAACGTTACCGGGTAAATTTGGCCTTCCTGCTCATCGCGCCGGTAGGGCAGGCCCGGAAACAATCTCCGCACCGCAGGCATTTACCGTCATCAAGTGCATATTCACGCGCCTCCCGAACATAAATTGCCCCATTTGTGCATACCCACTCGCAAGTTGCGCAGGTCATACACTCTCCGCTCCTTTTGCTGATTACCAGGATGGCGCAGTCCGGGCAAAACTCCTGACAAACGCCGCAGGACACGCATTTGCCGGCGTCTACCTCTGCCACGGGCAGGTCATAGGCCCCCAGCACATCCGACCAGCGGAGCGCCTTCATCGGGCATTTGTGGAGACAAAACCCGCAACCTTTACATAAAGAAGGAAAAATCACAAAAAACCCGGTTTCCGATTCAATCATAATGCACCTCATAAACTCCATAGTTATCCTTCCTTTCATAATCTTCTTAATAATTATTATATTCATAATAGTAATAGGGTGATTCGTCTGTACTCCTGACAACCCCTTTGCAGCAAGCTCAACCTTTTGTCTTTTTGGTTACGTAAAGAA